>NZ_QTPQ01000002.1:0-351486 GCF_003853425.1 Burkholderia sp. Bp9140
AGGCATTCATGAAAATCGCCTGCTGCATCATCTGCTGGCGACAGCTCCAAAATTCATTGTGTTAGCGCTTCTAAGTCTTACGCCCCGGTCTACCGCGCACTTCCCACCCGCCGTCGCTTTGCAGAATGGCCGCCGTTGTGGCCGGGGAGTTACGCCGCGAGGCCAACAGCACGTAATGGCCAGTGTGGTCCTCCGGCTGTGCGATGAAGCCCAGCGGCACCGCATTAGCCACGGCATCTGAAAAACCCGGAATCTCCGACAGTTTGGCGCCCTGCTTGCCAAGCGATTCGGGACCCTTAAGCGGGGTGACCGTACCACCAGGGGCGACCGCATTGACGCGAACGTCCGGTGCTAGTTCGTAGGCAATCTGACGGACCAGGCCAACTCCAGCATGCTTAGAAGCCACATAGGCTGGCCCACCGCCACCCGCATAAAAGGCGGCGTTGGACAGCGTGAATATCATGCTGCCACGCGTCTCACGCAGTGCCGGCGCCGAGGCGTAGGCTGCCAGAAGGTAGCCCAACACATTTGTGTCGAAGATCTCGCGATAGGCCTGCGTGAGCTGCTTGCCGTCGGTGAACTTGCGAAGCGAGGCAAAGTGATCCCACACGCCGGCGTTAGCGACCAGCGTATCAAGCTTGCCGAAGGCGGCCACCGTCGCGGCGACCGCCTCGGCATTAGCCTCGTCCGAGCGCACATCGCCGATAGTGACGGCCACACGATCACCAAATTCCGCATGCATCTCGTCTGCGGCACTCGTGCTACGCACCAGCACACCGATGCCACGTGCACCTTCGGCCAAGAAACGGCGCACCACGGCCAAACCGATCCCGGAGCTAGCGCCGGTTACCAGCGCAACGTCATTGTCAAGCCAACCCATGGTCAGAGGAATGTGTTGAGGTTTTTGGACATCAGCAGCGACTGCGTGATGACGATCTTGCGCCGCGCGATTCGATACTCGTCGCCATGCGCGCGCAGCAAGTCTTCGCGGCGCCCTAACAGCAGATCGTTGTCCGCTTCGCCTCGGCTGCGATAATTCACGAAGACCGAATGCACGATGAATTCGCCTGGGTGCGGTCCCGTCAGTGCCTCGACGTTGCTGATAACGTGCACGTGCCGCGTCGGAGGATCCTCTGCCCAAGCCGATGGCTGCTTGAAGCGTGCCACGCGGCGGCTGAGATCGACGTGGTTGTCGTCAAAGAAAGCGCCCCGCCCGTGCGTGTACGCACCGATCTTGTCGGCACGTCGACGGTTTTCGATAGCTGGCATCCAGTAATGAATGTCTTCAGTCATCAAGGCGAGCCAGTCCTCCCAACGCTCGTGGTCGAGCAAGCGTGCTTCGCGGAACAGGAACTGTTCGATGCAGTGTGACGTTTCGAGATCCACAGTGCGCGCAGTGTTTTCTGCGGCCTCGTTGCTCGCAGTCGGTTCAAGCAATGTGCTCATGCAACCTCCCGCGCGCCCGTGTTGGTATCAGAATGCTCAAAAGCACTCTCCGGCAAATTGGCTTGATCACGCCGGGGCACATCGCGCCAATGCTGTGCTTGCATCAGATCGAGCCAGCGCCGGTAGAAGGCACGGTGATTAGCTTCGTTAACCTGATTGCGATAGACGTTGCCCGGAAGGTCGGTATCGCCCAGACGGCTGCCCCGCCCCAGTCCCATGTACAGGTCTTGTTGACGCGTCACAAAACCGGTATTGGTGCGCGTGGAGAACTCGAAGTTCTCCCCATCATCCATCTCGAACACGCCTGACGGCGAAAACGTCATCATCGCGCCCTTGAGCCAGCGCTCCTTGATGTCCTGCGGTGCGCTCTTGTTGACGATGGTCCAGGTGTGCAATTCGATCTTGCCTGGGCCACGCGGGTGCCAAACTCGGAATGAATTCTGCCCCGGCAAAAAGGACAGATTCGGAAACACGCTAGCCGACGAGATCGAGCCGATCATCTTGGAGCGCAGTTCTCCCAGACGCTCCGCCACTTTTGGCTGGATGCCGTAGAGATATTTGCGAATCTCCTTGTCTCCGAGCGTTGCTGCGTTGCCAACGATATCGAGGTTGAATTCCCAGCCGTGGCCATTGAAGTTCACGTGATAGGAGTCCGGATCCTTGTAGACCTCGGCCACCGGGCCACCCAGCATTGCACGTGCGGCGGAATCATGCGTCCACAGAGCGTGATAAATGTCACCGATGAAGTTCTCGACCGGAACCTTCCAGTTGCAGTTGATGACCGACTTGACGCAACCACCAACGAATTCCGTTCCTTCGCTGTCCATGTCGAGCATGACGTCGAGGTAGTAGCGGAAATCGCCCAGGTAGGATTCGAGCGTGGGCGCATCCGGGTCCATGTTGCCGAAAATCAGCCCCTTGTAGCTGGCCACGTTCGCCACTTGGTGCAGGCCGTGTTCGGCCTTGTTCATGCCGCTTTGGTCAAACAGCTCCTCGCCGGCCATGCCGCGCAACGCACCATCGATGCCGAAGCTCCAGCCGTGATAGTTGCAGACGAAGCTGCGGGCATTGCCGGCATCGCTAAAGCTGAGCCGGTTGCCTCGGTGCGGGCATGTGTTCAAGAATGCCTTCACGGATCCATCCTTCTGCCGCACGACCAGGACGTTGTCTTCCGCCATGTAGGTGGACAGATAGTCGCCGGCTCTCGGAATCTGCGACTCGTGCGCCAGGAACAGCCAGCTACGCGCAAAGATCTTCTCGAGCTCCTGTTCATAGATTCGGTGGTCCCAGTAAACCCGGCGCGACAAACGGCCGCTGTCCAAGTCGATCAGCTTATCGAGATCGCGCAACGGCTCGCTGACAGGGTCTTTTCGCAGCCGCTCGCAATTTCCAGTGCAGTTGTGTGTCATGGTCTGTCTCCTCAAATGGTCGACGACGCGGCTTCGGATTCTTCATCGAGATCGGCGAAAATCTCCTCTCCATCCTCGATGACGCGGTAGGTGCGTAAATCGACCGTGCAAGGAAAGCCCATTGCCTGCCCCGTCGGAATATGGAACTGTCCGTCGTGCACGGGACACGCGATCAGGTCGCCGTCCACGATTTCGCCCTCGGACAACGATGCAGTCGCATGGGTACAGATGTCGCTTGTGGCGTAAAACGCGCCGTCAACGTTATAGACCGCCAGCGGGCAACCTGCCGTCTCAACCTTGCAGACTTGTCCCGGCTGGAGCGCATCGCGCTTGATCAGGAAAACTTTGTTGCTCATCTTTGCCGTCCATCTGCCTCTTGGCAGTGCAGTTGTACGAAGCCGAGGCCCGTCACCCATTCCGGCACCGCCTCGTAGGCCAGAACCTCGCCGCGCGCACCTTCCAAGGCGCCCATTGCACAGGCCCAATTGCGAATTTCCATGCCGCCATTGCCTCCGTTCGCGAGGATGTAGTCGTCGCTCAGCGCGGACATTGCCCCCGTGTCGCCACGCAAGGCGTAGTCGAGAATCTCCCGGTCGAACACTTCATTGACGCGTCCCATCTCGGCCGTGCCTACCCAGTGGCTGATGCCGCCGCTGCCGATAACTGCGACACGCTCCCGCTCTGGAAAGGATTCGACGGCCTCTCGAATCTGCCGCCCCACATCAATTGCGCGCGCAATGCGAATGTAGGGGTCCACGCCCGCAGCCAGATAAACCGGAATTGTGGCAACACGATGACCACTTTGGCGCAGTGGCTCGACAATCAGTTGGTTTGGAATGCCAACCGCATGATCAACCGTCAGCGCGCGCGCTACCGCCCAATCGAAACCGCGTGCGTGGCCGTCGGCTGCGATGTGGCTGGCGAGGGCTTCATTGTTCGGAATCACGCCTCTCTTCAGGCCCGGCATCGCATCAAGCGGGCCATCGACATCGCCCGTTCCGATCAGATAGCTTGGCAAGCACGTCGTGCCGAACAGCATGTAGTGGTCGGCACCTACGATCACCACGGCGGTTGGCTCGAGCGCTGCCAGCCGTGCTGAGCATAGCCTGAAGGCATCCCACATTCGCTCGCGCACGGCAGGGGCCGGTGCCTCCGGCGCCACGAACATCACTGGGTCATGCGGCACCAAAAAGCCGCCGACGATTTGTCCCATTGCTCTCTCGCTGTCTATTGCTTGAGGGCGGCGCTATGCACCGCCTCGGA
The DNA here is from genome assembly GCF_003853425.1 of Burkholderia sp. Bp9140. Classification (NCBI taxonomy): domain Bacteria; kingdom Pseudomonadati; phylum Pseudomonadota; class Betaproteobacteria; order Burkholderiales; family Burkholderiaceae; genus Burkholderia; species Burkholderia sp. Bp9140. The sequence goes on from NZ_QTPQ01000002.1 coordinate 4,119, forward strand.
TGCGCCCAGGGGGCGCAACTTCTTCATGTAGGCGCGCATGTCGCGCTCAGGAGAAAGCTCCTGCCAGAAACCCATGGTGAGCATCGGATTAACCCCCGCTTTCTGCAGGCCGAGCACATCGAAGCCGATCAACATGTCGCGCTCGTCATCGGTAAGCGCAAAGCGCGCTAGATGCGCAACCGCGTCTTCGCGGAAGCGTTGTTTTGCAGCGCGATCTACGGTGAGCTGATGCAGAACGCGTTCAAGGACGTTTCGGCTCATGGCTTTACGCGCAGAAATTTCGGACAAGGTGGAGGAAGTCTGCGCGGCGCTCAGTCTGCACCCAATGACCACATCGGCCAAACAGATGCAGATCGGCATTCGGAATCGCACGCGCCAGCAATTGTCCACACGACGGAGGCACAACACGGTCCTCGCGGCCATGCAGCACCAGCGTGGGCGCTTCGATCTTGGCTACCACACTCTCGGGGAAAGCCTTGACGATAGTCGGGCCTTCGGCATTGGGCTTCGGCAGAAGCTTGCGCAGCGCGTCCTGCGCCCCCGGGCGCGCACTTGCCTTATAGCGGGACTCCACCATCTCGGGCGTGATGATTGACTGGTCATACGGGAACAAGCGCATGGCATGTTCCATGTTCTCCAGCGACGGCTCGTATTCCCATGCCGACCGAAGGCCAGGCGTCTGCTCAAATTCTCCGGCGGGCGTTCCGAGCAGCACAAGGTGCTCCACTCGCGAGGGATCAAACGTGGCCAAACCCAGAGCCAGCGCACCTCCGAATGAGTTACCGACAAACGAAGCCTTCGCGATGCCCAGCGCTTCCATGATGCCAACCAAGTGACGCACCCACAGCTTGATGTCGTATTTGTTGTCCTCCTTGAACTCGGTGAAACCGAAGCCTGCGATGTCCGGCACGATCACCCGAAACTGCTCGGAGAGATCCTGCATTACGCCCTTCCAGTTGCTCCAGCCCGACACGCCCGGACCTGAGCCGTGCAGCAGAAACAGCGGCTTCCCCTTGCCCAAGTCGAAGTAGTTCGTTTTGTGCGCCGCCGCCATCAAGGTCTGCCCAACACCATCAAAGTTCGACATATCGTTTCGCTCCATACGCATACGTATGGGTATGTTATGAGGCGACCTGCCTTTCGTCAATACTCGATTCGTTCGGGTAAACGCGCAAAATTTCGTCCCGATTCAGGCTTTACCGTTGTGCTTTGTACATACCTATGCGTATGTTTCGGAAGGGTACAATGATCAATTTCCGTTGGAGTCGAGATGGTGGATAGCCAAATACCGCAAGGTAGCCGCGGCCAATTCGGTCCTGATGTTTGGATTGCCGGCGCTCGCAGGCTGTTGGTTACCAAGAGCGTTGACGCGGTTCGCGTCGAGGCCCTAGCGAAGGAAATGGGTGTAACCAAAGGTAGCTTCTACTGGCACTTCAAGGACCGCGACGATCTTCTACGGAGAATGCTGACCGCTTGGCGCGATGAGGCCACCGAGCAGATCATCTTCCGCTTCGAAAGCCGGGCGCTACCGGCGCGCGAATTGGTACGGGATCTTCTCAGCCTGCCATTCCGCGGCGCGGCTGCGCATGAAGCCGCCGCGACCGAACTTGCCATTCGCGCATGGGCGCGCCGTGACGAAATGGCCCGCGCCATCGTGGACGAGGTCGACGCTAAGCGCCTGTCGTACATCGCACAATGCTTTAGTGCTATGGGATACAGTATTTCTGAGGCGCGGGCGCGCGCGTTTGTGCTCTATAGCTATGAGTTGTCGGAGTCACTGCTGTCAGATCAGGGCACGAAAGCGCAAAAGGAAGAGCGGAAAGCGTTCGTCGAGAAAATGTTGCTGGCGCCGTCCCACGATAACTCCTGAGGTTCTCCAAACTTTGTGTCGACCAATGGTCGAGCTACGCAGCCTCCTCCCTCTGGTGCGCTTAGCCTTGGTCCTGAGCGGACAACTTAGCTTTGGGCTGTAGCTCATAAGCGCTATTTCGCCGGCCGGGTTTGTACAAGCTCGATTCGTCTCGGAGCCGCTTTCACACAGGTAAGTACCTTACGTGTTGCGGATCTGCATGCTACCGTCGGCTTCGACTGTGGCGCTGTGATCTAGCCACATGCAACTACCGACCTTGGAGAACGCAATGAGTGCCAGAGTAGCCGATATCATCAGCCCCACGACCAATCAGGTTTTACCTCCCGCTGTTTCTGCAGATGATGCACAACGTGCCGGGCGCGTGCCGTACGACAAGCCGACCCCAAACAATGCGATCATGCTCTTCATCGATCATCAGATCGGCTTGATGGCCGGGGTACGCGACTTCGCTTCGTTGGCCGAATATCGCAACAACGTTGTCGGGCTGGCACGCACCGCAAAAGCGCTGCAAATTCCGGTATTGCTCTCGACCTCGAACGCACAATGGCAAAACGGGGACACCCTTCCCGAGCTTAAGGAGATCTTCGATAACGAACCGATCTATCGTCGCACCGGTATCATTAATTGCTACGAGGATCCGACATTCCGACGTGCGCTTGAGGACCTCGTTTCCCGAACCGGGCGGCGTCACATCATCATTTCCGGTGTGACAATCGGTACTTGCTGCGCATTCCCCACGCTCGCAATGCTGCAAGATGGTTACAAGGTATTCCCCGTCATCGACGCCTGTGGTGCGTGGAATGCCTATGAGGCAAGTGCTGCCATGTCACGCATGGCGAACGCTGGTGCACAGCTTGTGACTACCTTCCCGCTCGCCTGCGAACTGCAAGCCGATTGGAAACTTCCCAGTGCAAATGACATGCTCGCTCCGTTTATTCAGAATCTGCCTGAGTACGGGTTTGTGCTTCAGAACTATTGGAACAATGCAAACCAGCATACGGTTCCAGATCCGTTCGACATCGTGAAGTAGAGAGACAAGGCCGGGGCTGAGTAATTCGCTCTCATGCTACGGAGGTCGAAGAGCACGGTGTTGATTGCATTGCCCTAAGCTCCCGTCGACCAGACCTGTTGCGCTCGCCAACGATTCTCTTGACCGATCACTGGTTCGATCAAGCCGCGGCGCCGAATTATCACGCGCAATATGCGTGATGCCTCGTCGCGAGCCCGGATGGCAGACCATCAAGCCGATTTTTTCAGTTTCCACGCGGTTTCGGTTATAGGACCGAAGCCTTGGGCGTCTTGATTTTTGACGCCCTTTTTTATTCATCACTGAACGCGGTCGACCATGCCAATGATTCGTTTACGCGATGACGCAAAGTCACGCATGGATCAATCCAAACAAAATACGGCAGATCACGAGACTTTCTCACCACGCATGACTAATCGTCTGCCACACTATCGAAACGCTACTGCTTCACATCAATTGCGCGTTTTAAGTGTTAGATTTCATACCATTTTTATTAAAAATCAACATGAGAAGTTATCTCCCGAATAGCCCTCAAGCTGCGGCCCGTATAGTCGCTTTAATTTTGACAGTCGATGGGCATGTCGATCGACGCGAAGAACAAGTCATCGAAACGCTCGGCGTCTCCCGTCAACTCGGACTGGAGGCGGACGAATTTGCCCAAGTGATGAAGGCCCTGCACGAAGATCTTCAAACCAGCCATTTCCACTCGACAAACCACATCGACGCGGCAGCCGTAGACATGGTTACTCGCGAGATAGACTCTCCTGTATTGCGCCGCAAAGTGCTGGAAATGTGTTTCACGGTTGCCATTGCAGACGGATTCTTGGCTGACAGCGAAGCCGAAATTATTCGCTTGATTCTAAACTCATGGACTAACCTTGGCCAAGGAGATAGTCCAACTCAAAATAGAGATATTTTGCTTCATCGCTAGCCCCAATTTCTACCTGGCATTAGTTGTAGTGTTCCGCCTGCTTTGTGATGCCCTGCATCGGACCGGACTCTGCACCGGCTGGCGAGTTCAGTTGGTGTTATCCTCTAGGGAATCGCTGATTAATAGCGGACGGCGCGAGGTCGTCGGCGACACTGGTGCGGAATTTCCGGATGCCGAAGTGAAACGCGGCCCATTCGGAGAAGTTCGTCCCGAGGATGCACTTCATTTCTCGCATCTTTCACACACATGACGGACTGCTCCCATGAACCGACCTCAACCGGTATTGCGCGATCACCAGGTTCGCCAGGGCGAACAGACTGAACAGTTGCGCCGTGTTCTTAAGCAGCCCCTTGTAGCGCACCTTGCGATGACGGAACAAGTTCTTGACGACATGAAACGGATGCTCGACCCGCGCGCGGATCTGCGCCTTGGTTCGCTCGACCTCGATCACCAGATCCTTCAGCGGACCGTCCTGCATCGCCTTGATCTTGCCCCGCTTGGCCGCCACGCGCCACGTCACCGACTGGCCCTTCATGTCATCGCGCTTGTCTACGCCGATATAGCCCGCGTCGCCGAACGCTTCTTGCTCGTGACCGTGCAACAGCGCGTGCGCTTGCGAAACATCCGACACATTGGCAGACGTGCCGACCACGCTGTGAACCAGCCCCGAATCAGCATCGACACCGATGTGCACCTTCATGCCGAAGTGCCACTCGTTGCCTTTCTTCGTTTGATGCATGTCTGGATCGCGACGCTTCTCGGCGTTCTTGGTCGACGGCGGCGCTTCGATGATCGTCGCATCGACCAGCGTGCCTTCCTTCATCATCAGCCCGCGTTCGCACAGCGACATGCCGATCTCGTCGAACAGCTTGCGCGTCAGGTCATGCTCGATCAGCAGGCGCCGGAACTTCAACAGCGTGGTTGCATCCGGCACGTTCTCGACGGCCAGATCAATCCCTGCGAAGGCCCGCATCGCGATGCTGTCATACAGCGCGTCCTCCAGCCCTTCGTCCGACAGGCTGTACCACTGCTGCAGGAAGTAGATTCGAAGCATCCGCTCCAGACCGATCGGCGGGCGGCCGCGCGCTCCCTTCGGGTAGTACGGCTCGATTGCCGTCAGCAACCGCGACCACGGCACCAGCTTCTCCATCTCGTCCAGAAAACGCTGGCGCCTGGTCACGCGCTTCTTGCCCGCGCTTTCCGCTTCCGCAAAGCTCATTTGCCGTTTCATCGTCGTGGCTTCGTTCCGTGAACTATCTTTTACAACGCCCTCGGCTACGTCAGCGATGACCGCCGAACTGATTAAGCGGGTAAGGAGACGGCATTACTGCCGCCCCCTCCCCAAAGAACCGCCCAAGCGACTTTCACCGCAAACGGCTCAAGCACAGCTAAAGCATCATCACCTGATGCCGGTCTCGTCGTACTGCACAAGACCTTCGCAAACGCCATAGTGTTGGTTCATCTCATTGCTGAGACGAGGGCGCTGAACTGCGTACAGCAGTCTCTTCCAAGCTTCCCTACGTCGAACCTTAAACATGGGCCGACGACAGCCGCACCACGCGGAAGTCTGCGCCCTTTCGGGCTAGGGCAAAGTTCGAACCCCTATCCGCTCCATTACAGAGCGGCATTCGCTTTTTCCGCGTTCTCTTACCCGCTTCCCCAACAGCTTCCCTCGCGGGTCACCTGCCAACGATTCGACGCTCCGAACCGTGGCAGAGAATCGGGCTTACCACGTTCCCGTTCTTGCCGACCCGGCTCTTCCCGGGCCTATCCATTTAGCGTCTGTCTTTCCCCCGGCAGCGCTTGTGACGACGTGCTCCTTCTGATTAGAGGAGCAACCGGCTGCACACCTTTTGGTCAGGGCCTGTCAGCCGCTTTGGCCCTTCGGAAATGACGAGGTTTATCAACAATTCACTTACGTTACGCATACGGAACTTGCCTGGCACCTCACACCGCGCGGCGGCTGGCAGTGTCAACTCGCCCCGTCACCGGGGTGAGCCGTCAATCGAGAGGCACGTTGTCTCCAAAGCTTCATACCCAGCCGTTACCAGTTGAGCATGTCTGGATAGGCAACTGTCGGTCGCACAACAGGTCGCAGTTCCAAGCGCCTTACTTCGGCGCTTGGGATACGACAAGACAAGAACGAGCTTTGCTGCCCTCACTACTTTACGTTCGACACGCTATGGGCAGCAGCACGTGTCGCACAATCAGTGTTTCCCTAGCGTTCCGCGCTGATGCGCTCAATGGCATTCAGAATTGGACCAGTGGCAACGCCCCAGATGGCACGGCGCTCTCATCGTTCGTGTATTTCTTGATACGCCCACCCAACGTTCCGTCCCCGATGGCATTCTCGATATAGCTGATCAATATCAGGGCGTCCGCGGAGTTGCTTCGACGGATGCGCCCTGACTGAAAAAACCCCGCCCTCTGGGAATAGTGAGGGCGGGGACGAGAAATGGACACCTCGGCACGAGGCGCGTCCAAGAAGGTTATCGACTGTATTACGAAGATCCTGAAGGGTGACATCAAAAAGCTAGTCTTCTGCCTCCGCGATTCGCACTGCCAACAACGACCTTTCATGTCGTCATTCCGGCTTGCTACCGCTCGCGGTCATCGCTCTGGTGTGCTCGTCATAACGTTGTAATTCGATACGCAGTACGATGGAAAATGTGTCGCGATTGCTGGTTGGTGTCGCTTACGGCCTACTTCCGACTGGCCCCAGCAAGAATAACCTTTATCACTACGCCATTGCCCGCACACCGGTCTCGCGGGACCACAAATAGGCAAGGCCGGCTCCTCTATCGGTGTAGTCCCTGAAGCAGTCGATGTCGGCGAGCGTGACACCACTCTCGATCCAGCACTTCCCTGAAAGTGCGACGATGGTTCAGCTCAGTGAGCCGTCGGTTCGCGCCATGAGGACAAGTTCAGACTCTGCACGCATCCGGCGCCGCAGTTGTGCCCCGTGCATCATGGACAAAACCAACGAAGGCGGCTCCGAACATCGCTACCCGCGCACGGATTTTCACGGCGTCGTGGCGCCACGCCGCATCGATGTCTTGCTCCACTTCTGTCACCATGACGATCAGCGCGACGCCGGAAAGCAATCCATTTGTATTCGAAACTCGCCGCTTCCGAGAAACGCTGACAGGTCCGCCGCGCAGGCGCGATGCGATCGGGTCGTTGACATAGCGCCCCTACGCTTGGCCTATCCCGACGGAGCGACAAGTACTTGAAATCAGCGAATTGTCGTGGCGTACACACGTTGGCCTAGTCAACGAGCCGGCCCAGTACGAGCACTGAGCGGAGAAAACGCTCTCGGACATCAGACCGAGAGCGCGCAAGGGCGCCGAAGCTTGTCGTGGCGGCTTTGCAGCAGTTGAGGAACGACAACGCCATCAGTGCGCACTCGAGTACAATACCAACGGCCACGACAGAGGAAGAGATTGGCGACTGAAGGTGCCTCGTGGCCGAACGGCGTCCAAGGCGCCACGAAAATCTCATGACCGGCTTCGATTGCATACCAAAAAGGCGCTCGCTACCTACGGCAAGTGACCGCCAGTCCAAGGTTTTCACTCGCACGAGCGCAAGTCGCGACTGTACCAGACATTCGCCCCCCTCAGTACACCGATCGGTCACTGCCATTGACGCGGCAGAAAGCGACTACCGTGATCGCGGTAGCGCTTGCGGTACACCGCTCCTCTGGCCAGCAGCCGCGCAGCGGCCGCCACACCCGATACGCGTGACGAGGAGGATATGCTTACGTAAGCATATCCTCTTGAAAGTCGAGCGTATCTAAGGTGAGGGTATATTTCCTTGAGGATTGCTTGTGAGGATATCCTCACGTGAGCAGAACCGGAATGGCCGGAGCCCCGCCAGCTGTCGCTCGCCGCCCTTCCACCATTCCCTGGCCGAATGGTTCCGATAGACGTTCGGGTCGCGGCTCTATCTTCGCCACCGCGCCGGACTGTCTCAACCCTACCCCCGTGGTCGTCCGGATTTCCCCGGCGCGCCACCGGTCATGCCCGTCCGCGCCAGCGGTCACCACCGAAGCCCTTCATGCGGAAGGGGCGGCCCTCTCGTCGGGCGGCTCGTGCTCGGCCAACGTGTGACGGGGAGGTATAGTGCTGGAAATGCGTCATCCAGCGAAAAATTGCATGCGGAGTTCCGCTCAGAAGATCTCCCTTGCATCGAAAGGTCTTTTTCGGCTTAACCCCAAGAGACTTATGTTCCGTTGAACGCCAGCACGTGAAAGTCGGCTGTTCCAGACGCTCGTCGCGCCACCACGCGGCGTCTCGTCGGAGGCTGCATGTTGCCGCTAATCGCATTCAGGCTAATCTGAGACGTCGGAGCCGTCGAAGTCAGCACCCGGTGGCACCGTGCCGAGTTCACCGGCAGATTGCGACCGATCACGCACGACCGCTAGTGAACCGACTTCGCTTTAAACGCTGTCAAAATGTCAGCTCGTGCAATATCGTGGAGAAGCAATGCAGGCTTCACTCGTTCCTCTCGACACGTTGAGGGAGCATATCGCTCGGGCGGTCGCAGCAGCCAAGGCCTACGAGATTCCCGACGCATGTGTCCGCCTGGGGATTCAACAGGCGGTCGAAGAAAGCGACGCGCAGGAAGCTTTCAACAGCAAGCGGCTGTACGTCCGGCACCGTATCCTCACCTTGGGCGAGCAAGCTCTTCTCGATTTGGCAATGCGGGTGTTGCGCGAGTACCCATCAGAGGATCTCGCGGACACCGTGAGCGAGATGACGGTCCATGCAGAGCACCGAATAAGCGAGTTGGTCAGGCGTGATGTGCTCAAGGCCATGAACCACTTGGCATCCCTGTTCGGCGAACTGCCGTTGATTGACTGCCTCAGCGAGGTATTCGGTGTCTCGGTCATCCGGGATGATCCCGATGGGCTCCTCGGCCGCATCAGTCTGCATGGGCAGATAGTCCAGCACTGCTTGGACAACGACGACTGGTCGCACGAAGAATTGCTGACCCGATGCGGCGTACTGACGTGCAGCCAGACGCGCTTCGTCGAGCTGCTGGCCAAGCTTCTGCACCCCATGACACGCCGCGACGTGGATCAAACGGAGTTGGCCACGGCAATTGGCGCGGCGCTACGGCGGGACGGCTTCACGGTTCGGCAGACCGGCGTGGAGTCCGGGTACGCCATCTACGGCGTAGTCCGGGCGCAAGCTGGTGTTGCCGGAGCGATGAAAAACCTGATCTTCGCCTCGATCGGCGAGAAGCCGGAGCTGGTCTTTCGCGACGCGGTCAATAACGACGTCGAGATCGTCAAGCATGCCGACAAGGTGCTGGTCTTCGATCGCCCCCTACCCAGTTCGGGCCTCCTGCTCTGGAAAGATCTGCGGGACTGGTATTGCGTATTTCGGGGAACGTGAACACCTGTTTCGGTGAAGTCGAACAGATCAGGAGGGAGGTGCTGCGTAGTGCTTAGATTGTACTGCGGGTGTTCGAGATCAAGCTACTTTTTCGTTTGTGTCCTTCGGCTTGCGCATCGACTCGCCTTTCAGCGGCAGCTTGTGAGCCTGATGTACGAGGCGATCGAGGATCGCATCAGCGAGCGTCGGATCCTGAAGCCAGGCGTGCCAGTGATCCTGCGGAAGCTGACTGGTAATGATCGTCGAGCGGGTGCCCACGCGATCGTCGAGCACCTCGAGCAGATCGTTGCGCGATCCCGGATCGACGTCCTGCAGCCCCCAGTCGTCGAGCAACAGGACGTCGATCTTCGCGAGCTGCGCAAGTCGTCGTGTAAAGCTACCGTCACCGTGGGCGATCTTCAGCTCCTCGAACAACCGAGCGACGCGCACGTACAGTACCGAGAAGCCCTGTCGGCAGGCCTGCTGGCCGAACGCACACGCGATCCACGTTTTCCCGGCGCCGGTCGCACCCGTCAGGATGATGTTCTGCGCGTTGCGGATCCAGTCGCAACTCGCGAGCGTGGCGACGACGCTTTTGTCGAGCCCGCGACTCTGCTTGTATTCGATGTCTTCGACACACGCCTGCGGATTCTTGAGCTTGGCGGACTTCAACAGCCGCTCGAGCCGCCGGGTGTCGCGCCAGGCGAGCTCGCGTTCGACGACCATGCCGAACCGATCTTCGAACGACAGGCTCGTACTGGCGGTCAGCGCCGCCTGTTCCTCGAACGCGCGCGCCATGCCATCGAGCTTGAGCGCCTTGAGTTGAGAGAGAGTTTGCTGCATCAACATCGCGACCTCCTTGGGTCAGTGGTAGTACTCCGGACCGCGCACGTTCTCATGCAGCGGCGATTGCCATTCGGTTGTCCGGCGTTGGGTCAATGGCTGCCGGTCGGAGCCAGATTGCAGGATGTTGCGTACCGACTTCTGCGTCGGCGCACCGATCACCAGCGCACGTTGGCAGGCCGCCTCGAGGCGTTCCTTGCCGTATTTGCGCGACAGCGACAGCAGGCCGAGACACGCGCGGTACCCCATCTCGGGATGCGGTCGGCTGGTCAGCAGGTGCTTCACGATCGCCTCGGCGCCCGCGCCGATAGATGCGCCCCAACTGAGCAGTCGCCCGGGCGTCCATTCCATATGCGCGCGGTGCGCCGCCGGCATGTGCTCGGCCACGGTGGTGTACTTGCCTTTGAGTCGACTGCGGGCATGGGCGGCGACGCGTTTGCCGCCGTGCAGGATCTCGACGCCGAAGCGCGTGACCCGGGCGTGAACCTCTTGCCGAACGAGCTGATGGGGTGTGCTGTAGTAATGGCCGCCGACTTCGACGTGGTAGTCGATGTTGACGCGGCATTTCTTGAACGTCGCGATCTCGTACCGACGCGTCGGCAGTGGGCGCAGCGCCGGCCGGTCGAGACGCTCGAACCACTCGCGGCGATTGCCCTCGAGCTTCTTGAACGGCCGGGCATTCAGATCGGTGATCAGCGCGGTGATCGCTTTGTTCAGTTCGGCAAGGCTGTAGAAGCGGTGGTTCCGCAGCCGAGCAAGGATCCAGCGCTCGACGATCTGCACGCCGACCTCGACCTTCGCTTTATCTTTCGGCTTGCGCGGCCGTGCCGGCAACATCGCGGTATCGTAGTGATTCACGAAGTCCTGTGTCGTCAGGCCGAGCGTGGGCTCGTATCGATCGGCATTCGAGATCAGCGCCTTCGGATTGTCCGGCACGAGCAGCCGCGGAACGCCGCCGTAAAATTCCATCGCGCCGATCATGCCGCCGATCCAGTCAGGCGTAGCCTCCGAGCGGGTCGCGCACGCATACGTGTAATTCGACGCGCCGAGCACGGCAACAAAGATGTGCGCCTTGAACGCAACGCCGCCAGCGCGATCGAGAATCGGCACGGTCGGCCCGGCGAAGTCGGCAAACAGCTTCTCGCCGGCGAGGTGCTGCTGGCGCATCGAGCGCTTCAGCGTCTGGGCCCAGTCCTTGTACCGTTGGCAGAACTGCGTGTAGCGGTAGGTCCGCTGGCCGGGATGGGCGCCGACGTATTCTTCCCAGAGCAGCTGCAGCGTGACGCCCTTGCGACGCAACTCGGCGTGGATCCATGCACAGTCCGGCTCGACGCGATCGCCAACAACCATCGTGCGGCCGGCGCCGCGCTTGATGAGCAGCCGCTCGAGGTCCGACTCGGACAGCGGCTCGACCGTTGCCCAATCCAGGCCTGCCGATGCAGCGAGCTGCAAATACTGGGTGATGGTGCCGAGCCCGACGCCCAAGGCCCCGCTGACCTGCCGATGAGACAGATTACAAGTCCATTTCAGGCGAAGCACTTCTTTTATTCTGCGCATGGTCGTCCGGTGGGCCGGCATGGTCCGTCTCCAAAAAGAGACCACCATAACGCCGGCGGATTGAGCCATTCGCAGCACCGCCAACCGAAACGCTGTCCGCCGTTTCGGGTCGCCGAACAGTCATTCCGACGAAATGAACAGTCATTTCGGCAAGATGAACACCCATTTCGGGAAGATGAACAGCCGTTTCGGCAAGTCGAACACGCATTTCGGAAACCGCCTGAACTGTTCAGCTTCGACCGAAACGGCTGTTCACCTTCCTCCGGAAACCCTGTTCGACTTCAACCGAAATCGCTGTTCGGCTTCGCCGAAATACGCATGGTATGCCGAAATGTACGGCATCACCGACCCGGGTAGCGCGAAGGAGCAGTTATTCCGACGGCTGCGCCAGGCCGTCCTCAGTGCCCGCTCTGCGGGGGAATTCGCAGTGTTTCAAGGCTACTACGAACGCTACGGTGTTTCGCTTGGCGATCGATTGCCGGCTCTCATCCCGCAGGTCTACCTACACTACGACCCGTACACCCGGCGCCAGCGCGGCGACGAGCAGTTCCTTGTGCGACAGCGCATGGACTTCCTGCTGATGCTGGAGCAAGGCGTGCGCATCGTGATTGAGATTGATGGCCGCCACCACTACGCGGTACAGGATGATTTGGCGCCGGACCGGTTCATCGCGAACGCACCGCGCTACGCCGAAATGGTCGCGGAGGACCGCCGCCTACGGCTGATGGGATACGAGGTCTATCGCTTCGGCGGGTATGAGTTCATGGACGTCGACCTCGGACAACGCAAGGTCGGCCCGCACGCACAGCAATGCGTCGCCGAATTCTTCGATAGGTTGTTGACCAGGCATGGCGTTCGGTGATTGGCGTGAAGCACCCGATCGGCAACAGTCCCGCAAAGCCTCGTGATCACATCGCCGCACGAACTCGCCAGCATGCACTGTTCGCAGGGGGTTCAGTAGGCGTCCGCTCTACGCTGCCGGCACGCGCAAGTCCGGATCAAAAGAGACTTCGAGTGTCCAGCTGACACGCTTCACGCCACAGCTTATCGGCGAGCGGGTGCCTGGCAATAAGACATAGCCAATACATGGTCGATTCCTTGCTGTTCCGGACCGGGTACATGGTGTCGCAAACGTGCATCCCCACGTTGCTTACTAGGGCTCTCCAGTGCCCGATGAACGCATCCCGCATTGCATGCTTTGAACTCTGCTTCTTCACAACGTGACGCCAGCCGGGAGCGAAACTATCCAGCGGCGAGTGGTCAGCTTCAAGGCCTGCCGCTATGTTGCGTTGGATATCTCCGGTGCTGAGATGAACCACAATGTCCATCGTCGGCTTGGTAGCGAGCTTCTCGATGATAGAGAAATGCAGATGTCCCGCGTTGAACGGATCAAGCAGTGCGAGATGGAAGCCGCGGTCGCTGATCTGCGGCAAGACCCAGTCAATGGTCTCGTCAGCGCGACCGGCCTTGGACTTGAGTGGCGCACCGTGCTTACGCAAGCGTGCATCGCACGCGACGAGGAATTCCGGATTCGCATCAGCGATGAAAAAATCCGAAAAAGCGCCCCGCTTCTGTTGGGCAATCTGCCACGCAGCAAGCGGCCCCCCGTCCTGAAACATGTCGGTATGTTTGATCTTGACTCGACCGGTCCCCGCGAAAAGATCAATGTACGTGCGCTGGCTCGTGAATTTTTGTCGTGCCGCCCACGACGCATCAATGTATCGCTTGATGATCCGGTGTTTCTCCTCCGTCACCCAGCGCCCCACCACCATGGCCGGGAGTCCGTCAAGCGGATCCGGTACAACCCTTTCCTCGTCTTTCACGATGTTCTCCCCCGGGTGCATCCGTTGTCGAGTGCGGAAAAGCATTCCACCGCACAGCCGGCGCCATTGCGCGAGGTTACACATAAGCATCGGTCTTATGCCGAGACATGAGTCTGCGCCGCCGTCGCACAATTTAAGCGCGAATTCGTCCCTTTTCCAGCTTGAACACAGCTTCGTCCGCCTAGCCTATCCCTTTGTGCAGTATCTCGGAAGAGTACAATAACGCATCAGGTCATTCACGCCGCAGGCAATGGGAAAAGACTCTCGCATCGAATGGACGCATCACACCTTCAACCCCTGGTGGGGTTGCGTCAAGGTTTCGGCGGCCTGCGATCACTGCTACGCGGAGACGTGGGCAAAACGCCTTGGGGAAGGACTGTGGGGCCCCCACACCCCGAGACGCTTTTTCAGCGACGCCCACTGGAAAGAACCCCTCAAATGGGACAAGGACGCTGCCAGGGACAAGGTCCGCCGGCGTGTATTCTGTGCATCGATGGCCGATGTGTTCGAGAACCGCCCCGACTTGGTCGATGAGCGTCGGCGGCTGCTCGACCTCATCGCCCAGACGCCAAACCTCGACTGGCTACTCCTCACGAAGCGAATCCACCTGGTCCGCAAGCAACTGCCCAAAGGGTATGACTTCCCAAAGAACGTCTGGCTCGGAACGACGGTCGAGGATCAAGCGACGGCACACAAGAGAATCAAGCACCTATTGGAATTCTCATCGCCTTCCGTGAGATTTCTCTCCTGCGAACCGCTTCTGTCGGCCGTCGACCTCTCGCCGTATCTGGTACGGAACGAGAAAGGTAACCGGGTTGATTGGGTAATCGCTGGGGGCGAGTCCGGCCCGCATGCGCGCCCGATGGACCCGGCTTGGCCTGCGGCTTTACAGCGTCAATGTACTCGAGCGAAAGTGCCCTTCCACTTTAAGCAATGGGGGCACTGGGCGCCCGTCGACCAAGTGGTTGACGTTCTGAAAAAAAATACCCCCATCCGGGTTATCCGGCAAGACGGCACCGAAGTCTCCGTCGCGGCTATCGGCAAAGGTAAGGCGGGGAGAGTCCTGGCGGGCAAGCACTGGGATCAATTTCCGCGCATCGTCGTTTAGTCTGCTCAACCCATCCCGAAGGTCCTCACCTTGGCAAAACGTCACTACGATTGGACCAACGGTCCAGCTGAGCTTGAACCGCACAGCCTGACGAAACACCAGGTACTTGTTGACTATCTGATTCGCTATTTTCAGCAACGCTTGCTCAATGCCCGTGGACGCGACCGCTTCCGCATCACGTTGGTTGATGGTTTCTGCGGTGGCGGGCGATATCAGTTGAAGGGAACGGGAGAACTTGTACTGGGTTCGCCTTTGCGCCTACTACAGGCTGTAAAAGAGGCGTCGTTCAAGATCAATGAGGACCGGCCCAAGCCCATTTTGTTCGATGTGCAGTACGTCTTCGTCGACAAGGACAAGAAGGCGCTCGGACATCTGCGCGAGGTCTTGCGTCAGGAGGGCTATGAGCGCGCAATCGACGACACCATTCACATAATGCATGCGGAGTTCGGTGCGGCGACCGACGAAATTCTTGCCCGCGTCGCTCGACATACGCCTCGCTCTGGCACTGCGCTGTTCTTCCTCGATCAATATGGCTATGCAGAGGTGCCGGCATCACTGATCCGCAAGATCTTCGCCAGCGCCCGCGACGCGGAAGTCGTTCTGACCTTTCATGTGTCGTCGTTCGCGACGTACACGAATGACGAGCTCGCCCGGAAGATTTCGTCGACTTTGCAAGTCGACATCTTCAAACGCTTGGGCGGGAGGTCGATCGACGAGGTCAAACAGAACGAAGCGGACTGGAGAAGGTTCATTCAGGCCGCACTCTATGAAGCGTTGGTCGACGGCTGTGGGGCAGGCTTTTTCACCCCCTTCTTCATTCGGGGGACCGGCGCTGGTCACGGCGAATATTGGCTCGTACATCTGTCGCAGCATCACCGGGCCCAAGACGTCATGAAACAGGTTCACTGGCAACACAGCAATCACTTCGTCCACTACGGTGGCGCCGGCCTTGACATGCTTGCCCCTCAAACCATGGGCTTCCTGCAAGATTTCGACGGAGGCTTCAGGTTCGACGACGTTGCCCGCGCGAAGTCGGATAAGGAACTCGTCGTTCAGCTCGCAAGACGGATCTTCGACCAAACCAATCCCAAACCATTCTCCCTGGTCTTCTCGGAGACGTGCAATGGGTCTCCTGCGACGGCATCCATGTACAAGGATGCACTGGCCATTCTGGTATCAGAAGGAGAAGCAACGGTACAATCGGCCGATGGAAAGCCTCAATATCGTGCACGATATATGCGCGACACCGATGTGGTAGACAAGCCGAAGCAGTCCAAACTGTTCCTCTCGAGCGGTCTTTAGCGTTCGGCTCCCCCGTTCCCGAGACAAGCGCAACAAAGACGCGCGGAGACCCAAAGCAGCTACGTCTACGCCGAGCATTGCCAATATCGGGTTGCCGGTGTCGTCCCACCGATTGGGCGAATCGACACCGAAAACAAGATGCTCCGTTATGCAATCGCGCTCAGGCGTCCGCTGGAGGTCGCGGCCCCTCCGGATCGGCGGGTGCCGGAGCCGCTGTCCGCGGGGCGATGACCGCTCCGGACGGGGCAACGATTGGCGCCGCGTCCAGCGCCGATGCGGGTGTCACTGGAGCAGACGAGGCAAGCGTCGCTTTGTACTCTGAGATAAGGGCGTCTATAACCTCCATGCAAAGACACTCGTCGTGCCCAGTGCCCATGTAAGCTCCGCGCTGCGCCATTCCTGCGACCCGAAAACGATCATCGGTAAACGGCCCACCACTGTTGCCAGGGCGAACACTACCGGAATTAGAAAGAGTGAAACTAATCATTCCGGCGTTGGGCAGGGTTCGATTTAGAACCTTTTGCTCGTTGAAATCTGGAAGATTCCATTGCTGGTAAGCCGGAAATCCGATAAGGATTCCTTGTGCACCAGACTCAATAGCGCAATCCATTGCTGAAAAATACCGATGCGATGGCGGGTCCTCAAAGGCGAGCAAGGCGAAGTCCATCTGTGGATTGCGGTACAAGATCTTCGCCGGCCACGACTGCTTCGTGCTTGGCTGGACAAGAGTCAGCGTTTTATTAACCATCTCCGGTGCGTCGAAATCGGTGTTAAACGAGTGCTTGTTCACCGTAGCGACGCCCTCGAACACGTGATTGCAAGTCACCAGCAAGTTGAGCTCCCGGTAGACAAAGGCAGTTCCTTGCCCCATTGGAATGTCATCGGTATGGCCAGGTGCGCTTTGATAGTCGCCCCACCACTCGACAACGAAGCAGGCTTCACGTGCCGTCGTTTTGTCTCGCACAACAGGCTCGACAGGCAGTCTCGGCGCGACGAAAGGCCCAGCGGCCCGTGTTTTCAGCACCGCGGCGTTGTAGCGTTCGGCAAGCCGCGTGTAGATCAGGTCATCTTTGCCTCGGACCATCCGGACGTAGAGTAGTTTTCCCCATAGTACGTTCTTCAACTCCGGCACTTTGCCGCTCCGTGTCTGACGTTTCCACGGCTTTTTCTCGTATGGCCCTGTAGACGCGGCCACAACGCGATCGCTCCAAACCTTTGACGCAGCCGCGTAGTCGTACTTCTCCCACGCATGCAAGGCACCTCGGACACGATCGATAAAGATTCGGGGAACGTTCGGAAAGCGATTGATGGTCAACCCCGTCACCTCCATCCGGCGAGTGCGGTCGCTCAACCGGGTTTTGGCAGAGTTGACTTTGAAGTGGTGCTTGTTTGCGATTAGGTCGTGAAGTTCCGTTCCGATCAACACATCTCCGTCATCATCGACCCGGCAGATCGCTGCAGGCAACCGAGATGTCTTGCGGACAGGAAATGAGAATGTGATGTCATCAGCGTATCTGGTGTAGCGCGCGAGATTCCGGCGCGCTAGGTCTGCAAGATCACGATCCATCGTGCGACACACCATGTTGGACAGGAACGGCGACGTCGGCGCCCCTTGTGGCAATTTCTTGTCGAGTGTGCAGATGTGCGCGATAACTGTCGCGACCTCGTGCGAAAAATTGAATGGCTGCTTCTCCAGTACGCCGCGAACTCGGTAGAAGGTGATACTTGGAAAGAAGTCTTCGAGATCGATGTTGAAGACGTGATGGTTCTTCGGTGAACAGTGCGCTTGAGCGTTGGTCAGGATGCTTCGTTTGCGCACAAACCCGTGAACTGCCGGTTTGATGGACCCGGCTCGATTTTGCAGATAAGCTAACACCTTTTCTTGGATGATTTTCAGGCGTTTGCGTGGCTCCAAGATCACCCGGTCAGTTCCATTGCGCTTTTTTATCGTGAAGTGCTTGTACGGTGGCTGAGGGTAAATGATGGCTTTGAGCTCAGAGTACGCGATCCCAAGGACATGCGTCGAAAACCAGAAAACTTTCTGGCGAGCGAGCTCCTCAAGAATAGCTTCGATACTCAAATGGGTTCGCATGTCATCCCGCTTTATCTTTTTTCGGATGCCGCCCCCGGCCGTCTTTCTCCTGTATACCTCGATGAGGCTATGCTACTTATAGGATCGATACGCTGACCGCGCGGGGGTACCGCGTGGGGAGCCTGCGTTAACGCGGGCCCGGTTAAGCTCCGAAGGGGGCGGCGATAAATTGTAATCCGTCGAACCGAGTATATGCAATGATGCACCGCCCGACGCTCCCCTGCAGCCGAGCCTGATTGACTCGTCGTCAAGTTATCCTGTCAATTTTGGATTCAGCTCTAACCACACGAGCCGCTCCTCCATCGACCCGAGCAAGCTCGGAGTCTGACCTGTAGCCCCCCCCTTAGGGCAAAAGCGCTATTATGTGCGCAACGCAAACGATAGGAGCCAACATGGCGACTTACAAGGAACTTCGCAATCAACTTGAAGCTCTGTCCGAGAAGACTGAAGCCGCCCGCCTAGCAGAATTCCAAGCCGTAGTTGACGAAATCCGAGCCAAGGTTGCGGAATACGGTATCACCGAGAAGGACATCTTCGGCAGACGTCACATTCAGGGGGCCAAGAAGGAGACGGCGCCCATAGAAGCGAAGTATCGCGATCCGAAGACTGGTGCGACCTGGTCGGGCCGTGGCCGCGCACCGGCTTGGATCAAAGATGCGAAGAATCGCAATCGCTTCCTGATTCAAGACTGAACTCGCAGTCAGCGCTGATGCTTCGCGGGCCGCCCTTACCTTAGCCAGAACACCGGTGGTCGCCACGAAGCACAGCGCGGCTTGCAAAAAGCCGGCCTCGTTCATATCGCCCCTCGAATACCAACGCGTCAACCAGTCTTCGCGGCAGCATGGCTGAGCATGAAGACTTGTTCGCATGCGCTGTTATGTACGCATGTCTGGTCACCGACATTTAGTCCAAACGGAATAGGACAATGCTGGCACCGGGCTATGGTGAACCAAGCGATCAGCAACTCGCCACAATGGCAGCTTGCGCACCATCAGGTACGATCATCTACATCGGCCTCGGCGAGTAGTTTTGAGGTGACGTCGGAGTATGACCTCACTTCGTTCACGTCGCACCACCTTTTCCATACGTACTCGGCATCGATCGACCAGCCATCTTTTCCGACAAGTTGATAAACGCGCCCCGAGCGCGTTTGGCCACGCAAGGTAACGGGGTCGAAAATGGTGATCGCAGAACTGACACGACCAGTAAAGTCTAGAGTATCGGCACCGACGAAATGCCGGGTCCCGGCATCTATCTCAAAGATCCGCCAGCTGCTGATGCTGACATCAGGCACTTCCTCTACGGAAGGTAGTCTCCAAATCGGCATCTCGACCTCCTGCGCCGGCATAGCTTTCAGCAGGACAAACGTACTAAAGTAGAGTAATTTTCCGCGAGCGAAGTGCTAGAGCGCTTCGCTCGAACTGCCTCATCGACCTGACTTCGCACGCGAAACCGGCATCTCCCAGCACGCCGGATACATCGCACAGGTCAATTCGATGTCCGCCAGGCCCGGATAGTGGCGCAGCAAGCTCTCGGCGACCGAGACTACCTCTCGAGGTATCGCGCTGACCGAAGGCCTGGATAGCTCCATTAGAAACGCGCGCGTCCTAAGCACCGCGGCCGTGCGCTCTCTCGGCGTCGTCATTACTCTGCCCCTTGGCGGATCTGCCGAACCGTAGGAATCAAAGGACCGGCGAGTCAAAACCGTTACCAATATACGGTTTCATTCTAGCCATTGACCCATGATTGGCAAGGCAACTTCGGCGCGGAACAACTACTCCGTTGTAGGGGGTATCCCCTGCATCGCAGCCGAAGCGAGCGCACGAGAATCAACATACATATCCATGCTTTGGCTTCTGAGCACGGCCATACACTGAAGAAAGAACGTCAGCGAGAAGTCTCCATCTGACAGATGCGAGATCATCGTCTTTATCGTGGTACTCGCTCCAACAACTGCAAGACGGTGCAGCAATTCGTTTGGCGTAACCCACGGTTGCTGAGCGAGCTCAACCGCCATAACGGCCTGCGCACGGGCCTCCCAGGTGCCTTGCGACGCAAGCGCCTCAGCCCACAAGGTTGGCGGATGTGCCCGTGTTACATGAATGATCTGAAGGAGCAAAGTGAACTTGACAGAGCCACGCGCCACACGAGCAATGAGCGGACGCTCGTCCTCTCGTACGCCTTCCCTGGCCAACGCTTCTGTTAGTTCTGCGTAGCTGTAGTCCTCACGAGCGAGTGCAACCCGGATGACTCGGGAAGCCAAACTTGCCCAGGACATATCCGCCTCGCTCACACGATTCCTTGAAATTTCATCATTTCGAGCTAAATTAAACTGTGACCAAAGCCTCACTTTCACACCGATTCGCGCAGCGCGGAAATCGACCCATCCGCCGCCTCCAGCAGGCCATGCTGCCGAATCGGCGGGTGAACCGTCAATAAATCATAAGAAAAGCGGAACGCCGCGGTTAAGGTCTCGTTGGGGCTCTCCGCGCGCCCCCATGTACTAGGCGTAAGTCGATCACTTCATCGGCACAGATGCGATACGCCGCCAAGCAAACGTCAAACGGTCGAAAAGCGAGTGGCTTGACAGCCCCATTGGAATCCACCCCATTATAGGGTCGGTCCGAGGGCTCGACCACTGTTCTCGGTGTACCTGAAGGGGAGCCGACATGAGTCGAACGACCATGACACGCACCCGCGCGCCCGTCGTCAATGCTTCGGTTCGCGAGGAGACTCTGGATGATGGCAATCCGCTCCTCATTGGCGTCCCGTGCGTGCCGCGGCTGCCTGAAGCTATGCGCCTGACTGAGCTCTCCGAGAGCGTCGACACCACTGACTGGTCCATTGAAGAGATCATCGCACATCAAGCTTCCCACGCATTTGTTACTAATGCGACGTTCGCGCGCGCCCTTATGGCCGTTATTTGCCAGGTTCGCAGTTCGTATCGCAGTCGCGATCTACGTACGCCGGAATGCCGGGGCCACGCCATCAGCGCGAACTTGCTGCTGCATCACACAGCTGCACGACAACGGCGCGAAGTTCCGTCGCGCTTTGGCGTCGCCCCTCGCGCGCAACCACGAGGAATCATGCTTGCCGCCTCCGTACGCATGGGACGGCGCTCGTTCGCTGGCATTGTCCAATCACAGATTGGACGCGGTACAAGACCCTTCAAGGTACCGGTCGCTACTGGATTCACCGAATATTTGCAGCTTAGATCGTTGCGAATTCACTGGCCAATCGGCGGCAAGTTGCCAGCACTTGGGCAAGCATACTTTGGGGCAATCGACGCGGAATTGGACACCGACTATGCAGTCCGCACGCATAGTCCAGTGTTTCGCGAAAGCGACGTGGTCCCGTGGATGTGTGCGCTCGGCGTTGCATCAAACCTTGGTCTGCTTATCGTCGAGCGAATCAATTACTGCGACGCACATACGAAAGCTGCCGAATCAAGTTGGAATGCGCTTGGCGAGTTCACGCGGGTAACCGGCATCCCGGTGCTTTGCCTAGCAACACCGGGAGCTGCGGCAATTGGTCTTTCCGGACTACCCGGCGTCGTGAGCGACCTAACGGGAGCTGGATTGATCGAAATTGCCCATTGCCGCAGCTCACACGACTTACACTGGATCGATATCTGCCAAGCCATCTATGGCAACTCACTGGGCGTCGTCTGTGCTCATCCAATGCCTTCATGGCTGCCCGACGCCGCATACGACCTAACGCTCGGGTATCCGGGGGCACTTGCCAGAGCCCTAACAAGCATCGCGCTTCATTTTTCGGCGCTCAAGCTCACAGCGCTCACCGCGGACATCTTCATGCGATACGGTCACAAGGCACTCGAGCTGGACGCGCCCCACCTTGATGCCGTCAGGATGTTTCGGCAAGGGGGATCGTATCGTCCATCAAGCCTCCTCCGGCACGCCGACTGGCTCTCGTTTGGCGAACTCGAGACAGCACATCAGATGCCGGAACTGCGCTAGTGGATAGCAGTGAGGCAACCACCATGTTGAGAACACTCTACGCAGCAGCCCCACACGAGACTGCATTCAGCCTCCTGGAAGCGCTTGCCACGACAACATGCGACCACGTTATCCAAATTACCGCCGAGCACGCATACTACGTTGATGCACCATTACTTCAAACTGCGCCCTGCCGGCTAACACGGTTTTGTGCGCTCACGGAAGGCGCATACGGCAGGCCCGAACAGGTCCTCATGCAACGAACGCTGTATCCCTTCTACATGAGTTGCCTGCCTACTTCGCTGACGGTGACGGTCGCGGCACAAATATGCGGCACCGGAAGAAATCATGTGCCATGCCCCGCCGTTCCTACGCCGTTACGCGTCGGGAACCGATACGGGCTATCCTGCCCTGAATGCAACCGGCTCTCACGGGAAGAAACGGGACGATACTGCTCCCTAACCTTCCATTGCTTACCATTCCTGGCCCGCTGCCCCGTGCATGGATGCGCGCTGTATCTTGCAGATCGGTGCAGCGCGCGCGAATTTGGGATGTGCGCTCCCCGCAGCGACGGTTGCTTGCACAATAGTCAACACCTAAGTGAGAGCTGCACGCGACTACTGGGCAGCACGGAAAGTCACTGCGCGCTCGATGAAGTCCAATCTCTCCTGCTCGAGCGTCGATACCTGACTGATGACGGCGCGCTTATGTCGACTGAGTTGGTATGCGACATCAATGCCGTGCTGTCGGACGGCTTCGAGGATAGCAGGCTCAACTTCTGGCTGTTTCAAATCGAACTGATCCGCCGCGTCGTGCGCCACTTGCAGCGGCCAGAATATGCACATCATCCAACAGCGATCGCCGTGCTATTAACTGCGCTCGCGCAGATCGAATACTCACGCCGACCACAAAGGCCGAAGTGCGACATGCCCGTCATGTTGCCCAAAACGGCCGTGGATGGCCATTTACCCAAGGTGCCAGTGCTCCGGAAACGAAGCGACGGTGAGCCAAAGAAAGACAACTCTAGCCTGGACGCGACGTGTCATTTGTTTCACAAGAAGCGAGACATCGACGGCTCCATCCATTCAGTTAATAGCGGAAAAACTCGTACACGGGACCGCGTAACACTTGCGGCAAAGCAAGCGCGTCGAGTACCATAAAAATGTAGGACTGCTAAAACCACGAAACACCGATTTTGTCAAGTATTTGGCAGCGTTAACTGAGACATTTTTAGAAGCTACAAACGGAGGAATTCCAGCGAGACGACGATCAGTGAAATAACACCATCGCCGATTGAAGGTCGGTGCGTCAGGGGGGCATCCCTGACGCGCCGGGTTTGGTGGCGCCCCAAAAAAGAGGTCCCACGCGGTCACACGCGAAAAGATTCTCATGTTGGGTGCGCCGTGTCAACCCACGCCTGTACGCAGACAGTGACAGGCACTTGAAAGGCGCATCCATGACGACGAAAAAGAAATCGCCGCAGCCCGAGCATGCGGGAAAACTCGTGCATCGATCGCTCGGAAGCCGCGATCTGACCGGGAAACCACCTCCAATGCCAGGCCCGGCATTCACGGGCCCACCGCGGCCGCCAGCCCTGAACCCATGCGGGGGGCGGTGTCACTTTTCGCTCCTGCGGCCCTGCGCGCAAGAAGCTTCGGCGCGCCAGTTGCCGGAAGAACGCGCTGAAGCGCATTCTAGGTCCGAGATACCGCATATCTGCTATCAGCTCTCGATACTTCGACTCGACGTGCCGGTCCCGCGACGACGCAGGAAGCTAGCCCATGAATAGATGCGAATGGGTGAAACGTCGGGACTTGCTCCAAGCGTAAGCGGATCGCACACCTCCCCATCGGTGTGTGGATCATCGACGCGACCAACACAAACGCTTTCGTCAAGGTTGTAGCACTGCCCGGCGTCGTTACGCTCGTGAATGGCCCATTCCCGCATCCATACGATGACACTCCGGCGCACCGACATTCGAGATCTATTTACAAAGGATAACTTAGTAATGAAACTAAAAATCTCAGTAGTCGCCTCGACCATGGAATGCGTCAGCTCAATTGACGTTTGGCAGACTGGCCCAGCCTCATTGTCACAACCATCGTCTAGATACACACGTACGCGTGTCGCGTCCACGGTTGCTTCCCTCAAAACCGGGGATATCGCGCGGCCTTCGCTACGGTTGGTCGCAACCCAATTCTGCACGCATCTATGCGAGGTATTCAAAGCAGCACGCATGTGGCAGCGCCGTCCATCGATCCTGCGCGACACGTCGAAGGCGAGATCATGAAGCAGGAAGATACCGACGAACGTAGCGCTCTTGTGGTCCTCCCGCAATCAGCCTGGACCAGCGACAACCCACTACTGGAAAACGTTCCAGCAATTCCAACCTTATCGCAGGCGATGACTCTTATCGAATCGCAGCTGCCGACCCACGCGAAACCGTCATCCCGCGAGGAAGTCGTCGTATGTAGGATGGCCGAGACGTTCGTGTCGAACGCGATACTCGCGCGTGTTCTCATCATCATTCTCACGCTTGTGCGGCGCTCGTACGGCATCAGGGATTTGCGCCTACCCGAATACCGCGATTTCGCGTTCAGTACCCGCGCCTTCCTGCATCCGAACCCTCTTTCACGCGAGCAGATCCCCTCTGGGTGTGGCGTTGTTCCGAGGGCGAGGCCACATGGACTGGTTCTAGCCGTGCCTGCATGTACGGGGCGACATTCGATTGCCAGCATCGTCGAATCGGTCGTCGGAACCGGATCAAGGGAAGTCGTCGTGCCTGCTGATGCAGGATTTAACACATATCGTCAGCTGCGCGCGCTCAGAATCAACTGGCCGGTCGGCGGAAAACTCCAAGGTCTTGGGCGAGCGTTCATCGGCGCCATCGACTCGTCGTTCGATACGCACTACAACAAGCTCGCGAAAACCCCTCTCTTCGTCGAGCGAGACGTGCTGCCGTCGATGTGTGCGCTCGGCGTCGCATCGAACCTCGGCTTGCTCATCGTCGACCGGATCAATGTGGAAGACACTAGTTCCAAGTATGCGGAAGCCACCTGGAATGCGCTTGCGCAGTTCACCAGAACGACAGGCATCCCCGTTCTGAGCTTGCCCACGACGGGGGCAGCCGCCCTGAGCCTCTCGAGATTGCATGGAGCGTCGGACGACTTGGCATCCAGTGGCGTCACTGAGA
This sequence comes from Burkholderia sp. Bp9140, assembly GCF_003853425.1. NCBI lineage: Bacteria > Pseudomonadati > Pseudomonadota > Betaproteobacteria > Burkholderiales > Burkholderiaceae > Burkholderia > Burkholderia sp. Bp9140. The sequence goes on from NZ_QTPQ01000002.1 coordinate 29,199, forward strand.
TGACGATCTGCCGCGATGCCGCAGATCCCTACTGGGTAGCCGTCTGCCGCGCCCAGTTCGATGCGTCGCTGCGCGTAGCCGGAGTCAGATCGATGCCATCGTGGTTTCCTCAGGCAGCGCACGATCTGGCGCTCGGGCACCCGGGACTGCTTTCGATTGCTCTGGTCGGCGTCAGCCTGCATTTCCTAGCGTTCAACGTAACCAAGCTAACGGCCGAAGTGTTCTTGAAATACGGCCAGCAGGAGACTGCACTGCATAGGCCGCATGTCGATGCTGTGCGGATGATCCGGCAAGGTGGTCGCTTTACCACATCGAGCCTGACCCGGCATTCCGATTGGCTTTCGTTCGACGAACTTGCTTCGACGCATCCAACGCCGGAGCTGCGGTAGCTTCGGGAGACGACCATGCAAACAACGCCGAGGACCACTGAGCCACCAAGATGCCCGTCATCAATACAGATGCACAAGTGCCAACTGCCACTCCTCCCATCACCATCCGTTGGAGCGCAAGTCGATCATGGAACTATCAGCCACGGCCGTGAAAGGCCTCTTATCTCTCCCATCGATCTGCAAAGGCGAAAATTTCGCCGGATTTCTCACGAAGAATCAGACGAACTCACTCGTACCGATCAGCAGGCAGTTCGACGACAAAGTCTCCTGGGTCCTCCCTTACATGCTCGAAAAGCAGGTCCCGCTTCTTGGCAGCGCCGTAGGTTCGGTGAATGACGTACTCACCGACAATACCTTGTTGCCCGCCCTCAGCCGCTTCCTTGCTCCAGCCGACGCAGCCAGACTGCGTGCCTACCACCTTGTCGGAGCAAGACCGCCACACAGGCATCCCTTTGCCGCATTCCGGAACAGCTTTCCGGGGTCCAACTGGAAGCCGGGGATCTGTCTTGCCTGCCTGGACGAAGACATCTCGCCGGACGGCAATCCATTCTGGCGTCGCGATTTCGTACTGTTCGACTTTCGCCTTTGTGCCAGGCACGGGACCCGCATCCACGACATCTGCGACACATGCGCAAACTCCGGCCGCTGGCTACTACGGCTGACCTGGCCTAAGTCGAGATGCCTGTGCGGAGGCAAACTCAAACCGCGCGTTCATCCGGACATGCAAGGCTATGAGCATGTGGAACTCGACTTTGTACGAGGCTGGTCTCGGTTGCTGGACGCGGGATTCGCGCCGCACATGCAAGGACCGCAAATCGCCGCTGTTATCAACCGACAGGCGCAGTCAATTGGCATCGTTGATGGTATGCGCGTGCGCTGGAACGACTTCTACGAATTCTTTCTTTCGCCAGGATGCATGCAAGTAGCCCAAAACATCGGCTTCACCTTCAAATCTGAGAGCGTCAGGGGAGCACTGGCGGGCGAGGCTCCACCCCGCAACCCATTCCATTCACTTTTCATGCTCATCGCGCTTTTCGATGGCTGGGACAACGCTGAATTAGCATTACTGTCGCCTGCACCACCGTCACCTTCAACTCACACAAGGGTAAAACACGGGCAGTCGCGCGAACTTGGGACGGCAGCCAGGAAGCGTCTCCACAAGATTTCAATGACTCTGCTTCCGGAGACGATCGCGCTGTACAACAGCTTGCGCAAGAAACATCCTTCCCTTTCCCACAGCAACATTCGCGATCTTTTGCCTCCCACGAATCAACTCGCCGTGACGAGAGCGCGACTTCTCGAGCATGGTGCGAACGTGCCTCCCGCAAGGCATGGAACGGACATTTACAGGAAGAACGATGCGTTGCTCGTTCAGAGAATCAAAGAGCGTGCTCGCACCTTCAAGGCAATGAATACGACACGTCGTCTAACAGCCCACCTCCTGATGGGCGGGCATCGCGGATCAGCCTGTCCACGTCACGTTTTCGTCGACCGCTATCCGAACGCCGCCGCAGCCCTCGAAAAACTCATCGAGACGCCTCTGCAACGTTATATCCGGTTGCTGCGTCCACTGGTTCTCTCCGGCCAGATACCCGGATGGCGAGCGAAGGATGTCGGGCGCCTCAAGGACCTACAGTTCAAACAAGCACAGCTCCTCTGGAACCGACATATGTTGGCAGAAAAGAAGCGAGGGCGATCATGAAGATACTCGAGTTACCTCTTCCATTCGTCACGCCCCGCGACGTGGCGCTTCCGCGACGCGACGAGTTCGGCGTGCCCTATGGAGAAGACTACCTACCGATTCTAGACGGGGCCGACAACAGCAAAATGGCAACGCGCGCCAGTTTTGCCGGCGTCAAATTCTGGCGCGTCCACGAAGCTCTGGCCCTCAACGAAAAGCGCGCGTTGCTCGCCTTCGGCTTTAATCCCTACGTCATTTCCGTCCGAGACCAGTATCCGGTCTACGATCAGGAGGCGTACAACCGCGCTCGCCTTCGCGGAACGCGGATGCCCTTCTCCGACCTATCAGCGGTCGACATCGTGCTAACCATCGTGTTGCCCGACACGTCCGGCCTTCATCAGCACGTCGTTTCTATCAAGGACGCCCACGCGGAATTCGACCGGACGGTCGCCCGGCAACTCGAGCGCGAGAACAGCAGATGCTCACGACGCCAGTGGACATGGGAGGTTCTGCGCGGTGACCAGTTTGGCAAGAGAGCGTGGATAAACAACTGGCTTATGCGGTCGTGGATCTGTGGCGTCGACATCAACAGACACTATGACGAAGCGCAGGCATTCGCTTCGAGACTGCTCAATTGCTCGAGGCGTGGCGACCTTGACCAGATCATGGACAGACACGCTAGGCATCTCGGCATTCCGTCCGACAGGGCATACGAGCTATTCGCAATAGGAACGTGCTTCGGCTTTCTGTATCCCGACCGAAACGAAGAGCTTCGCGTAGACAAACCATTACATTTGGAGTTTGCGTCATGACTACCGAGAAAACTTGCCCCCAGGTGTTTCCTCCCGTAGGCGACAAAGCATCGATCGCAAGGTTACGCGAGTTCGCCCACTCGCAATGGCCCGCAGGACTGTCGCGCTTTGCCACATTCGCTCTCGATGGCGACGCCCATGATGTCGCCTGGGTTGCGGTAGCCTGGCAGCCCGATACGCGTCGGCTGTACGCGCTCAGAATCTCGCGCACCGGCAATCCTCCGGCATCGCGAATGGGCAAAACGATCTGGGTGGACGACGGCGACTGGGTATCGAGAGTAAGAGTGCCGACGGATCGGCCTCTTCCGGCAAACATGGAGGCAGATCTTGCATACGTACCCCCCAGCATGCTCAAGGGATACCAGCGACGTTTAATGCTCCTCCATGCGCTGATAATGCTCGACCCAAGAGGGCGTCGACAGCCGTCGGATTACATGCTCAACGATGACATCTTCTTCGACATACATATGCGAGCGAGGCGTATCGAGCAAATCGCTCAAGCACTTGGAAGGCCCGCTCACTTTAAAGGGTACATCCGCAAACTTTTTACGCGATTTATGTGGTACGGCGGCCGCGAAAGTTCGATGTTCGCACTAACACCGCAGCAGGGTGGCCCCAATAAGAAACGACTCAGTCCGGCAATGAAGCCTGGCCCCCTCACGCGCAGGGAGATGATGAACCGGGCTCGAGCCACCATGAAAGGCAAAACGACGTTCAGGCGCGGCAGACGCATCGACGCTAACGATATCCGCAACATTACCGAAGCGCTGACGAAATATTGGGCTGGCGAAAAGTTGGGACTTGCGACGACCTATCGGCGGATGGTCGACGAATACTATAAGGGCGTACCGGAGGAACTCATCCCCAGCTACAACCAGGTCCAATACAACTACAAGGACATCGTTCAGGCCAACGGATTGCTCGAGAAGCGTTATGGACAGCGGGTCACTGCGCAATACCTGTTGCCAAGGCCTGGTAGTTCCAGCGACCTGTCCCAAGGTGTGATGGAACTGGTCGATGCCGACGGATTCAGACCCAAAATCCCCATCGGCGCCCTCGTCAAGGGGAAGCTGGAGCCAGTGGAAATCGTCGTCGTGCTGGTCGTATCAAGATCGTCCGGAGCGATTCTAGGATACGAGATAAGTCTGGAGGGCGAGCGCCCATCCGGATACTTGAGGGCTCTCGTCTGCGCCCTTCTGCCGAAGGATGAACGCGTGGCGTCGCTTGGGCTAGAACCTCTGCCTGGCCTCGTTCATGGCAATATCGATGGCATGTTCGTGGATAACGGCGCCGGCAAATCGAAGGCTGTACAAGCGGCTGTTGTGAACCGACTCGGCGGCATAATGTTCTACGCTCCCAGTGGACGGGGCGACCTCAAAGGTGTCGTCGAACGCGTCAACAACGCGATAATCCAACTCGTTGCAGAGGAAACACGCCAAGGTTACACGCGCGGAAAGAGCCTGCTCGAAAGAACCCGACGAGAAGAGCGGAAGCGCCTAAAACCTATCTCGCTAGACGATTTCGAGCGACAGCTTCTCAAGGCAATCAGCTACCTCAATACGACGTCGAACAAAAGCCGGCTGCGAACACAAGCCATGAGGAACGCAGGGGTCGGCATTTCGCCAGCCGACATCCACGTCTACAACCAGGGAATCCGGCGCGGGGAGGCGGCGAAAATTCGAACACCCGCCGAAATCTACGACATTTTCCTTCCTTGGGAGCAGGTCACTGTCGTTAACGGTCGCATACGGTACAAGCGTGCAGAATACACTTCGCCGGATCTCCTTCAGATCGCGACTGAATACTCCATGCTTCCCGGCAAGAACCCACGGCTCACAGTCGAAGTAAAGCGCGTCGGCCGGTTCTCCACCACCTTGCTGTGCAGGAACAAAGGCTGCAAGGTGTTCGAAATCGAAATGGTCGAGGAGGACAAACGGCGGTTTGGAATGCTCACCTGGAAGAACCTCGAGCTCGCGTTGCTTGACGACGCTATCGGCGAGACCTTTCTCGCGAGACGCCGGGTCAAGTTATCGAGAACCCTGAAGGCAACAAAACAAGAAGGGATCAACGCGATCGAGCATGGGCGCGGAAACCCCTATGCCGGCGCGGTTGGCATGACGAAGTCGAAGGCCAAACAAAACGCCGCAGCACTCAGGGAAAGCGATCAGGGTCGCGCAGAGCGGCGTTCGTACGGGCTCGATACAGGCATCTCCGACGCGAAGCCGCAGCCTCTTCCCAAATGGGAACTCGAACCGATTCGTCAGGACGACCCGTTGGCAGAAGCCGCCCGGCGGGTCGAAGAACGGCACCGGAAATCGACGTAACCGTTTGTCGCGGAAGCCGGGAATCCTTTCCAAGGCCCCGCGCGTTCTGCCGCCGGAGGAAAAGCGATCAGTCCCCAATAAATATCAAGTGTGCACTGCTCACGACACGTCGGGCCCACCCTTTTTGCACCGCGTCTTCGAAAATAATCGACCGTTCTTGAAATCTGGCAGGCTGTCCAAAGAACGCGATTATGGACAATGTCGGCATCGGCAAACCTAGCCTCGGAGCCCTAAGCCACGGGCGTTTGGCAGCAGGCTCGAAATCTAATCAATCGTAGTCGTCGAAACTATTCCACTGCGACAACGGGAGCGCACCGGACACGCCGACGCCCCGCGATCGCGAGGTTCACGCCGGGCCGGATTCCGGCATACGATGGGACCACGCACGTCTGAACGTCCCCACGATCCGGACCCGGAGCCCACGACGATGAAGCTCGGCATCAACGAATCGCTCGCCCGCCTCGACGATGAAGGCACGCTGTTCACGACGCTGTTTCGCCACGGCACGCTCGACATCGAGCTGTACCGGCCGCGCGGCGAGGACCTGCAGACGCCGCATACGCGCGACGAGGTCTACGTGATCGCCGCGGGCACGTCGCGGTTCGTCCTCGACGGGCGCGAATGCGGCGTCGCGGCCGGCGACGTGCTGTTCGTGCCCGCGTTCGCGGCGCACCGCTTCGCCGGCTTTTCCGACGACTTCTCGACCTGGGTGTTCTTCTACGGTCCCGAAGGCGGCGAGCGCGACGAGCGCGGCGGATGACGCGCGACGCGCGCGGCACTTCCCGCCCGATCTCCTAGACTGTCTATTCGCAACGGGCGGCGCACGGCCGCCTCCCGCCATCGCGGTGCGGGCAACGCCGACGCATCGCCGGACAGGAGAAATGCATGCGATATGAACTCTATTACTGGCCCGAGATCCAGGGCCGCGGCGAATACGTGCGGCTCGCGCTCGAGGCGGCCGAGGCCGACTATGTCGACGTCGCGCGCGAATCGGGGCGTGGCATGGGCGTGCCGGCGATGATGCGGTTGATGGACAGCACGCAGGCCGAGTGCGTGCCGTTCGCGCCGCCGTTCCTGAAGGCCGGCGACGTGGTCGTCGGGCAGACCGCGAACATCCTGCTGTTTCTCGGCGCGCGGCTCGGGCTCGCGCCCGACGACGAAGCCGGGCGGCTATGGGTGCATCAGCTCCAGCTGACCGTCGCCGATTTCGTCACCGAGATCCACGACACGCACCATCCGATCGGCAGCGGGCTGTACTACGAGGACCAGAAGGCCGAGGCCGCCGAGCGCGCGGCCGATTTCCTCGCGCACCGGCTGCCGAAATTCCTCGGCTATTTCGATCGCGTGCTCGCGCAGAATCCGCACAAGAGCGGCTATATCGCCGGCAGTGCGCTCAGCTGCGCGGACCTGTCGATGTTCCAGTTGATCGAAGGCCTGCGCTACGCATTCCCGAAGGCGATGAAGCGCGCGGAACGCAAGGTCGACGCGCTCGTCGGCCTGCACGACCGCGTCGCGCAGCATCCGCCCGTCGCGCGCTATCTCGAGTCGGCGCGCCGCATCCCGTTCAACGACATGGGCATCTTCCGGCACTATCCGGAGCTGGACAAGTAGTGTCGGCTCGGGCGCCGACCGGCGTCTCGTGCAGGTGACGCCATACGATCAAGCCATCCGCCTCGCGACGGAACACGGCCGTCGAGCGCCGCACCGTGCGCCGCCCTGCGTCGTTGGTCCGGGTCTCGCGACAGGTGACCGCCACGCCGTCGGGCCGCGTGGCCTCGCGCGGCTCGCGCCCGCTTCAGCGCGGCCGGCTGCGCTGAAGCGGGCCGCCCCGTCGCCGCACCCTTCCCGCTTGCCATCCGACGCTCAGCGCGGCCGCCCGTGCTGCGTGACCGCCGCGTCGACGGCCTCGACCGAGCGCGTGAGCCACGGCCCGATATCCATCTCGTCGTAGCGCACGAGCCGGCTCTTGCGCACGCGGCGATACGCCCACCAGATCGCGACGAACAGCGGGATCCACACATAGATCGACAGCACTTCCATCCAGTCGATGCGGGCCGCGAAGAATGCCTGGTAATCCTGCCCGAGCGAGATCACGATGCAGATCGCGATCGCGAACAGCGGCCCGAACGGGAACCATTTCGCGCGGTACGGCAGTTGATCGAGCCGGTAGCCCTGCTTCAGAAAGCCCTTGCGGAACCGGTAATGGCAGACCGCAATGCCGAGCCACGCGATGAAGCCCGTGATGCCGACCGTATTGAGCAGCCACAGATAGATGCGCTGGTTGTTGGTCAGCGACGTGAGAAAGCACAGCCCGCCCACCGCCATCGTCGCGTACAGCGCATTACGCGGCACGCCGCCCGGCGACAACGTCGCGAACATCGCGGGCGCACGGCCTTCCGCCGCGAGGTTGTGCAGCATACGCGCGGCCGCATACGTGCCGGAGTTGCCGGCCGACAGCACGGCCGTCAGGATCACCAGGTTCATCGCATCGGCCGCGAGCGGAAAGCCCGCATGGCTGAACACGAGCGTGAACGGACTCACGCCGATATCCGTCACGTCGCTCTTCAGCAGGTTCGGATCGGTGTACGGCACCAGCAGGCCGATCACGAAGATCGCGAGCACGTAGAACAGCATGATCCGCCAGAAGATCTGCTTCACCGCGCGCGGGATCGTCTTGCGCGGGTTTTCCGATTCGCCGGCCGTGATCCCGACCAGCTCGGTGCCGAGAAACGAGAAGCCCGCGATCAACGCGACGCTCATCATCGCGTGCACGCCGCCGACGAACGGCGCGTCGCCGGTCCTGAAGTTGCGCCAGCCGACCGGCTGCCCGTTGCCGAGCAGGCCGGCCGCGATCAGCAGCCCGGCCGCGATGAACGCGATCACGGTGACGACCTTGATCAGCGAGAACCAGTATTCGGATTCGCCGAAGCCGCGCACCGACAGCGTGTTCAGCAGGAAGATCAGCACCAGGAACCCCGCGCCCCACCACACGCCCGGCACCGCTGGAAACCAGTAGCGCATCACGATCTGCCCGGCGACCAGCTCGATCGCGATCGTCACGGCCCAGCTGTACCAGTAGGTCCAGCCAAGCGCGACGCCGAAGCCCTCGTCGACATACTTCTCGCCGTAGACCGCGAACGAGCCCGATACGGGCATCAGCGCGGCCATCTCGCCGAGCCCGGTGACGACGAAGTAGACCATCAGCCCGATCGCGATATACGCGGCGATCGCGCCACCCGGCCCCGCCTGCGCGACCGATGCGCCCGACGCGACGAACAATCCCGTGCCGATCGAGCCGCCGATCGCGATCATCGCGATGTGACGGCCCTGCAGCCGGCGCTTGAGCGCCGTCCCGGACGGCGCGGCCGTCTCCGCTGCCGCTTGCAAAGCATCCATGGTGTTCACCCTGACTGGATTCGGGCCGCTCGAATTGATTCGGAATACCAATCGATTAGCCCGGTTATTCACGTCGGAAACCGGCCCTGCCTGCCGGGCCGCGCATCCTGTGCCGGCGGCCCGGACGCAATGCCGCGTCAGACGACGCTGCGCTTGATCGCCTGCAGCTCGGCCGTCGTCACGATCTTCTCGATCCGGAACCGCGGGCTTTCCAGCCACACGTTCGCGATCCGCCGGTACTCGTCGAGGTCCTCGCACGCGAGCCGCACGAGAAAATCGAACGTGCCGCTGACGAGCCAGCAGTCGAGCACGGCAGGATGGGTCCGCATCTCGTCCTCGAACGGTGCCTGCGAACGCCCGTGATCGGCCAGCACGATCTGCGCGATCACGACGATCGGCTTGGTCGCGCGCGGCGCCTTGATCACCGCGCGGTAGCCTTCGATCACGCCAAGCGCCTCGAGCCGCTCCACGCGCGCCTGGCACGGGCGCGGCGTGAGGTTCACGCGTTCCGACAGCTTCCGGTACGAAATCCGTCCGTCGGTACGCAGGATGTCCAGGATCCGGAGATCGATCTTGTCGAGCTGCATCTTCTTGTCGGTCATCCGCGTTCGCTCCGGTCGGGTCGTGGCTGGTGCGCGGAGCGTCTGCTCCCCTCCGCGCGGGGGCCACATTATCCGGCCGAAGCGGCCGCGCGCCAATCGTCTAGAACCGCAGCGACAGGCAGGTCAGGCCGCCGTCCATCTTGCGGAACTCGCTCGTGTCGATCACGTGCAGCGGCAGCCCGAGCGAGCCGATCGCGTCGTGCACGCGCGGATAGCCGGCCGGCGTGATCAGCGTACCGTTCACGCGCAGCGTGTTGCCCGCGTATTCGTCGGCGGCCGGGATCGCGATCCGGCGATAGTCGGCGAACGCCGGATGCGCGGCCAGCGCCTCGGTCACGAGCAGCGTGTCGTCGCCGAGCGCATTGACGACCGACTTCAGGTGCAGGCCCGCGGCGACCGGCACGGCAACGACCGAATAGCCGTAGCGCGATACCAGCGACTCGAACGCGGCGATGCCTTCGGCGTCGGTGCGGCCCGTCAGGCCGATGGTGAAACGCTTGCCGACCAGCATCACGTCGCCGCCGTCGAGACGGCCTTCCTGCATCGGCAGCAGGTCGCGATGCGCGCCGAGTGCCGCTTCGATATGCACCGTCTCGCCGCGCCGCGCGGGCGCGCCCGGGCGCGTGATCAGCGCGAATTCGGGCGTGACGACGGCGACGTCCTCGACGAAATGCGAGTCGGGGAACGCGTCCAGCGGCGGCAGCTCGGTCAGCGCGACGCCGAGCCCGCGCAACGCGTCGCAGTATGCATGGAACTGCGTGAGCGTCTTGTCGTAGTCGGGCGCGCCGAGCGCGGCGGTGGTGAGCCCCGCGCCACAGGACGGCGCGGGACGGCGAACGATCGCTTGCGTGAATTGCATCGACTCCTCCATGGTCACGCTGCCCCCGTGCGGCGCACCGGGCAGCTGCGTTGTGTCCGGACCATTATCGGAAGCCAATTTGCGCAATTCGCGTCGATTTCAGGCACGCCCGCAGCCGATCGCGTCGAATTGAAGGCGGCACGCAGCGGAATCGGCAGACGGCCGGCGGGAACGGCGCAACCGGCCGTCCCCGGGTGCCGGAACGGCCGATGCGGCCGTCATGCATCGACAGGCTCGAACCCCATTTGCGCACGGCCAAGCGCCGTGAGGTCGCCCTCGCCTCCCCGTCCGTCGAATTCGACCTCGAAATGATCGGCCGGGAAATCGGGCGGGCTGTCGCCGCGCAGGAACGCTGGCCGCTGGCGCTCAAGGTAGGCGTCGTTCTTCGCGCAACCGGGCGCGGCCGCGATGTACATCACGTTGCTGTCGCCGCTGCCGTGATGCGCATCCTCGACCGCGTGCACGACGTCGCCGTGCCAGAACACCGCGTCGCCCGGCTCCATGTGCGGGATCGGCACCAGCGCGTCGAGCAGCAGCGCATGCCATTCGGGCAGGATCGACAGCGCGCGGCCCGGACGCGCGCCGCACAGGTCGTCGTCGGCCACGTCGTCCTGCAGCGCGCGCAGCACGACGTACGCCATCGCGTTCGCGACCGGAATCAGTTGCAGCGTGCCGTCACCGGGGCCTTGCGGCGTCAGCGCCGTCCAGCCCTGGAACGTGCGGAACATCGAGCACACGGCCGGCGACGGGATCTCCTCGACGTCGGGGCGAAACGCGGCGTCGAACGGGTCGTAATCGCGCCAGCGACCGGCCAGCACGTGACGATAGACCTGCCGGAAATTCGCGCCGAGCCAGCGTTCGACCGAGCCGCCGTCGACGTGCGGCGACAGCCCGAGCGACGCCGAGCCCGGCGGCCGGCGGCGGATCCGGTCCGCGTAGGCCGGCACCTGGTCAGGATCGAAATGCCTGCGCGCGCCGTCCGCATGGCGCCACAGGCGGTTCAGGAACACGCGTGCGTGCGTGAGTGCCGGCGACTGGCGCGCGGCCACCTGCGGCTTCGACCAGTAGACGCCGTAGATCTGCGGCTTGCCCGACGCGAGGTTGCCGAAGTAGCGGTCCTCGGCGCGCGCATGCAGCCGCTCGGCGAAGCGGTTCGCATCGAGGTAGGTGCCGATCTCGTCGTTCCAGTCGCGCGCCTGTTGCGCGTCGAACACGCCGCGGATCACCGCCGCGCCGCGCGTACGGATCGCGGCAATCGCCTGCGGATCGACGGTGCCATTGGCAATATCCGCGAACCGCAGCACCGGAACCACGTCATGGCCGTGCGCATGGGCGCGGCGGATCGCGTCGACCTGCCGCGCGATATCGCCCTCCAGCTCGCGGAACGTGGCCGCGTAACCGGGCAGGTCGGCGCGCAGCGCCCTTTTCGCCGTGCGGATCGCGGCCGGCAGATCGTCAATCGTCAGGTGCATCGCTATCTCCTCATCGAATCGTGTCGTGACGAACACTCAGCGTACGGCCGACGCACCGTCGCCATCGACACTATCCGGTCAACAATCGATACAATCCTGACAACAGTGCGCTACTCGGGACGATGGCAGACGACGCACAGCTTGTTGCCGTCCGGGTCGCGGAAATACGCGCCGTAGTAGTCGGGGTGATAGTGTGGCCGCAGGCCCGGCGGCCCTTCGCAGGTGCCGCCGTGCTGCAGTGCGAGTGCGTGGCAGCGCTCGACCTGCGCGCGCGTGCGCGCGTCGAACGCGATCGTGTGGCCATTGCCGGGGTCGGGTGCGCGCCCGTCGAGCGGCCGGCCGAAGAAGAACAGCGGCCGGTCGGTATCGGCCGGCATCCAGCCCGACCAGCCGTCCGGTTCGCTGAACTTCAGACGCAGTCCGAGTTCCGCGAACAGCGGCGCGTAGAAGTCATACGCGCGTGCGGTATCGCTGACGCCCACGCAAACATGTGAAAACATGGCATCGCTCCGTCGTGACGATTGATCACGATCATGCCACGGCGCGGTGCCGCGCTCGACCGGGAGGGAAGTGATGAAACCGCAATACGAGCACGTGTCGTTCGCCCCCGGTTGTTCGATCCGCGTGTACCACCGCCGGCTTGCGCGCATCCCGTTCGAATGGCATCGCCATCCCGAGTACGAACTGACGCTGACGCTGAACAGCCGTGGCCAGCGCTTCATCGGCGATCATGTCGCCCGCTACGCGGACGACGATCTGGTGCTCGTGCCGCCCAACCTGCCGCATACGTGGTCGTCGAACGCGCGCATCGATCGCGAGGCGCCGGAGGTCGCGCTCGTCGTCTGGTTCGACGGCGACTGGGCGCGACGCGTGGCCGACTGCTGCCCCGAGTACGCACCGCTGCGCTCGCTCCTGAGGCGCGCGGCACCGGGCCTGCACTTCGATGCGGACACAGCCCGCGCGATGCGTGCGCGGTTGCCGCAGTTGCTCGACTCGTCGCCGCGCGTACGCCTCGCGGCCGCACTCGACACACTCGCCGATCTTGCCGAAGCCGGCGGCGAGCCGCTCGCCACCGCGCAGGCCTACGATCGGCCCGACGCAGCGACGCCATCGGCCGACACGGCCGCGCCCGAAGCCGAGCGCCTCGATCGCGTGCTCGACGCGATCGACCGGCACTTCCATGAACCGCTGCGCATCGACGCGCTCGCCGCCGTCGCGCACATGTCCGAACGGACACTGCAGCGGCTGTTCGTGCGGCACCTCGGCGAAAGCGTCGGCCGCTACGTGCAGCGGCTGCGTCTCGCGCAGGCGTGCCGCCACCTGGTCGGCACCGACTGGCCGATCGCAACGGTCGCCGCGCGCGGGATGACGCCCGGCGCATACCGGCAGTTCTTCGCACGGCACGGCCACGCGCCCGATGCCGACGCGCCGCCGCTCGATACGCGGCCGCCGTCGCTCGAACGCCGCGCCGGATCGGGCCAACCCCGGCCGCGCAAATGAAAACACCCCGGCGGGATGACCCACCGGGGTGTCGGGGCGTTGCGATTGCCGGACGCGAGCGGCCTGACGGCCGTTCGCGCCGCGCACGGCTTAACGTGCGTTGATCGGCTTCGCTTCGCGCGGCGTGTCGCCGATGAACAGCTGACGCGGACGGCCGATCTTCTGCTCCGGATCCGCAATCATTTCGTTCCACTGTGCGATCCAGCCGACCGTACGTGCCATCGCGAAGATACACGTGAACATCGACGTCGGGATGCCCAGCGCGCGCTGAACGATACCCGAGTAGAAGTCGACGTTCGGGTACAGCTTGCGCGACACGAAGTATTCGTCTTCCAGCGCGATCTTCTCGAGCTGCATCGCGAGCTTGAACAGCGGATCGTCGTGCAGGCCCAGCTCGTTCAGCACTTCGTAGCAGGTTTCGCGCATCAGCTTCGCACGCGGGTCGTAGTTCTTGTACACGCGGTGACCGAAGCCCATCAGCTTCACGCCCGAATTCTTGTCCTTCACCTGCTTGATGAATTCGGGGATGTTGTCCGGCGAACCGATCTGCTCGAGCATGTTCAGCGCGGCTTCGTTCGCACCACCGTGCGCCGGGCCCCACAGACACGCGATACCGGCCGCGATACACGCGAACGGGTTCGCGCCCGACGAGCCGGCCAGGCGGACCGTCGACGTCGATGCGTTCTGCTCGTGATCGGCGTGCAGGATCAGGATGCGGTCGAGTGCGCGGACGAGCACGTCGTTGACCTTGTACTCCTCGCACGGGTTCGAGAACATCATGTGCATGAAGTTCGCGCTGTACGACAGTTCGTTCTTCGGATAAACGAACGGCTGACCGATGCTGAACTTGTACGCCATCGCGACGAGCGTCGGCAGCTTCGCGATCATGCGGATCGCCGACACTTCGCGGTGACGCGGATCGTTGATGTCGAGCGAGTCGTGATAGAACGCCGACAGCGCGCCGACGGCCGCCACCAGCACCGCCATCGGGTGCGCGTCGCGGCGGAAGCCGCGGAAGAAGAAGTGCATCTGCTCGTGCACCATCGTGTGCTTCGTGACGGTGTCGACGAATTCCTTCTTTTGCGCCGCGTTCGGCAACTCGCCCTTCAGCAGCAGGTAGCAGGACTCGAGGAAGTCGGCGTTCTGCGCGAGGTTGTCGATCGGGTAGCCGCGGTACAGCAGTTCGCCCTTGTCGCCGTCGATGTACGTGATCGCCGAATTACAAGCTGCCGTCGACATGAAGCCCGGGTCGTAAGTGAACTTGCCGGTCTGGCCGTACAACTTGCGGATGTCGATCACGTCCGGGCCCATCGTGCCCTTGTAGATCGGCATTTCGACGCTCGGCGAATTGTCGCTGAACGATAGCGTGGCTTTAACATCAGACGGAGTCATGGCACATCCTCAATCGAAATAAAGAAACGGGATTCGATAACGGGCGTAACGCGTTACACGTTGCGCAGCATCTCCAACAGCCGGTGAATATCCGGGCTGTCTAGGTCGCCCTCTGGTTCCTTGCGCGCGAGGAGCAAGTCCATCAGGTCGTTGTCGCTCAGATCGAGCAGGCGCGACAACGCGCCTACGTCAGCATCGGTGAGGTCATGCTCGTATCTGCCGAAGAAACGCTCGAAGATGATGTCGTTTTCCAGCAGACCCCGCCGCGCGCGCCAGCGAAGGCGCGCGCGGCGGTGCGGGTCGGATTGGTGCGAATCGTCGCTCATGCCGACCTTAAACCGCGCGGCGGACCATCAGTTCCTTGATCTTGCCGATCGCCTTCGTCGGGTTCAGGCCCTTCGGGCAAACGTCGACGCAGTTCATGATCGTGTGGCAACGGAACAGACGGTACGGGTCTTCCAGGTTGTCGAGACGCTCGCCGGTGGCGGTGTCGCGGCTATCCGCGATGAAGCGGTAAGCCTGCAGCAGGCCGGCCGGGCCGACGAACTTGTCCGGGTTCCACCAGAAGCTCGGGCACGACGTCGAGCAGCTCGCGCACAGAATGCACTCGTACACGCCGTCGAGCTCGTCGCGCTCTTCCGGCGACTGGAGGCGTTCCTTCTCCGGCGGCGGCGCGTCGTTGATCAGGTACGGCTTGATCGAGTGATACTGGTTGAAGAAGTGCGTCATGTCGACGATCAGGTCGCGCACGACGGGCAGGCCCGGCAGCGGGCGCAACACGATCTTCTGCGGCAGGTCGTTCAGGTTCGTCAGGCACGCGAGACCGTTCTTGCCGTTGATGTTCATCGCGTCCGAACCGCACACGCCTTCACGGCACGAACGGCGGAACGACAGCGTCTCGTCCACGGCCTTCAGCTTGACCAGTGCGTCGAGCAGCATGCGCTCATGCTGGATCTCGAGCTCGTACGTCTGCATGCGCGGCGCCGCGTCCTTGTCCGGATCGTAGCGGTAGACTTCAAAAATGCGTTTTGCCATTTCGGATTCCTTTGACTCGGCTTAGAACGTGCGCGGCTTCGGCGGCACGGAGTCGACCGTCAGCGGCTTCATTTGAACCGGCTTGTAGTCGAGGCGATCGCCTTCGCTGTACCACAGCGTGTGGCGCAGCCAGTTGTCGTCGTCGCGGTGCTCGTAATCGCTGTGCGCGTGCGCGCCACGGCTTTCCTTGCGCGCTTCCGCCGACACCATCGTTGCGCGGGCCACTTCGATCAGGTTCTCCAGCTCGAGCGCTTCGACGCGCGCGGTGTTGAACACCTTCGACTTGTCCTTCAGGTGGATGTTTTCCACGCGTGCCGCCAGGCCGGCCATCTGGTCGACGCCTTCCTTCAGCAGTGCCGACGTGCGGAACACGCCTGCGTGCTTCTGCATCGTCGCGCGGATGTCGTTCGCGATGTCCTGCGTGTACTCGCCCGAGGTCGACTTGTCGAGCTTCGCCAGGCGCGCCAGCGAGAATTCGCCTGCATCGGCCGGCAGCGGCTTGTGTTCCTTCTGGTTCTTCACGTGCTCGACGATGTGGTTGCCGGCCGCACGGCCGAACACCACGAGGTCCAGCAGCGAGTTCGTGCCGAGGCGGTTCGCGCCGTGCACGGACACGCACGAGCATTCGCCCACTGCGTAGAAGCCGTTGACCGGATCCTTGTGACCGCGCGACGTGCCGACGACCTGACCGTGGATGTTGGTCGGGATGCCGCCCATCTGGTAGTGGATCGTCGGGACGACCGGGATCGGTTCCTTGATCGCATCGACGTTCGCGAACTTCAGCGCGATTTCGCGGATCGACGGCAGACGCTTCATGATCGTCTCGGCGCCGATGTGCGACAGGTCGAGCAGCACGTGGTCCTTGTTCGGACCGACGCCGCGGCCTTCCTTGATTTCCTGGTCCATCGAACGCGACACGAAGTCACGCGGCGCCAGGTCCTTCAGCGTCGGTGCGTAGCGTTCCATGAAGCGCTCGCCGTTCGCGTTGCGCAGGATACCGCCTTCGCCGCGCACGCCTTCGGTGATCAGCACGCCCGCGCCGGCCACGCCGGTCGGGTGGAACTGCCAGAACTCCATGTCCTGCAGCGCGATGCCCGAGCGCGCTGCCATGCCGAGGCCGTCGCCGGTGTTGATGAACGCGTTGGTCGACGCCGCGAAGATCCGGCCTGCGCCGCCCGTCGCGAACAGCGTCGTCTTGCCTTCCATGATGTAGACGTCGCCCGTCTCCATCTCGAGGGCCGTCACGCCGAGCACGTCGCCGTCCGCGTCGCGGATCAGGTCGAGCGCCATCCATTCGACGAAGAACTGCGTCTTCGCCTCGACGTTCTGCTGGTACAGCGTGTGCAGCAGCGCGTGACCGGTACGGTCGGCGGCCGCGCAAGCGCGCTGGACCGGCTTCTCGCCGTAGTTCGCGGTGTGCCCGCCGAACGGACGCTGGTAGATCGTGCCGTCCGCGTTACGGTCGAACGGCATGCCGAAGTGTTCGAGTTCGTACACGACGTTCGGTGCTTCGCGGCACATGAACTCGATCGCGTCCTGGTCGCCGAGCCAGTCGGAACCCTTGATCGTGTCGTAGAAGTGGAAGTGCCAGTTGTCTTCGCTCATGTTGCCGAGCGACGCGCCGATGCCGCCCTGTGCGGCCACCGTGTGCGAACGGGTCGGGAACACCTTCGACAGCACGCCGACCGACAGGCCCGCGCGCGACAGTTGCAGCGCTGCGCGCAAGCCCGAGCCGCCCGCGCCGACGATCACCACGTCGAACTTGCGGCGCGGCAGGGAAGTTTTGATTGCAGCCATTCTTTACACTCTCCAGAGAATCTGCGCGGCGTAGCCCGCACATGCGAGCAGCCAGACGATGGTCAGCGATTGCAGCAGCAGGCGCACACCGACGGGCTTCACGTAGTCCATCCAGATGTCGCGCACGCCGACCCATGCGTGGTAGAAGAGGGAAAGCAGCGTCACGAAGGTCGCGAGCTTCATCCATTGCGCGGCGAAGATCGATGCCCAGCCTTCGTACGAGAAGTCATGCGCGCCGAAGAACAGGACGAGCAGAATGACCGTGTAGACCGCCATGATCGTGGCGGTGACGCGCTGCGCGAGCCAGTCGCGCAGGCCGTAGTGAGCGCCGACGACGAGGCGCTTCGAGCCGATTCGGTTGTTGGCTGCCATTTTCTTAGAATGCTCCGAACAGTTTGAGTGCCATGACGATCGTCAGCGCGATCGAGACGACGAAGACGACGACGGCCGTGCGCTTGCCGCCTTCCTTCGTGACGGCGTCGTGGTTGACGTCCATCAGCAGGTGGCGAATGCCGGCGCAGAAATGGTGGAGGAACGCCCAGGACAGCGCGAGGACGATCAGCTTGACGAAGATGTTGGAGAGGAATTGCTTGAAGACTTCGAAGCTGAGCTCGGAGGTCAGGCTCTGGTCGAAGAGGAACAGCAGAAACGGCAGGAACAGGAACAGCAGCGCGCCGCTGACTCGATGGAGAATCGACAAAGTCGCCGCCAGCGGCATGCGATACTTCATCGTGATGTCGGCGAGTCCGATGTTCCGGTATTCCGGCCTCGGTTTTCTTACTGCATCAGTCATGCTAGACCCCTACTATGTTGTCACACTAATCCGCGATTTTAGCGCCTTTTTATATCGCGCTGCAGCGAAAGTCTGCGCTGGATCGTTACGCGAACGGGAATAAAGGCGGCCCGAAACGTGCTACGCGAACGTGGTGACGCGCATGCACGCTGCTTGTGCCGATACGTCGTCAGCTCAAGTCATTCTGATAGTAATACCCGGTTGTGACATACCAGCCGCGCCGCACTTCCACCGGCCGGTCTCCGTATGTATAGGACACGCGCTCGACCGACAGCAATGGAAAACCCGCCGGCACATGCAGCAGGTCGGCCACCGCCGGCTCCGCCGCGACCGCGCGGATCTTCTCCGTCGCGCGGATCATCCGCGTGCCGAACTCCGTCTCGAACATCGCGTAGAGCGGCCCCTTGTACTCGCTCAGCCGCTCGAACGTGAGCCCGCGGAACATCGCGCCCGGCAGCCAGATCTCGTCCAGCACCGTCGCTTCGTTCTCGAACTCCAGCAGCCGGCGCACCTGCACGACCGGATCGGCCGGCTTCAGGTCGAGCTGCCGCGCGATCTCGGCCGGCGCGCGCAGGCGCCGGCATTCGAGCAGGCGGCTCACGTGCGGGTGCTCGGCACCGTCGTCGGCCAGCAGACGCAGGAAGCGGAACTGCGCGCGATCTTCATTGTGCGTTGCAACAAACGTACCCTTGCCCTGCCGCCGGACCACGAGGTTTTCGGCGGCCAGCTCGTCGATCGCCTTGCGAACGGTGCCCTGGCTGACCTTGTAACGGGCCGCGAGCTCCACTTCGCTCGGAATGATCTCGCCCGGCTTCCATTCACCGGATTCGAGACTCTGCGTGATCAATGACTTGATCTGCTGGTATAACGGACTGAAGGTCGGTGACGGCGACGCGGCAGGCGCCGGCGCGGCATCGCCCGCGCCCGGCTGCCCTGGGCCGCCTGCGCCGGTCGGATTCGCGTTGTTCGCCTGGTTCGATGTCATGGCGCGCATTTCATCACAAACCGCGCTTTTCCGTCCACTCAAATTCCGCAAAACATCTGTCTTATATAAGACATATGATACCGTTTGACTTTGGGCCAAACGGCTCCTACACTCCGGGGCGAGCAAGGGTTCGCGGGTGCAAAACGCGTCCCCGGCTACGTGCCACGGCCGTCTCCAGGTTCACCGCGTCTGCCTTTCGCGAGTCCTCCGCCCTGCTTCAATGCAACGCTACGCGTAACGCGCATAGAATGGCGTTTTGCCTAGCGTCCACCGCTTCACCCGTCCTGGAGATTTTCAATGGCTAAGCCCGCAAAGCGCGTTGCCGTCACCGGCGCCGCAGGTCAAATCGCTTACTCCCTGCTGTTCCGCATCGCGAACGGCGACCTGCTCGGCAAGGACCAGCCGGTCATCCTGCAGCTGCTCGACCTCCCGCAAGCCCAAGCCGCCGTCAAAGGCGTCGTGATGGAACTCGACGATTGCGCGTTCCCGCTGCTCGCGGGCGTCGTGATCACCGACGATCCGAAGGTTGCATTCAAGGATGCAGACGTCGCGCTGCTGGTCGGTGCACGTCCGCGCTCGAAGGGCATGGAGCGCAAGGACCTGCTGTCGGCGAACGCCGAGATCTTCACGGTCCAGGGCGCCGCGCTGAACGAAGTCGCGAGCCGCGACGTGAAGGTGCTGGTCGTCGGCAACCCGGCGAACACCAACGCGTACATCGCGATGAAGTCGGCACCGGACCTGCCGAAGAAGAACTTCACGGCGATGCTGCGCCTCGACCACAACCGCGCGCTGTCGCAGCTCGCAGCGAAGTCGGGCAAGCCGGTCGCATCGATCGAGAAGCTCGCCGTGTGGGGCAACCACTCGCCGACGATGTACCCCGACTTCCGCTTCGCGACCGCCGAAGGCGAGTCGCTGCTGACGCTGATCAACGACGACGTGTGGAACCGCGACACGTTCATCCCGACCGTCGGCAAGCGCGGCGCGGCGATCATCGAAGCGCGCGGCCTGTCGTCGGCGGCGTCGGCAGCCAACGCGGCGATCGACCACGTGCGTGACTGGGTTCTCGGCACGAACGGCAAGTGGGTCACGATGGGCATCCCGTCGGACGGCTCGTACGGCATCCCCGAAGACATCATCTACGGCGTGCCCGTCGTGTGCGAAAACGGCGAGTACACGCGCATCGAAGGCCTGGAAATCGACGCGTTCTCGCGCGAGAAGATGGACGGCACGCTGGCCGAGCTGCTCGAAGAGCGCGACGGCGTCGCCCACCTGCTGAAGAACTAAGCAGGCCGCATGGCCGGACCGCCTCCGGGCGGGCCGGTCACGGCACGGGCGGCGGGCCGGCAGCCGGCCCCGCCGCCCGATCCGATCCGATCCGCGCACGTTTTGCCGCTCCAGGCGCCCTGCGCGCCGGCCCAGAACGTGCCCGAATCCGATTTTCTCCACGTTGCCGCCTCCTTGACGTAGAAGAGATGTCCGCGCTCACTCCTGCACAAGTGCTGTACGACGGGGCGTCCCCGCCCGCGATCCTGCCCTCCTGCGATCACTACGCGGGCAGCGAGAAGCTGATGCGCAAGTCGCTCGCGCTCCAGGCCGAACTCGGCCCCGTGTTCGACATCACGCTCGACTGCGAGGACGGCGCGGCCGTCGGCCAGGAAGCCGCGCACGCGCAACTCGTCGCCGAATGCCTCGGCAGCGCCGAGAACCGCTTCGGGCGGGTCGGCGTCCGCATCCACGACTTTTCCCATCCCCACTGGCGCGACGACGTGCGCATCGTGCTGCGCGCCGCGCGCGCACCGGCCTACGTCACGCTGCCGAAGATCGCGAGCGCCGCCGACGCGGCCGAAATGGTCGCATTCATCGAGGGCACGCGCCGCGAGCTCGGCCTCGCGCAGCCGATCCCGGTCGACGTGCTGGTCGAGACGCACGGCGCGCTCGCGCAGGCGGCCGCCCTCGCCGCGCTGCCGCTGGTCGGCACGCTGAGCTTCGGGCTGATGGATTTCGTGTCCGCGCATCACGGCGCGATTCCCGATGCGGCGATGCGTTCGCCCGGCCAGTTCGACCACCCGCTCGTGCGCCGCGCGAAGCTGGAAATCGCCGCGGCCTGCCACGCGCACGGCAAGACGCCGTCGCACAACGTGACGACCGAGGTGCGCGACATGGCGGTCGTCGCCGGCGACGCACGCCGCGCGCGCGACGAGTTCGCGTTCACGCGGATGTGGAGCATCCATCCCGCGCAGATCCGCCCGATCGTCGACGCATTCGCGCCGCGCACCGATGAAGTCGCACTGGCCGCCGAGATCCTGCTGGCCGCGCAGGCCGCCGACTGGGGCCCGACGCGCCACGGCGATACACTGCATGACCGTGCGAGCTACCGCTATTACTGGTCGGTGCTGCGCCGCGCCCGTGCAACCGGCCAGCCGGTGCCGGCCGAGGCCGCGCCGCTGTTCGGCCCGGCCGCCGCCGGAGACGCGCTGTGAGCGCGCGCCGACACACGCATTTCATCGAATCACCGGAGCGTGAACCCGAGACAGGTTTGCGAAACGACAAAAAACGTAACGGAGCCTGAAAACCTGAAATATGCGCGGCCAAATAGGTGAAAATAGCGGCCGCTGCGCGCTTCCGGGGCGCGTGCAGTTTCAAACCGGCCGGCGGCGTCAGTTGCCGGCCCTTGTCAACTGATTTTCGAAAGGTTCTGACTCCATGAAGAAACTCCTGATCGCTACCGCCATCGGCGCGTTGTCCGCCACGATGCTGGTGTCGGCTCCGAGCGCGTTCGCCCAGGATACGGCGACTGCGAAGAAGACGGCCAAGCGCCCGGCGCCGGCCAAGCGCATCGTTCCGCGCAGCAAGAAGGCCCAGGCACGTGCCGCGGCCAAGGTCGATCCGGTGCCGGACGGCGCGGTCAAGTGGGCGTGCAAGGACGGCCTGTCGTTCGACCTCGCCGGCGACATGAAGCGCGACCAGTTGGTCACGGTTCACTGGGCGAAGAAGAACTACAAGCTGCCGCGCCAGACCACGACGACGGGCGCCGACACGTTCTACGATCCGGCCGCCGGCTTCAAGCTGGTCGTGATCCCGAGCAAGGCGATGCTGTTCAGCGATGCGAACGGCGGCGAGCGTCTCGCCGACGAATGCGTGACGCCGGAAATGGCGCAAGGCGGCGCAGCGCCGACGCAATCGAACGAACTGAAGCCGGCAACGAACTAAGCGCGTTCTCCCAGGCCCCTCGATGTCCGCCTCGGTCTCCAACGTCCGCCCCGCTCCGGATTCGGTACTCGTCGATATCGTCGACTACGTGCTGAACCCCGGCATCGACAGCGCGCTCGCGCTGGAGACGGCGCGTCATTGCCTGATCGACACGCTCGGATGTGGACTCGAGGCGCTGTCCTACCCTGCCTGCACCAAGCTGCTCGGCCCCGTCGTGCCCGGCACGATCGTGCCGAACGGCGCGAAGGTGCCCGGCACCTCCTTCCAGCTCGATCCCGTCCAGGCCGCCTTCGACATCGGCGCGATGATCCGCTGGCTGGACTTCAACGACACCTGGCTCGCCGCCGAATGGGGTCACCCGTCCGACAACCTCGGCGGGATCCTGGCGACGGCCGACTGGCTGTCCCGCACGGCCGTCGCGGCCGGCAGGAAGCCGCTTGTCATGCGCGACGTGCTCGTCGCGATGATCCAGGCCCACGAGATCCAGGGCTGCCTCGCACTCGAGAATTCATTCAACGCGGTCGGGCTCGACCATGTGCTGCTCGTGAAGGTCGCGTCGACGGCCGTCGTCGGCCGCCTGCTCGGGCTCACGCGCGACGAGCTGATCAACGCGGTGTCCAACGCGTTCGTCGACGGCCAGGCGCTGCGCACCTACCGCCACGCGCCGAACACCGGTTCGCGCAAGTCGTGGGCGGCAGGCGACGCGACGTCCCGCGCGGTGCGCCTCGCGCTGATCGCGAAAACGGGTGAAATGGGCTACCCGTCGGCGCTCACCGCGAAAACCTGGGGCTTCTACGACGTGCTGTTCGACGGCCAGCCGTTCCGCTTCCAGCGCCCGTACGGCACGTACGTGATGGAGAACGTGCTGTTCAAGATCGCGTTCCCCGCCGAATTCCATGCGCAGACGGCCGCCGAGGCCGCGCTGCAGTTGCACGCCCAGCTCGCCGCGGCGGGCCGCACGACCGACGAGATCAGCCGGATCACGATCCGCACGCACGCGGCCGCGATCCGCATCATCGACAAGCAGGGCCCGCTCGCCAATCCGGCCGACCGCGACCATTGCATCCAGTACATGGTCGCCGTGCCGCTGCTGTTCGGCCGGCTGACCGCGGCCGATTACGAAGACGCGGTCGCCGCCGATCCGCGCATCGACGCGCTGCGCGCGAAAACCGCGTGCGTCGAAGATCCGCAGTTCACGAAGGATTACCATGACCCGGCCAGGCGATCGATCGCGAATGCGCTGACGATCGAGTTCGCGGACGGATCGAAGCTTGCCGAAGTGGCGGTCGAATACCCGATCGGCCATCAGCGACGCCGCGCGGACGGCATCCCGCTCCTGGTCGACAAGTTCCGGACCAACCTCGCCCGCCGCTTTCCGGCCAAGCAGCAACAAGCGATTCTCGACGTGTCGCTGGACCAGGCAAAGCTCGAAGCGATGCCGGTCGATCAGTACGTCGATCTGTATGTGATATAGCCGTCATCTACAGGACACGTTGTTTCCTAGCCTTAAACCCAGGAAAATCACCATGGCCCACAATCTCCACAAGACCCTCAAGGAATTCGACAGCGGTTCCGGCAAAGGCAAGTTCTACTCGCTGCCGCAGCTCGGCAAGGAACTGAAGACGAAGATCGAGCGCCTCCCGGTGTCGATCCGCATCGTGCTCGAGTCCGTGCTGCGCAACTACGACGGCAAGAAGATCACCGAAGAGCACATCGAGCAGCTGGCGAACTGGAAGCCGACCGCGAAGCGCGTCGACGAGATTCCGTTCGTGGTGTCGCGCGTCGTGCTGCAGGACTTCACGGGCGTGCCGCTGCTCGCCGACATCGCGGCCATGCGCGGTGTCGCGGAGCGTTCGGGCAAGAATCCGAAGAAGATCGAGCCGCTGGTCCCGGTCGATCTCGTCGTCGACCACTCGGTCCAGATCGACTACTTCCGCCAGAAGGACGCGCTCGACCTGAACATGAAGCTGGAATTCCAGCGCAACAACGAGCGCTACCAGTTCATGAAGTGGGGCATGCAGGCGTTCGACACGTTCAAGGTCGTGCCGCCGGGCGTCGGCATCGTCCACCAGGTGAACCTCGAGTATCTCGCGCGCGGCGTCCACCAGAAGGCGGACGGCGGCGACGCCGTGTACTACCCGGACACGCTCGTCGGCACGGACAGCCACACGACGATGATCAACGGCATCGGCGTGGTCGGCTGGGGCGTGGGCGGCATCGAGGCTGAAGCCGGCATGCTCGGCCAGCCGGTGTACTTCCTGACGCCGGACGTCGTCGGCGTCGAGCTGAAGGGCAAGCTGCGCGAAGGCGTGACGGCCACCGACCTGGTGCTGACGATCACCGAAATGCTGCGCAAGGAGAAGGTCGTCGGCAAGTTCGTCGAGTTCTTTGGCGAAGGCACGAAGTCGCTGTCGCTGCCGGACCGCGCGACGATCGGCAACATGGCGCCGGAATACGGCGCGACGATGGGCTTCTTCCCGGTCGACGAAAAGACCATCGACTACTTCGAGGGCACGGGCCGCACGAAGGCGGAAATCGCCGCATTCGAGAACTACTTCAAGGCACAGAAGCTGTTCGGCATTCCGAAGGCCGGCGACATCGACTACACGAAGACGGTGACGCTCGACCTGGCAACGGTCGCCCCGTCGCTGGCCGGCCCGAAGCGCCCGCAGGACCGCATCGAGATCGGCAACGTCAAGTCGACGTTCACCGACCTGTTCTCGAAGCCGGTCGCGGAAAACGGCTTCGCGAAGAAGGCGGACGACCTGAACACGCAGTACACGACGAGCAACGGCGTCGACGTGAAGAACGGCGACGTGCTGATCGCCGCGATCACGTCGTGCACGAACACGTCGAACCCGAGCGTGCTGCTGGCCGCCGGCCTGCTCGCGAAGAAGGCCGTCGAAGCCGGCCTCACCGTCGCGCCGCACATCAAGACGTCGCTCGCGCCGGGATCGCGCATCGTCACCGAGTACCTGACGAAGACGGGCCTCTTGCCCTACCTCGCGAAGCTCGGCTTCGAAGTCGCCGCCTACGGTTGCACGACCTGTATCGGCAACGCGGGCGACCTGACGCCGGAACTGAACGAAGCGATCACGAAGAACGACATCGTCGCGGCAGCCGTGCTGTCGGGCAACCGCAACTTCGAAGCGCGTATCCACCCGAACATCCGCGCGAACTTCCTCGCGTCGCCGCCGCTCGTCGTCGCCTACGCGATCGCCGGCAACATCACGCGCGACCTGATGACCGAGCCGGTCGGCAAGGGCAAGGACGGTTACGACATCTACCTCGGCGACATCTGGCCGACGAGCGAGGAAATCCACGCGCTGCTGAAGTTCGCGCTGGACCCGAAGAAGTTCGAGGACAACTACGCGAAGCTGACCAAGAAGGGCGACCTCTGGAGCAAGATCGAGGGCGAAACGGGCCAGGTCTACGACTGGCCGAAGTCGACCTACATCGCCGAGCCGCCGTTCTTCGGCAACGACTTCTCGATGGAGCCGGCCGCCTCGATCCCGACGGTCAAGGGCGCGCGCGCACTGGGCATCTTCGGTGACTCGGTCACGACCGACCACATCAGCCCGGCCGGCTCGATCAAGGAAGACTCGCCGGCAGGCAAGTGGCTGAAGGAGAACGGCGTGCAGAAGGCCGACTTCAACAGCTACGGCTCGCGCCGCGGCAACCACGACGTGATGATGCGCGGCACGTTCGCGAACGTCCGGATCAAGAACCTGATGATCCCGGCGAAGGCAGACGGCACGCGCGTCGAAGGCGGCCTGACGATCCACCAGCCGAGCGGCGAACAGCAGTCGATCTACGATGCGGCCATGCAGTACGTCGCGGCCGACACGCCGACCGTCGTGTTCGCGGGCGAAGAGTACGGCACGGGCTCGTCGCGCGACTGGGCCGCGAAGGGCACGCAGCTGCTCGGCGTGAAGGCCGTGATCGCACGCAGCTTCGAGCGGATCCACCGTTCGAACCTGGTCGGCATGGGCGTGCTGCCGCTGCAGTTCAAGGGCGCGGACAGCATCCAGTCGCTCGGCATCACCGGTGAAGAGACCTACGACATCGAAGGCCTCGGCGACGACTTCAAGCCGCAGCAGGACGTCACGCTCGTGATCCACCGCAACAACGGCGAAACGACCCGCGTGCCGGTGCTGCTGCGCATCGATACGCCGATCGAAGTCGACTACTACAAGCACGGCGGGATCCTGCCGTTCGTGCTGCGCTCGCTGCTCGCAGCGTAAGCGCCCTGCTTTTGCAGGTGCCGCAGCCGCCTCGCGGCGGTTGCGGCCGATTTGGATGCCCGACCTCGTGTCGGGCATTTTTTTGCCTGCTGGCCGGTGGCGGCAGGCCGCCAGCCGGGTGGCGCGCCGGCGCGCCCGTACGTTATGCGGCCTTGTCGCCGCGCGTCGTCGTACCCGCGCCAGCCCGCGCGTTCTTCTTCAGGTGCGCTCGGTTGTAGTCGAGCGCCGCGCGAACGAGGCGCTTCAGCGCCCGCTTGTCGACCTTGTCGCCTTCGAGGAAATCGATTGCGCGTCGCGCATTGCCTTCGAGACCCGCATTGAACAGCCCGTCGGGATCGGGCAGGTGCGCGCCATGCATGAACGTGAGCTTCACCTTGCCCTTGTGCGCGTTCGCGACCGCGATCATCCCGTCGCATTCCCACACCGGGCTGCCCATCCATTTCCATTCCTCGACGATGCCGTCGTCGGCGGCGAGGATCGTCGCGCGCAGTTCGGCGAACGTCTTGCCGCGCCAGTCGGCGATTCCGGCGATCAGTGCGTCGATACGGGCCGATGGCGCCAGCGCCGGGTCGGATGCGCTCATGTGCGGGTCTCCTGGTCTTCATCGGGACGCGCCAGCACCTGTTCGAGCGATGCGAAGAATTGCGCCCACCCGTGCTGCGCACCACGATATGCCTGCTCCTGATCCGTGCGGAATCCGGCCTGCTCCATGCGCAACAGCGTGCCGCGCGGCGTCGGCGCGAGCGTCCATGTGACGACGCTTTCGAGGCCATAAGCGGCCCACGTATAGGACAGCACGCGCTGCGGCTCGATCGTCAGCACCGTGCAGTCGACCGATCCCCAGTCCGCGCGAAAACTGAATGCGCGGCCCGCGACGGGCTCGAAATCGCTCTTCATCAGCCACGCCTCGATCAGGTGCGGTTGCGTGAGCGCGCGCCAGATCTTCTCCGGCGGATGCGACAGTTCCCGTTCGACGACGACGGTACGCGTTTCGGTGGTGGCCTGGTTCATTGATCCATCCTCTTGAGCAGATCTTCGAGAGCGTCGAACCGGTTCTGCCAGAAGCCGGCCATCTGGCTGGTCCAGTCGAGCAACGGAGTCAGCGCCTGCGGCTGCGCGCTGTAGTGCGTCTGCCGGCCTTCGTGACGGTCGCTCACGAGCCCGGCCTGCTTCAGTACGCCCAGATGCTTCGATACCGCCGGCTGCGACACGCCTGCATGGGCCGTCAACGCGGCAACCGTCAGCTCGCCCTCCTCGCACAGCCGCTCGAAGAGCGCGCGGCGCGTCGGATCGGCAAGCGTCCTGAACAGCATGTCGTGAACGTTTTGCATGTTTGAATCCATAACCCGATGGTTATGAATTGAAGGATATCGCCGGATCGACGCGCGTCAAGGAGGAATTTCGCGGGTGACGTCGTTCGATCCCGCGGCATGTCCCGCTCGGCGGCGCGGGCCGAACGCCGGCGAACCGGCTTGCGACGGACCTCGAGCGCGCCCGGGTCGGCGTCATCGCATGAATTCGAGCCTTTCCTCTAATTCGCTCGGTCGGCCTGCGAACCGAAAGCACGCTGCAAGACTCGGCAACGCGCTGTTCCACAGTTCGGGAAACGCTCGCGGTCGACTGGCCCCGTTTTTGTGCATCCGTGCATCCGGACGCCGTCTCGTCGACGCCGCGGCAACGCTTGACCACATAGTGCAACGCGCGGCGCGTCCACACCCGATCGCCGGCAATGCGCTCGCGCGGCGCTTCGCTCCGCCGTCGCGCGCATTCCGCTACCGCAACGAACGAGTCGTGCGTGCAAACGTCGTCGACCGTCGCGCGAGCGCGCCGCGAACCGGTTCCCTTTGCCGGGATCGCTGCTGCATGCAAGAACGGCGCAGCGCATGCGCGCGAGCACACCGATGTCAGAACTGACAGCTATGGAAACTGGCAGCTACCTGAACGGCATCGACGCCCTACGCTCGTCACCGCTCGCGGCCCCACAAGGGCCGGGAGTTCCAGCAACGTCGTCTCTCCTCAAAAGGACTCCCGATGAAAAGGAACGCCTGGTTTGCCCTGCCCCTTCCGTCGCTCCGCCGCCTTGCGTGCGCGGTACCGCTCGTGTTCGCCGCCGCTGCGGCACATGCGACAACGGACTGGGTCGACACCCACACGAAGGCCTTTCTGACCGGCCCGCAGTTGATGGCGCGCAGCGCGGCGCCGTCGCTCGAACTCGCGGCCGGCGAGACGGCGGACATCGTCGTCAGCCTGAAGCTGCGCAACGCCGCGCAGCTCAAGCAGTTCGCGCACGACGTGAACCGGCCCGGCAATGCGCATTACCGCCAGTACCTCACGCACGAACAGTTCCTCGCCGGCTATGCGCCGACCGAGGCGCAGGTAAAGCCGGTCGTCGACTATCTGCGCAAGAGCGGCTTCGTGAACATCGAGGTCGCGCCGAACCGGCTGCTGGTGTCCGCGCGCGGCACGGCCGGTACGGTGAAGACCGCGTTCAACACGTCGCTCGTGCATTTCCAGTACGCGGGCCGCGCGGGCTTCGCGAACGCGTCGACCGCGCAAGTGCCGCGTGCGCTCGGCGACGTCGTCGGCTCGGTGCTCGGGCTGCAGAACGTCGCGCGCGCACGGCCGATGCTGCGCATCGGCAACGTCGCGAAACCGCAGGCGCTGGCGGCCGGCACGGCCACCGGCCACTATCCGAAGGAATTCCCGGGCCTCTACAACGCGACCGGCGTGCCGACCGCGGCCGGCGTGACGGTCGGGATCATCACGATCGGCGGCGTGTCGCAGACGCTGCAGGACCTGAAGCAGTTCACGTCGAGCAATGGTTACGGCACGGTCGCGACCCAGACCGTGAAGACCAACGGCACCGGCACGACCGGCAGCTACAGCGACGACCAGGACGGCCAGGGCGAATGGGATCTGGACAGCCAGTCGATTGTCGGCTCGGCCGGCGGCCAGGTCGGCAAGCTCGTGTTCTACATGGCGGACCTGAACGCCGCCGGCAACACGGGGCTCACGCAGGCGTTCAACCGCGCGGTGTCGGACAACACCGCGAAGGTGATCAACGTGTCGCTCGGCTGGTGCGAGACCGATGCGAACGCGGACGGCACGCTCGACGCCGAAGAGCAGATCTTCACGACCGCCGCCGCGCAAGGCCAGACCTTCTCGGTGTCGTCGGGCGACGAAGGCGTGTACGAGTGCAATAACCGCGGCTATCCGGACGGCGCGAACTACACGGTGTCGTGGCCGGCCGCGTCGCCGCACGTGCTCGCGATCGGCGGCACGACGCTGTACACCACGTCGGCGGGTGCGTTCTCGAACGAAACCGTATGGAACGAGGGCCTCGACGGCAACGGCAAGCTGTGGGCGACGGGCGGCGGCGTCAGCACGATCCTGCCGGCGCCATCATGGCAGTCGGGCGGCAACCGCCAGTTGCCCGACGTGTCGTTCGATGCCGCTCAAAGCACGGGGGCGTACATCTATAACTACGGCCAGTTGCAGCAGATCGGCGGCACGAGCCTCGCCGCACCGATCTTCACCGGCTTCTGGGCGCGCCTGCTCGCGGCGAACGGCACGGGCCTCGGTTTCCCGGCCGGCAACTTCTATGCGGATATTCCGGCAAACCCGTCGCTCGTGCGCTATGACGTCGTATCGGGGAACAACGGCTATCAGGGGTACGGCTACAAGGCTGGCACCAGCTGGGATCTGACGACCGGCTTCGGCAGCCTGAACATCGCGAACCTCAACAAGCTGATCCAGACGGGCGGCTTCTGAGCGTGACAAGCAAGCCGGCGCGCGCGGCAACGGCCTCGCGCGCCGGCTTGCGAATCGTATACCGCACGCGCGACGGTCCCGCCCCGTGCCGCGTCACGACACCGCGCGCCGTGCGTTGCGTCCGCGCAGCCATTCGAGCGCAAGCAGCAGGCTCGTCGAGAAAATGATCAGGATCGTCGCGAGCGCGGCGATCGTCGGGCTGATGTTCTCGCGGATGCCGGTGAACATCTGGCGCGGCAGCGTCGTCTGGTCCGCGCCCGCGAGGAACAGCGTGACGACGACTTCGTCGAACGACGTCGCGAATGCGAACAGCGCACCCGACATCACGCCCGGCGCGATCACCGGCAGCGTCACGCGGAAGAACGTCGTGACGGGATTCGCGCCGAGCGACAGGCTCGCACGCACCAGGTTCTGGTTGAAGCCCTGCAGCGTCGCGGCGACCGTCGTCACGACGAACGGCACGCCGAGCGCCGCGTGCGCGGCGATCAGCCCGGTATAGGTGTTCGCGAGCCCGAGCGGCGCGAAGAACAGGTACATGCCGACGCCGACCACGACGACGGGCACGATCATCGGCGACAGCAGCACGGCCATCAGCAGCCCCTTGCCGCGGAAGTCCGCCTTCGTCAGGCCGATCGCGGCGAGCGTGCCGAGCACGGTCGCGACGACGGTCGCCGACGGCGCGACGATGAAGCTGTTCTTCGCGGCCATCCGCCACTCGTCCGACGCGATCAGGTTCTCGTACCAGCGCGTCGAGAAGCCCGGGATCGGATAGACGAGGAACGTGCTCGACGAAAACGACAGCGGCACGATCGCGAGCACCGGCAGGATCAGGTACAGCAGCGTCAGCACGACGAGCACGCGCAGCGCGACATACCACGCGCGCTCGACGAACGACATGTGCGGCGCGAACAGCGGCCTGGCGAGTTTCATGGTCCGAATCCCCTTCCCGTTTCCCTGTGCCCGGCGCTCAGCCGAGGCTCACGTTGGTGCGCGTGAAGCGCCCGTACACCGCATAGAGCACGAGCGTCGCCGCGAGCAGCAGCCCGCCGAGCGCGCACGCCATGCCCCAGTTGATCGTCACGTTCGTGAAGTACGCGACGTAGTAGCTGACCATCTGGTCGTTCGGCCCGCCGAGCAGCGCGGGCGTGATGTAGTAACCGATCGCGAGGATGAACACGAGCAGCGCACCCGCGCCGACGCCCGGATAGGTCTGCGGCACGTACACGCGCCAGAACGCGGCGAACGGATGGCTGCCGAGCGACACGGCCGCGCGCTGGTAGGTCGACGGGATCGACTTCATCACACTGTAGAGCGGCAGGATCATGAACGGCAGCAGGATGTGCGTCATCGAGATGTACACGCCGACGCGGTTGAACAGCAGCGTCAGCGGATGCGAGATCAGCCCGCTGCCGATCAGCGCCTTGTTCACGAGCCCTTCGCTCTGCAACAGCACGATCCATGCGGCGACGCGCACCAGCACCGAGGTCCAGAACGGAATCAGCACGAGGATCATCACGAGGTTCGCGCGGCGCTCCGACAGCGTCGAGATCCAGTACGCGAGTGGATAGCCGAGCAACAGCGCGAACAGCGTGACCGCGACGCCGATCACGAACGTGCGGCCGAAGATCGCGAGATAGATCGACTGGTCGGGATCGGCCTGCATGATCTGGCCGAAGCCGTCCTGCTTGTGATCGAGCGCGGCGAGCAGGTAGAACGGCGACACCTGGCTGCCGTTCTTCGCGATCGCCTGCCAGTACGCGATGTCGCCCCAGCGCGAATCGAGGTCGATCAGTTTCGTGCGCGTCTGGGCAGGCGTCGGCGCGGCATCGTTGTCGCCCTTCAGCGGCATCGCACGCGCCGTCTTCGCGACGAGCGAGCGATAGCCGGGAATCTCGGTGTTCAGGCGTCGCGCGAGCGCGCCCATCGCCTCGCTGTCGGCGACCTTCGCCATGTCGGCCGCGAGCGCGACATACGCGGCGTCGGCCGGCGGTGCCTTGCGGTCCCAGCCCGACAGCGCGGCGACCGTATTCGGCAGCGCGGTCGCGATCTCGGGGTTCTGCACCGCGCGCGTGAGCAGCGTGCCGATCGGCACGACGAAGATGAGCAGCAGGAAGATCGCGAGCGGCGCGACCAGCAGCAACGCCATCGTCCGCTTGCGGGCCTCGGCGGCCTTCAGCTCGCGCTTGAGCGCGGCTGTCGACGGCGAGGAAGGAGCGATCGTCATCGTGTTCAACGGTTCTCTCCGGCCGGGCTCGATCCGGCGGAATGCCGCGCGACGCGTTCGGCGCGCCGCGCGGCAGGTTGCATCAGGACACCTGAACGGCTGTTACTTCGTCGCCCACGCGGCGAAGCGCTGCTCGAGTTCGTCGCTGTGGTCGGTCCAGAAGCCGATGTCCTCCAGCACCGCGTTCTTGCCGTTGGCCGGCGAGTTCGGCAGGTTCGCGAGCGTCTTTGCGTCGAGCGACTTGATCGCCGCGACGTTCGCGGGGCCGTACGCGATGTGCTGTGCATACGCCTGCTGCGGCTTCGGCGTCAGCGAATACGCAATGTATTGCTCGGCCAGCGCCTTGTTCGGCGAGCCCTTCGGAATCGCCCAGTAGTCGAGGTCGTAGATGCTGCCGTTCCACACGACCTTCAGGTTCTTGCCTTCCTTCTGCGCGGCGTCGATGCGGCCGTTATACGCGGTCGACATCACGACGTCGCCGGCCACCAGGAACTGCGGCGGCTGCGCGCCCGCCTCCCACCACTGGATGTACGGCTTCAGCTCGTCGAGCTTCTTGAACGCGCGGTCCTGGCCGGCCTTCGTGCCGAGCACCTTGTACACGTCCTTGGTCGGGACGCCGTCGGCCATCAGCGCGAACTCGAGGTTGTAGCGCGCGCCCTTGCGCATCCCGCGCTTGCCGGGGAATTTCTTCACGTTCCAGAAATCGGCCCAGCCGGTCGGCGCGCTCTTCAGCTTGTCCGCGTTGTAGGACAGCGCGGTCGACCACACGAAGAAGCCGACGCCGCACACTTGCGGCGCTTCCGGAATCAGGTCGGACTTCTTCGCGATCTTCGACCAGTCGAGCTTCTCGTACAGCCCTTCGTCGCAGCCGCGGTTCAGGTCGCCCGATTCGACTTCGACCACGTCCCAGTTGACGTGCTTCGCCTCGACCATCGCCTTCACTTTCGCCTGCTCGCCGTTGTACTCGACGGCCGTGACCTTGTTGCCGGTCGCCTTCTCGAACGGCTGGTTGAACGCGGCCTTCTGCGCATCGCCGTTCGCGCCGCCGAAGTTGACGACCGTGAGTTCGGCCGCCGCGGCCGATGCGCCGACGACGGCGAGCGCCAGTGCGAGCGCGGTGCGACGCGCGGTAGAGCTTGTTCCGTTCATGGTGGTTCCTCTCCTCTCGTGGTGGAAGTGGGCAGTTGTTGTTGACGACGTGCTGCGGAAAATCGGGAAAACCTGCGTCACGCGAACACGCGCAGGTGCTCGGGCGCGAATGCGAGCGATACCGGCGCACCGGGCGAGAACGCGTCGAGCGCACCCGTGCCGAGCGGCACCTTCACGAAGCATTCGTCCTGGCCCGGCAGCGCGCAGCGCATGCGCACGTGATCGCCGAAATAGATCAGGCTGCGCGCCTCGCCGGTCACGCGGTTGGCGGTGCCGTTCGCGTGACCGTTCGCAAGGCTCATGCGTTCGGGGCGGATGCAGGCGACGGCCTGCGCGCCTTCGGACGCGTCGCCGATGCGGCGCCCGACGAGCTGCGTGCCGTCGTCGAGCCGGAATTCGCAGAATTCGCCGTCGACGCGCGCGATGGTGCCGCGCAGCCGGTTGCTGTCGCCGATGAAGTTCGCGACGAATTCGTTGCACGGCGATTCGTACAGGCGGTCGACGGTATCGAGCTGCTGCACGATGCCCTTGTCGAACACGGCGACGCGATCGGACATCGTCAGCGCCTCGCCCTGGTCGTGCGTCACGTAGACGAAGGTCACGCCGAGCTTCTCGTGCAGCGCCTTGAGTTCGTATTGCATGTGTTCGCGCAACTGCTTGTCGAGCGCGCCGAGCGGCTCGTCCATCAGCACGAGCTTCGGCTCGAACACGAGTGCACGCGCGAGCGCGATGCGCTGCTGCTGGCCACCCGACAATTGCGCCGGATAGCGCTTGGCGAAGCGTTCCATCTGCACCATCTTCAGTGCATGCGCGACGCGCTCCGCGCGCTCGGCTGCCGACAGCTTGCGCACCGTCAGCGGATACGCGACGTTCTGCTCGACCGTCAGGTGCGGAAACAGCGCGTAGTTCTGGAACACCATGCCGATATTGCGCTTGTGCGGCGGCACGGTATTCAGCAGCTCGCCGTCGAGGCGGATCTCGCCGCCCGTCGGGAACTCGAAGCCCGCCAGCATCATCAGGCAGGTGGTCTTGCCCGAGCCGGACGGCCCGAGCAGCGTCAGGAATTCCCCTCGGTGGATATCGAGGTCGAGCGATTTGACGACCAGCGTCTCGCCGTCATAGGTCTTCCGCACGCCGCGAAAGCTGACGATCACATCATCGGACTTCATCGTGGCTGTCCCCTTCCTGCGCGACAAACGTTGTGAATGCCCCCAAACCTGTCGCTACGCGACAGGCCCCCCAAGGGGGTCAAGAAAACTTGGGGCGGCCCGGCGTTTTCTTGAGATGCGAGTCACTATACGGTGCTCACGGTTCTATACTAGGGAACCATTTCAATATTCCTAGTAGGACCACTTTGGATACCGTGATCCTCGCCGACTGGCTCTCCGCCCGTCTCGACCGCAGTTCGTCCGAGCCGATGTACCGGCAACTGCTGCAACAGATGCAGCAGGCCATCCTGACCGGTGAATTAGGGCCAGGTACAAAACTTCCGAGTTCGCGCACGCTGGCGGCCGACCTGTCGATCGCGCGCAATACCGTGCTGCACGTGTACGACCAGCTGACGGCCGAAGGCTATGTGCTGACGACGACGGGCAGCGGCACCTACGTGGCCGACACGCGCCCGGACACTGCCGCGATCCGCGTGCCGGGGGCCGCGCCACCGCCTGCCGGTGCGGCGCCGCTGCCGGACGCGCAGGGCGGCCTGTCAATGCGCGGACGGCAGCTGATCGAGCATGCGGGCGTGTCACGGCGCCAGTGGGGCGCGTTCATGCCGGGCGTGCCGGATGTGTCGGAATTCCCGAGCCGCACCTGGAGCCGCCTGCAGGCGCGACTGTGGAAGGAAGCGAATCCCGAGTTGCTGACCTATGCGCCGGGCGGCGGCTACCGGCCGCTGCGCCGCGCGCTCGCCGACTACCTGCGCGTCGCGCGCTCGGTCAAATGCTCGCCGGACCAGGTGATCATCACGACCGGCATCCACCAGTCGATCGACCTCGCGGTGCGGCTGCTGTCCGACATCGGCGATCGCGCGTGGGTCGAGGAGCCATGCTACTGGGGCGTGCGCAGCGTGCTGCAGGCCACCGGCCTCACGCTCACGCCGGTGCCGGTCGACCAGGAAGGCATCGATCCGAGCGCGGGCGACATGCAGCATCCGCCGCGGCTCGTGCTCGTCACGCCGTCGCACCAGTATCCGCTCGGGATGGTGATGAGCCTTGCGCGACGCCGGATGCTGCTCGAATACGCACGCCAGCACCGCTGCTGGATCATCGAGGACGACTACGACAGCGAATTCCGCTACGGCAGCCGCCCGCTCGCGTCGCTGCAGGGGCTCGACGACGGCGGCCGCGTGATCTACGTCGGCAGTCTCGGCAAGATGCTGTTCCCGGGCCTGCGGATGGGCTACATGGTCGTGCCCGAGCATCTGGTCGACACGTTCCGGACCGGGCTGTCGGAG
The DNA here is from genome assembly GCF_003853425.1 of Burkholderia sp. Bp9140. Classification (NCBI taxonomy): domain Bacteria; kingdom Pseudomonadati; phylum Pseudomonadota; class Betaproteobacteria; order Burkholderiales; family Burkholderiaceae; genus Burkholderia; species Burkholderia sp. Bp9140. Next base: position 65,286 of record NZ_QTPQ01000002.1, read on the forward strand.
CTGTATCGCGAGGGCCAGCTGATGCAGCAGGCCGTGCTCGCCGAATTCATCATGGACGGGCACCTGACTTCGCACGTCAGACGGATGCGCACGCTGTACGGCGAACGCCGGCAATTGCTGATCGATGCGATCCATGCGCGTTTCGGCGACGTGCTGCCCGTGATGGGCGACGAGGCCGGCCTGCATCTGGTGCTCGGCCTGCCCGACACGTGCGACGATCGCGCGGTCACGCAAAGCGCATTCGACGCAGGCGTGATCGTGCGCCCGCTGACCAGCTACTACAGCCGGCTGGACACCGCGCGGCGCGGGCTGCTGCTCGGCTATGCATGCGTCGCGCACGAAGGCATCGGCCCCGCGTTCGACACGCTCGCGGCAACCATCGAGCGGCATCTGCCGCGGCACTTCACGCGCGCGGCATGACCGCGTGCGTCATTGCGCGGCAACCGCGCCGCGGTCGAGCGACGCCGCGCGCACCGCTTCGCCGGGCTTCGTGAACATGCGGCGCCGCAGCGCGGCGATCTGCGTGTCGCGATCCTGCGGCGACAGCCCGGCCGCATCGATCTGCGCGCGCTGCGCCGCATAGTCGGCGTAGCGGCTCTGCCACGACGCGTCGTCCTGCTGCATCTGCGCGACGCGCGCGGCGGCCTCGGGGCCGAGCGTCTGCGTGAGTTGCGCACGCATCGCGTCGGGTGTCGCCCCGCTCTTCTGCAATTGCGCGATCTGGTCGATCGCCGCCTGCTGCCGGTCGGCCTTCTGCCGTGCCGCGCGTTCGTCGGCCGGCATCTGCTGCGCGAGCGCCGCGAGCTGCTCCGCCTTCTGCGCGTCCGTCAGCGTGCGGTCCTGCGCAATCTTCAGCCGTGCGAGATCGTAGCGCTGCCGCCACTGCTCGGCACCGAAGAACTGCTGGCTCCAGTCGCCGAGCGTCCGGTGTGCAATCGACGCACGCTGGTCGAGCGCGCGCTGCAGCGCACCGAGGTCGGACTTGTCGACCGCGCCCGCCTCGGACAGCTTTGCGAGCGCGTCGAGATACGCGCGATAGCGATGCCAGACGTCCAGCGCTTCGGGCTGTGCCACCGTGCCGTCGAGCTGCGCGGCGATCTCGCGCACGACGAGCGCATCGAGCGCCGTCGCGCTCAGGTCGCTCCGCGCGGTCAGGCAGTAGTCGAAGAAATCGCGCACCGCGCGCGACTTCGCGAGATGGCCACCGGCATCGAGCGGCAGCCGCGGCGCACTGGAACCGGCGAGCGGCGGCGGCAGGCCCGCGCTCGCCGGCACCGCGGCCTGCGGCGGCGCAGCGGTTGCACCGCCGAGCGGCGCGGCATCGGCCGACGTGCGCACCGCGTCGGCACCGCGATGCGATGCCGCGCCGCTCCAGATCGCGACGCCGGCGATCGCCGCCAGCCCCACCGTGCCGTAGACCGCAACGCGCCGCGCGAGCGGCGCGCGTCCTTCACGTGCCGTCATCGATCACACGCCCGCGAGCTGCAGCCGGTTCGCATGCGTGCGGATCACCGCGACCGGATCTTCCGCATATGCACCACGCACGCCGAGCAATTGATTGATTTCGTCGAGATGGTTCCACTTGTAGCTCGTGCCCAGCACCTGCCCGTACAGCGCGCTGCACTTCGACACGAGCCCGTCGTTCTGGCCCGAGCCGCGATTGATCATCACCGTGCCAGTGCCGAACAACGCAAGCGTCGACAGGTCGAGCGCGTTCGCCGGATCGATCAGCGGAATCGTGCTGGTGTCCGTCGCGCCCGTGACACCGAATGCGGAAATGGTTGGCTGGATCGCCGTGCCGGCCCACGAATACAGCAGGTGCGTATTGCCGCCGACGGTTTCGGTCGGCGCGCCCGTCTGGCAACTTCCCGGCGCGCCGAGGCCGGCGCTCGGATAGTTCTGGTTGTACGTGGCGGCCTGGGAAGTCGTCAGCGTCTTCAGCGCGGCGAGCGCGTCCTGGTTCGTGTTGTTGCTGCTGCTCGTCAGGATGCCGAATACATTGACGAACGCAGCGATCACCGACGACGACAGTCCGGTCGGATCGTAGGCGAGCACGCTCTGCACGAAATCGGCGAACTCCGAGCCGCGATGCGGCGTGCCGATCGTCGTCACCGACGCGACGAGTTCGGGTGCGACGGCCGCGACATAGCGCGACGTGAGGCCGCCCTGGCTGTGACCGACCAGGTTCACCTTGGTCGCGCCGCTCGCGGCGAGCACCGTCTTCACGTAAGCGAGCAGCTGTTCGCCGCGCCCGTCCGGCCCGTCGTCGCTCTGGAACCCCGACAGGTTCGCGACGTAGACGGTCGCGCCGTGCTGCTGCAGGTCCTCCTGGATGCCATACCAGTACTCGAGCACGCCCGCGTACTTGTCGGTGCCGGTGAGCCCGTGCACGAGGATGATCGGATAACGCGTCGCCGTGTAGTTGTCCGCCGGCGCGGTTGCCGCCAGCGCCGCGTGCGTCGTCGCGAGCGTCATCAGCGCGGTCGTCCCCGCGAACGGCGCGACGCTCATCGCGCATGCCACTGCCCCTGCCACCACCCTGGAACGCATCGATCTGGCCATGCATGTTCTCCTGATTATTGTGCTGCCGGTGCGAATGAGATCGGATCGACGCGCACGCTGCGCCGCTGGCACCGTGGACGTCGAATGCGGGAGTGAATCACGAGTCGCGAACGTTTGCGCCCTGACTAGATACGGTTCTCTAATCGGTTGACGCGCCCCGCCCGTTCGGGCGGGGCCGCATTCATGCGCGCGCATGCTGCATCGCACACGCCCGTTGCGCGCTACAGCTTCGCGCTCACGCGCAGCCATGCCGTGCGCCCCGGCTCCATCACCGGCGCGTTCGCCGGATAGCCGAAGCCCGCGTTGCCGGCGAGGTTCAGGTGCTCCGCATAGGCCTTGTCCAGCACGTTGTCGACGCCGACCGAGATCTGCACCTTCTTGCTGACGTTGTACTGCGCATGCAGCGACAGCACGCCGAATCCGGCGCTCGGACCGAAGTCCTTGCCGACCACGTTGCCCTCGTTCAGGGCATAGCGATGCTGCGGCGCAACGATCCGCCACAAACCGCCGGCCGACCATGCGCCGCGCGTGTACTCGAGCCCGAAGCGTGCCTCGAGCGGCGGCATCTGCGGCAACGGATCGCCGCTCGTCGCGTTGCGCCCCCATGCATACGCAAGCGACGTCTCGACGCGCAGCGGTCCGACCGGCCGCCACGACACGCCGGCTTCGCCGCCCATGATCTGCGCGTTGACGTTGGTCGCCTGCGTGGTCGGCCCCATCATCCCGGCTGCGTAGTGGAACAGGATGTAGTCCTGCACATAGCCCGCGTAAGCCGACACCCAAGCATCGAAACGGTCGCTCTTGTACTGCGCGCCGATGTCGAGCTGCGTGGTCTTCTCCGGCTGCACCGCCGAGAACGCATTGACCGAACCGGCCGGCCCGCGCTTCGCGGAGAACAGCTCCCAGTAGTCGGGATAGCGTTGCGCGTGGCCGATCCCCGCGTACCAGGTGACCGGCAGCGACGCGAGATCGCGCTCGTAGCGCACGAAGCCGCTCGGCAGCACGCGCGCGCGATCGTCGTCGAAGGTCGGATTCGGCTTGCTCGCCATCATCGTGCGCGTCGTCGCACGCTTGTCGCGCGCGCTCGCGTAGTCGACCCGCGCGCCGCCCATCACGCGCGACGCATCGCTCGCGTACCACGTCAGCTCGCCGAACGCGCCCGCGTTCCACATCGTCGCCTGCGCGTTCCACGGCTGGTCGCCATAGTTCTGCCGCCCCATCGCCGAGCGCGCGTCGAGCCGGTTCGACTGCGCGTCGACGCCGGTCACGAGCTTGAAGTCGTCGCCGAAGCGGAACGTCGCCGCGGCCCGCGCGCCAAGCGTGCGGCGCCGTACCTCGGAGGCCATCGGCATCGGCATGCTGCCGGTCGGGTCGGGCCGCCGCAGCGTGGTGTTGTCCATCACGTGATCGGCTTCGTTGTAGTACACGCGCGCCTCGATCCGGTCGAGCACGTCGCCGAGATGCCGCTTGTCGAGCGACAGGCCGAACGTCTCGCGGCGGAAATGCGCGCCGTCCATCCCGCGCCCCGCGTAGCGCGCATAACCGTCACCGGTGCCCGCCGTCAGTTCGACGCGCGTGTGCTCGTCGGGCGTCCAGCCGAGCGCCGCGTCCGCATTCCACTTGTCCCATTGCGACGGCACGGTGTTGCCGTTGCCGTCCTGGTAGTCCTGCGCGTGCGCGTGGTTCGCGATCACGCGGCCGTAGACGTCCGGCGTGCCGGCCGTCACGTCGACGTTCTGGTCGTTGCGGCCGAACGACCCGCCGACCAGGCTGCCGTCGAAACGCGTGCCGGGGCGCTCGAAACGCGGCGTCGCGCGTTCGAACAGCACGGTGCCGGCCGATGCGCCGGGGCCGTACAGCACGGTCTGCGGGCCCTTCACGACCGTGACCTTGTCATAGCTCTCCGGCGCGATATACGAGGTCGGCGCATCCATCCGGTTCGGGCATGCGCCGAGCGTCGGCATCCCGTTCGCGAGAATGTTCAGCCGCGACCCGAACATGCCGCGCAGCACGGGGTCGCCGTTGGTCCCGCCGCTGCGGATCGACGTGAAGCCGGGAATCGTCTTCAGGTAGTCGGCGCCGTCGCTCGCCGGCAGCGGCTGGCGCGGCGTCTTCGGATCCGTGACGACGACGAGCGGCGTCGTCAGCGGCGACGCGACGACTTCGACGGGCGGCAGCAGCACGGCTGCGTCGTCCGTCGGCGCGCCGGCCGCACGCGCGGATTCGGTCGCGGCCGCCGCCGCGGTCATCGCGCCGACGGCCAGCGCGGGAACGGTGAGTTTCAGCATGCGCGGCACGCGCCGCGCACCGGAATGGCGCGACGCCCTCGGCGCGCGCAAGGAAAGGATGGTCATGATCGAAAGCCCGAGTGACGCCCTCCACACGGCCTCGACGGACCGCACGGATATCGGCGATGAATGGAACGGAAGACAGCGCGTCAGGCGCGCTCGGGCGGGGCGCGTGGATACGCGCGCGGATAGCGGTCGGCGCGCGCCGCGACGGCATGCGGCGCGGCGACGGAAACGGCATGGGCGGGGACGGAGGAGAACGATGCGGCGGCCGCGCCGCCGATCGCGGGACTGTGCGCGAAGAAGCCGCAATAGCCGCACGCATCGAGATGCAGTGCATGATCGCGCGCGTGGCCTGCATCGGGCGCGCGATGCGCACCATGCTCGGTACTGCAGACAATCGCGTCGGGGGTTGCCGCCTGCGCGATGCGCCACTGCGACACCAGCGGCGCCGCGATCGCGAGCCAGATCGCGAACACGCCGAGCCAGGCGGTCAGGTGACGATGTCGGTGCAGCATGCGCGGTGACGCGTAAGCGGAATGTAAAAACAGCCGAGATGTTACAGAATGTTCGCCTCGATGGCCAGTCGCGGATCGCGGTAAACGGATCGGGGGGCATGGTTGTCAACACAACCATGCCCCCCGTTGGGGCGCGGCTTCAGCGCGCGGCGATCACGGCGCCATGCGTCGCAGCACGCCGTCGCGCCGGACGAAGTGGTGGTAAAGCGCGGCCAGCGCATGCAGGCCGATCACGAAGTAGAACGCGTTGCCGATCAGTTCGTGCGCCTCCTTGATCGTCGGACGCAGTGCCTTGTCGGGGCCGAACAGCGTGAACGACACGCCGATCCAGTCGAGCGACACGGGCTTGCCGCCCATGTTGATCATCATGATGCCGAGCAGCGGCTGGGCGATGATGAATACGTACAGCGCGAGATGCGCGAGCTTCGACAGCCACTTCAGCAGCGTCGCCTGCGGGATGGGCTCCGGCACGCGGCTGATCACCCGCCACAGCACCCGCAGCACGGACAGCACGAGCACGAACGTGCCAGCCATCAGATGCACGTTCATCCAGAACGCGCGACTGTCGCTGCCTTTCGGCCCGCGAATCTCGATGGCCAGATAGGCCAGCGCCACCAGCAGGAAGATGACCCAGTGGAAGAAGATCGAGGGCGAGCTGTAGCGCGTCTGTTTCGCGAGGATGTTTTTCATGCTTTGTCTCGTGTTTCTCGTGTGGTATGCGGGGCAGGCACATGCCGCGGCTGGCCGGTGCCCGGCGGCTGCCCCGATTGTAGCCTCGCGGGCAGCCGGCATTGTGCGACCGGATCAAATATCCGAGGAATCCGCACGGCCCCGCGCCACGGCGCCGTCATATGGAAAATCCGCATCGCGCGCGCCCGCGGCTGTGGCACGATGAAGTTTTGGTGCGGCGTTGTGCGGGCATCATGAGCAAAGTGTTCTTCGTTGCGGCCTACCGGCTGATCGCCGCATTGCTCGCGGTGTCCACCACGCTGCACAGCGTCGCCGACTACTGGGGCATGCCGACCTTTCACCTCGGCAACTACCTCAGCTACTTCACGCAACTGAGCAGCCTTTATGCAGCGGCGATGCTCGTTGCGGGGCTGTCGCGCGTCACGCGCCCCGGCTCGGCCCGCTACGAATCGATGCGCGGCGCCGCCGTGCTCTATGTGCTGATCACCGCGATCGTCTACGAACTGCTGCTCGCACGGCTCGATGCGCTGCGTCACATCACGCCGGCCCTCAACAACTGGGTCCTGCACCGGATCGTGCCGTTCGTGGTGCTGTGCGACTGGCTGTATGTCGAGCCGCGCTCGCCGATCCCGTGGCGCAGCGCGCTCGCGTGGCTCGGTTTTCCGGTCGTCTATCTCGGCTATACGCTCGTGCGCGGCGCGCTGGAGAACTGGTATCCCTACCCGTTCGTCGATCCGCGGCCGAACGGCTATCTGCCGGTCGCGATCCAGTGTTCGCTGATCGCGCTCGGCGCGGCGGGACTCGCGCTGGGCATTCGCTGGCTCGGCAATCATGCGAGGCAGTCCGGCACCGCGGAGCTCAAGGAAGGATGAAGGCGCGAACGTGTGCGCCACCTGGCGCACACGTCGTGACGCGGCGCGTCAGCCGCCGTTGCGCGGCAGGAAGTTCATCGGATCGACGACCTTGCCGTTCTGCCGGACTTCGAACTCGAACGTCGCGCGGCCGCTCGCGTCAGTGCCCATCTCGGCGACCGGCTGGCCCCCGCGGACCGCGTCGCCTTCGTTGACGAGCAGCTTGCCGTTGTGTCCATACGCCGTGATGAGCCCGTTGTCGTGCTTCAGGATCACGAGCGGGCCGTACGCCTTGACGCCGGACCCTGCGTAGACCACCCGCCCGTTTGCCGCGGCCCGCACCGAATGATCGGGCCCCGACGCGGCGATCACGATGCCGCGCGTCCTGCCGGCCGAGAACGACGTCGCGACGATACCCGTCGCCGGCCATGCCAGCGAGCCCGGTTGCGCGGCCGCGGCGGACGGCTGTCCGAGCGACGTCGCGGCAGGCGGCGGCGCGACCCGCAGCACCTGGCCGGGCGACACGGCGTCATTGGGCGACATGTGGTTCCAGCTGGCCACGTCCTGCACGCGCTGCCCGTATGCGGCGGCGACGCCGGCGAGCGTGTCGCCGGGATTCACGCGGTAATAGCCGGCGATCACGCCCGGCGTGGCGGCCGAAGTCGGCGTCGACGGCCGCACCGGCTGCCAGCTGTCGGTCCACGGCGTCATCGTACAGCCCGTCAGCGCGGCGGCCGCGACGACGAACGCCGCCTGCGGCAACCAGCGCGCAAGCGCCTCGTGGATCGGAATCGTTTTTCTCAAGAGTCCTCCCGGATTTGCGTCGTTGCGCCGCCCACCGCCCTCCGGCGCGCGACGCACGATGTCCGGCCGAACGGCCGGACCAACCAGTATCCGACCGCTCTCGCGGCCGTCAGTTTCCATCGCGGAACGTCGATGCGAATGGGCTCACCGGCCCCTTTTTCGCACCTTTTTCACGTCGTCCCGATCGTCAAAGATACCATTTGTCGCGGTCAGGACCGCGACAGGCACCCGATCCGGCCACAGTCTTGCGGCGTCGCGAACGGGTGCCGGCGGGCCGCAAGCCGCGCCGCGCGAGGTGTCCGGCGCGCTTCCGGCCGGCCGTACCGCGGCAGCCGGCCGCCTCCTATACTCGGAGATGCACCGCACGATCCAGCGATAACGAGGAGATAAACATGAACAATGCGACGTTTCTGTCAGTGCAGCTCAACGCCGAGGATTTCGCCGGTTCCAGCGGCCTCGTCGAATTGCTCAACCGGCACCTGCTGTTCGCGACGGACGTCGCCGAAGCCGCGGACGCACTCGTCCAGCTGGCAAGCGTCGCGCATCTGAGCGGCGCCACCCGGCACAGCGTCGAGCTGCCGGTGCTCGCGATCGAGCGGCTGCGCGATGCGCTCGACACGCTGAGCGGCTACGACGAAGCGTGGCTGCAGGCGCTGGAACCGGCCGACGCACTGTTCCGGGACATCGGCCGCGGCCCGCGGCCGCTGCATTGACGCGGCGGGCGCCGCCAATGAAAACAGCCCGTCGTTCCGTGATGCGGAACGACGGGCTGCGTGCACTGCGCTGGGTCGGATCAGGCCGCGCATGCGGCCCGCGATCGAAGACGATCAACGACCCTTGTAGACCGGTGCGCCATCCGACACGCGCTTCACTTGCCAGCCGGTCTTGGCGGCTGCCGGAGCGCCCGACTCTTGCTGGGCGGCCGGTTGCGCGCCGTAACCGCTCGTGTCGGCGGCGGCGACGTTCTGTTGCGGGTTCAGACGTGCTTCAGCTGCCTGGATGCTTGCCGGGTAGTCGGTGCGGTCGCTGCCCAGCTTGTAGCCGGCCTGTTGCAGCTCGGCCAGTTCGGCCTTCACCTGCGCACGGGTGACGGGCGCGTTCTGTTGGGCAAACGACACGGCGGGAACGGCGAGGACGGCAGCTGCAGCGAACGTTGCGATCAGCGATTTCATGATTACCTCCGGGATTTTTTTGCTTCGCCGCACACACCATGTCTGCAGCGATTGAACAAAGTTTAGTCCCGAGATCACTTAGGGAAAACCATGAAAGAACGAAAACACTGTTTCCTCGGAGCCAACAATTCCGGAATCCGGGAACGAAAAACCCTACTCAAAGAATAGATTTTCGCAACAATACCGTCCTCGCCTGCCGGTTACGACCAGTTCGCGTGGAAGCTGCCCGGCTTGTCGGTACGCTCGAACGTGTGCGCACCGAAGAAGTCGCGCTGCGCCTGCACGAGGTTCGCCGGCAGCCGCTCGGAACGGTAGCTGTCGAAGTACGCGACCGCCGACGCGAACGCCGGCACCGGCACGCCGGCCTTCACCGCGGCCACCACGACGTCGCGCAGCGATGCCTGGTAGTTCGCGGCGATGTCCTTGAAGTACGGATCGAGCAGCAGGTTCGCGAGCGCCGGATCCTTCGCGTACGCGTCCGTGATCTTCTGCAGGAAGCGCGCGCGGATGATGCAGCCCGCGCGGAAGATCTTCGCGATCGTCCCGAGGTCGAGATTCCAGCCGTACTCTCCGGACGCCGTGCGCAACTGCGCGAAGCCCTGTGCGTACGAGATCACCTTGCTCAGGTACAGCGCGCGGCGCACCGCTTCGATGAACGCCGCCCGGTCGCCGTCGAACGGCGCGGCGGCCGGGCCCGACAGGATCTCGCTGGCCGCGACGCGCTCGGTCTTCAGCGACGACAGCACGCGTGCGAACACCGACTCGGTGATGAGCGGCAGCGGCACGCCCAGATCCAGCGCGTTCTGGCTCGTCCACTTGCCGGTGCCCTTCTGCGCGGCGCGATCGAGGATCACGTCGACGAGGTGCTTGCCGGTTTCGTCGTCCTTCTTGCCGAAGATCTTCGACGTGATCTCGATCAGGTAGCTGTCGAGTTCGCCCTGGTTCCACTCGGTGTACACCGCGCCGAGCTCGTCGTTGGTCAGGCCCGCGACGTCCTTCAGCACCGCATAGCTTTCGGCGATCAGCTGCATGTCGCCGTATTCGATCCCGTTGTGGACCATCTTCACGTAGTGGCCCGCACCGTCCGGGCCCATGTACGCGACGCACGGTTCGCCGTCCGACGGTGCCTTCGCGGCGATCTGCTTGAGGATCGGCTCGACCAGGTCGTACGCGTCGCGCTGGCCGCCGGGCATGATCGACGGGCCGCGCAGCGCGCCCTCTTCGCCGCCCGACACGCCGGTGCCGATGAAGTGCAGGCCCGATTGAGCGAGTTCCTGGTTGCGGCGAATCGTGTCGGTGAAGTGCGTATTGCCGCCGTCGATCAGCACGTCGCCCTTCTCGAGCAGCGGCTTGAGCGATGCGATCGTCGCATCGGTCGCTTCGCCGGCCTTCACCATCATCAGGATCCGGCGCGGCGTTTCGAGCGACGCGACGAACGCCTCGAGCGTATGGGTCGGCACCAGATTGCGGCCGGGGAATTCGGCGATCAGTTCGTCGGTTTTCTCGCGGCTGCGGTTGTACACCGACACCGCGTAACCGCGGCTCTCGATATTGAGTGCGAGATTGCGGCCCATCACCGCGAGCCCGATCACACCGATTGCTTGTTTGCCCATTAGTCAATTCTCCGGAAAAAACAGGGCGCGACCCGATCCGGGCCGCGCGCACAGGCGAAAGGATAGTGGAAACCCGGCCGCGATGCGCGCTTGCGTGTCATTGCTCCGCGTGCGGGAGGCGCCGGAACACGACGCTCAGGTTGTTCGCCGGCATCTCGACGACCTCGATGCAGTCGAGCCCGCGGTCGAGGCCGAGCGCGACGACCGCCTCGAGATCGCGCACGCCCCACGACGGGTCGCGGCTGCGCAACTGCTGGTCGAACGCTTCGTTGGACGGCGCCGTGTGACGGCCTTCGCGGCGATACGGGCCGTACAGGAACAGCACGCCGCCCGGGCGCAGCACGCGCGATGCCCCGGCGAACAACGCGTCGGTGCTGGCCCACGGCGAGATGTGAATCATGTTGATGCAGACGATCGCGTCGAGCGCTGCGGCCGGCCACGACGCGTCGCGCACGTCGAACGCCAGCGGCTCGGCCAGGTTCGCGAGGCCGGCATGCGCGACCCACGCGGCGATCGAGCGGCGCGCGTGCGCGTCGGGATCGCTCGGCTGCCAGTGCAGCCCCGGCAGCGCCTGCGCGAAATGGACCGCATGCTGCCCGGTACCGCTCGCGATCTCGAGCACGCTGCCGCTGGCCGGCAGCACGCGGCGCAGCACGTCGAGGATCGGCCCTCGATTGCGCTCGGCCGCCGGCGCCGACAGCCGCGCGGACGGATCGGGCGACGACGTCGGCCCGGTCACGATGCATGCTCCGGCGCGCTGCCGGGAACGCCCAGCCGTGCGTTCAGCGCGTCGAGCGCAGGCGCGCAACGCGCCTCGACCTTCAGCGTCAGCATCGGATCAGCGCGCGTGTGACCAAGGTTCAACGCGGCGACGGGCTTGTTCTGCGCCTGGGCCCACACGCAGAACCGGTAACCGGAATACACCATCAGCGACGAGCCGACGACGAGCAGCGCATCGGCCGCATCGAGTGCCTGCGACGCCAGCGCGACGCGTTCGCGCGGCACGTTCTCGCCGAAGAACACCACCGCCGGCTTGAGCAGCCCGCCGCAGGCCGGGCAGGCCGGAATGCGGAACGTGTCGAGCGCGGCCCATTCGAGGTGTGCGTCGCCGTCGGCGGCGGGCTCCGCCTGCGCGCCCAGCAGCTCGGGGTTATCCGTTTCAAGCACGACCTGGATCGTCGCGCGCGCATGATGTGCGCCGCAATCGAGGCACGTGACGCCGTTGATGCCGCCATGCAGTTCGATCACATCGCCGCTGCCCGCGCGCTGATGCAGGCCGTCGACGTTTTGCGTGACGAGGCGCTCGATCCGGCCCGTGCCGCCGAGCCGCGCGAGCGCGACGTGCGAGCGGTTCGGCTGCGCGTGCCCGACCACGGGCCAGCCGATCATGCTGCGCGCCCAGTAGCGTCGGCGTGCCGCGTCGGAACCGAGGAATTCGTGCAGCTGGATCGGCGGCGAGCGCGTCCATCGACCGTTGCGGTCGCGATAGCCGGGAATGCCGGAATCCGTGCTGATGCCCGCACCGGTCAGCACGAGCAGCCGCGGATGGCGCTCGACGAACGTGTGCAGCGCATCGAGCGCGGCCGGATCGATGCTGGCGGATGAGAGGTCGTGCAAGGCGGTGTCGTTCATGTCGGCGGCGCGTGATCGGGCGCGGTGGCAGGTCGTGCGGCCGCACGGGCGGCCAGCGCGCCAGCACATGATACAGAACGCCGCGCGATCGGGCCGGCGGCCCGCGCAGGACACCCGCGCAGCAAAAAAAGACGCCCATCGACCACATGGCGATGGGCGCTTCAACAATTGATCCATCGGGGTTGTGGATCAACTGACAGCACAATGTCATCGGATCCGCCGCAGCGCGGCCGGCGGACCTTTCCCCGGAACTACACCTTCGATTTCCTGAGGTTGCGCGAATCGCCGCGCTGCACCGCGTGCTGCACGCATGCGCATGCGGCGCGTGCGGCGCACTTGCGTGTCGCGCGTCGATATGACGATCCGGAAGTCATGGTCACCCGTCTGCGTGCACCGGCAGTTCATCCCCGACGGCCGACCGGCACCGGTCGGCCCCGTGCGTCACGCATGCACGTCGTCGTTCGGAACCAACCCGATTTGTCCGGATGGAACGGAAAGCCGCGCGCTCACGTCACCGAAATCAACGGCGAAGCGAATTCACGGGCAGGTCGGCGATTCACGTTTGCAACACGCCACGTTGCGATTCGGTCTGTTCTCATTCTCTTGTCCCCGTCTTCTATGCGTCCGACCCACTGAAGCGATCGCCGGGCCCCTGCTGCGCCGGCGATCGCGCTCACGGCGCATACAGACATGCAAGGAGCGCACCATGCGTCGCAGGACAAGGCCGCACGGGCGGGGAAACGGCCCTGACCCGAATCACGCGGCGGAAGACTGGCGTGAATGTTTCGAAAGTGAAACGACGGGAAACGGCCTGCGCGATCGACGGCGGCCAGCCCCGACGGCCGGTGTTGCAGGAGTGGAACGCGTGCGCCGGCCGTGCGTTCGCGCCTGTGCGATGCCGACGATTCGCTTACGGTTACCCGACCCTGGCCGCGCCAGCACCCATGACCGGACGCGCTCGTCGATCCCGCGCGCGCTGCGCGCGGCCGTCGCACACTGGAACGTCGGTCTCGTCCATGCGTTGCCGCCCGTGCGCGAGGTCATCGAGGCAATCGCCGAGCACGGGCTGCCGATCCTTCACGACGAGCAAAGCCGATTCATCAGGAATCCAAATTCCACGCATGCGGCCAACGACGTGGCTTGCACCGGATGGATTCGCCTGCGCGCACGTCTCGTTCCCGGCTCGGCTGTCGCCAGGCCGCCGTGTCATCGCCCGGCGATCCGACCGGAACGACCTGCCCGAATAGCGGCTCGGGAACAGCCCGGGCCGAACGCCAGCGCCACGCGAAACAGGCCGCCCGACAGTACGCAAACGCCCGCCCCGCTTGCCGCATGCCCGATTCGAATAGTCATCGACGGAACTATTCGGCTCCGATCGCGATCATGTTAATTTCCGTCCCTCGTCCAGACCGGCGGGCCACGCTTCGATCCGCGCCCGCACGCCTACTCATGCGACATATCCTGCTCGGCTGGCTGCTCGCCGCCATCGTATCGGCCGCCCACGCGGCCGCCCCCGCCCCGACCGCCGCATCGGCCGCCTCCGGCGCCGCGCCCGCGTTGACGCCGCAACAGGCGCAGCAGGCCCTCTCCGTCCTGCAAAACCCGCGCGCGCGCGAACAGGTCGAAACGACGTTGCGCGCGATCGCGGCCGTCGGCGTGCTGAGCACGCCCGCGCTCCCGGCGAGCGGCGCGGCGCCCGCCAGCGCCGCATCGGCCGCCGCCGCCCCCGCCGCGTTGACGACGAACGGCCTCGCGTCGATGCTCGTCCGGCAGGGATCGCGCTGGGCCGGCGAAGTCGGCGGCGCGCTGAACGAATCGCTGCGCTCGCTGCTCGATCTCGGCTCGGTCGGCAGTTGGTGGCACGAGCGGCTGGCACGCGCCGACGAACGCGCGGCCCTCACGCACGCGATCTGGATCATCCTTGCCGTGCTCGTGCCCGCGTTCGCCGTCGAATGGTTCGCGAAACGGCTGTTGCGGCGCGCGCTGGCCGCCCTGAGCGCGCGGCGCGCCGAATCCTCGCGCCGGGCCGAAGCCGGATCATCCGCGTCCGAGCCGCCCGAGCCGGACGACGACACGCTGCCGGCAACATCACCGGCCGGCTCCGCCGCCAAGGCGGACGGCACCGACACATGCGATACGTCGTCGCAGGGCCGCGGCCATGCGCGGCGCCACACCACGCTGCTGCGCCGGATGCCGCGCGCGCTGGTCAGCCTCGCGCTGCGGGTGGTGCCGCTGCTGGTGTTCGTCGGCGTCGCGAGCCTGACGATGTCGGTGCTCGACGCCGCCGGCACGCCGACCGAAACCGCACTCGAATCGCTGATCGACATCTACGTGATCTGCCGCCTCGTGACGATCGTCAGCCGGCTGTTCTTCCAGCCCGATGCGCGGCAGCTGCGGCTGCTGCACATCAGCGACGCATGGGCCGCGTTGGCGCAGCGCTCGATCGCGCGGATCGTGATCGTCGTCGGCATCTGCACGGCCGCGGTCGAGAGCGCCGCGCGCTTCGGCCTCAGCGACGCCGGTCACGTCGCGCTGCTGAAGGCCGTCGCGCTCGTCGGCCACCTGATGATCTCGGCGCTGATCCTGCGGTGCCGCCAGCCGGTCGCCGCGCGCATCCGCGCAGCCGGCGAAGAGCGGCCGGCCTTCGCGATGATCGGCAATGCGCTCGCGGACGCGTGGGCGCCCGTGTCAGTGTTCGTCGTGATGGCGTTGTGGTTCGTGTGGGCGCTCGACGTCCACAACGGCTACCGCGTGCTGATCACGCTCGGCGGCCGCTCGATCGCCGTGATGATCGGCATGCGGATCGTGTCGATCGTCGTGTTCGGCGCGCTCGCGCGGCTGTTCCAGCGCCGCGCCGACGATCGCACGCTCGTCCACCTGCACGCGTACCGCTACTACCCGCTGGTGCGCCGGATCGTGTCGGCGGTGATCGCCGTCGTGACCGTCGTGCTGCTGCTGCAGACCTGGGGCGTGCCGATCTTCCATGCGTTCGAGACCGGCACGATCGGCCATCGGCTCGCGTCGGCGCTGATCACGATCGCGATCGCGGCGGTCGTCGCGCTGATCGTATGGGAAACGGCGAACATCGCGATCGAGCGCCGCCTGCAGCAGTGGACGCGCGAAGGCAACCTCGTGCGCGCGGCGCGGTTGCGCACGCTGCTGCCGATGCTGCGTTCGCTGCTCTTCATCATGATCGCGCTCGTCGTCGTGCTGACGGGCCTCAGCGAAATCGGCGTGAACATCGGTCCGCTGCTCGCCGGTGCCAGCATCTTCGGCGTCGCGCTCGGCTTCGGCTCGCAAAAGCTCGTGCAGGATTTCATCACCGGGATCTTCCTGCTGATGGAGAACGCGATGCAGGTGGGCGACTGGGTCACGCTCGCCGGCGTGTCGGGCACGGTCGAATACCTGTCGATCCGCACCGTGCGGCTGCGCGCGGGCGACGGGTCGCTGTACACGATCCCGTTCAGCTCGGTGACGACCGTCAACAACACGAATCGCGGGCTCGGCAACGCGGCCGTGAAGGTCAGCATCGCCTACGGCCAGGACATCGATCGCGCGATCGCGACGCTGAAGGAGATCGGCGCCGCGTTGCGCGACGACCCGAATTACACGGACGGCATCCTGTCGGATTTCAGCTACTGGGGCATCGACCAGGTCGACGGCGCGACGATCGCGCTGGCGGGACAGATCCAGTGCAAGGACTCGGCACGCTGGGGCGTGCAGCGCGAATTCAACCGGCGGATCGCGGTGATGTTCCGCGAACGCGGGATCCGGATCGCGAATCCGCAGCGCAGCGTCGTCGCGTATGACCAAGGTGTGCGGCCCGTCGCGCCAGAAAACGACGGGCATGCCGCCGGCACGCCGGGCGCCGACTCGCCGCCGCCCGCTGCGTCGGAGCACAAGTCGGACTGATCGTGCTGGCGCCGGTGGCCGGGCCACCGTGCGTCGAGCCGCGCCGCGACCGCGCCACCAAACGACTGATGGCCGCGCTCAGCGCGCGGCGGACTTCTTCACGCGCTGAACGCGCTTCGCCGCACTCGCCGGCGCGGCCGACTTCACGCCGGCGGCCTGCTCGCCGCCCGATGTGCCGCGCTGCACATGCCAGTGTTCGAGCAGCACGCGCGTCTGGTCGGCAATGGTCGCCATCAGCAGCGCGCCGCCTTCACCGTCGAAACTGTCCCAGTCGAGCAGTTGCAGCACGGAGCGCGGCACGAGGTGGAACACCGTCAACTGCCCGAACAGGCTCATCGCGCGCAGCCGCGTGACGGGATCGTCCGCCGGCCGCCCCGAGATCCGCCCGATCAGTTCGGCACTCACGTCGTTGAGCGGCTTGCGCACGCGCTTCATCAGAATTTCGGTCGCGCTTGCCGGCTCCTGCCCGATCTGCTCGCGCGCAAAGAACATCCGCTGCCCCATCGTCTTCGGCACCGTGAACATCCGGTCGGCCAGCGTACGAAGGATGCCGATGAATGCGTCTATCAGCGCATCGACGTCCGCGTCCGCGTCGAGCACCGCACGCGCGTGTTCGACCGCCGGACCCAGCACGCTCCAGCCGAGCTCGGCCATCGCCTCGACGCATGCGCGGTAAACGCCTTCCTTGTTCTCGAAGTAGTACTGGAGCGCCGGCGCATTCACGCCGGCCTTCGCCGCGATGTCGCGTGTCGACGCGCCTGCGAACCCGTGTTCGCCGAACAGCTCGATCGCCGCGTCGACGATCCGCTGGCGCGTCTCGTCGCCGCGTGCATAGCCGCTCGTCGACGTGCGCCGCAGCTTCTTCGCTTCGTTCATGCATCCCTCGTCAGTCGATCGAACGACATTCTACTTGACAGAATTTTTCCGACTGGAATAATTCGTCCGCCTGGAATAAATTGGATGCCCTCATGTCGACGCCGCAAGATCCGCCATCGAAAGCAGATCGTCAGGAACCCGCGAAACCGCCGCGCAACGGCCGCTCGAGGCGGCGCGTCCTGCTCGCCGTTGCCGTGCTCGCGGCCATCGGCGGCGCGGTCTGGCTCGGCCGCTGGTGGACGGTCGGCCGCTTCATCGAAAGCACCAGCGATGCGTATCTGCAGGCCGACAACATGACGGCCGCGCCGAAGGTCGCCGGCTACGTGACCGACGTCTACGTGCGCGACAACCAGGTCGTCAAGGCGGGCGACCCGCTCGTGCGGCTCGACGTCCGCCAGTACCAGGTGGCGCTCGCACAGTCGAACGCGACCGCCGACGCGCGCCGCGCCGACATCGCGCGTGCCGAAGCCGACATCAACCAGCAGCGCGCGAACCTCGACCAGGCCGAAGCACAGGCGAAGGTGTCGCAGATCAATGCGCGGCACGCGAGCGACGAATACGCGCGCTACGCGCCGCTCGCAGCAACCGGCGCCGAGACGCACGAGCGCGTGGCCGACCTGAAGAGCACGCGCGACCAGGCTGCCGCGACGCTCGCCGCGAACAATGCGTCGAGCGCGGCCGCGCGCACGCAGATCGCATCGTTCACCGCGCAGTTGCAGCAGGCGCGCGCGCAGCTCGAAGCGGCCCAGGCGAGCGCCGCGCAGGCGCAGCTCGACCTCGACAACACGATCGTGCGCAGCACGCTCGACGGCCGCGTCGGCGACCGCACGGTGCGCGTCGGCCAGTACGTGCAGCCCGGCACGCGCCTGCTGACCGTCGTGCCGGTGGACGCGATCTACCTCGTCGCGAACTTCAAGGAAACGCAGATCGGCCGGATGCGCATCGGCCAGCCCGTCGAGCTGCACGTCGACGCGCTGCCGGACGACACGCTCACCGGCACCGTCGACAGCTTCGCACCGGGCACCGGCGCGCAATTCGCGCTGCTGCCGCCCGAAAACGCGACCGGCAACTTCACGAAGATCGTGCAGCGCGTGCCGGTGCGCATCCGCCTCGCCGCAAACGCACGCGCGCAACGCATGCTGTTGCCCGGGCTGTCCGTGACTGTCGACGTCGACACGCGCTCGGACGGCAACGAGAAACGCCATGGCTGATACCGCCGCCACCCCGCCCGCGCCGCCGCACGAAGGCCGCGCGAGCGTCACCGACTGGATCGCCGTCGCTGCCGGCGCGCTCGGCGCGCTGATGGCGACGCTCGACATCTCGATCACGAACTCCGCGCTGCCGCAGATCCAGGGTGAGATCGGCGCGACCGGCACCGAGGGCACGTGGATCTCGACCGGCTACCTGATGTCGGAAATCGTGATGATCCCGCTCGCCGCGTGGCTCACGCGCGTGTTCGGGCTGCGCAACTTCCTGCTGACGAATGCCGCGCTGTTCATCGCGTTCTCGATGATGTGCGGCTGGTCGCATTCGCTCGCGATGATGATCGCCGGGCGCATCGGCCAGGGCTTCACGGGCGGCGCGCTGATCCCCACCGCGCAAACCATCATCCGCACGCGGCTGCCGCTGTCGCAGTTGCCGGTCGGAATGACCCTGTTCGGGTTGATCGTGCTGCTCGGGCCGCTGTTCGGTCCCGTGCTCGGCGGCTGGCTTGCGGAGAACGTCAGCTGGGGCTGGTGCTTCTTCCTGAACCTGCCGGTGTGCCTGCTGCTGATGGCGCTGCTGGTGTTCGGGCTGCCGTCCGACCGGCCGCAATGGGACACGTTCTTCAACGCGGACTGGCTCGGGATCGCGGGCCTCGCGATCGGGCTGAGCTCGCTGACCGTCGTGCTCGAGGAAGGCCAGCGCGAGCGCTGGTTCGAGTCGCAGATGATCGTCACGCTGAGCTACGTGTCGCTTGCCGGAATGATCCTGATCGCGTTGTCGCAGCGCTTCTCGAAGCGGCCGATCATGCGCCTGTCCCTGATGCGCAATCCGCGCTATGCGAGCGTGATCGTGATCGTGTCCGCGGTGGGCGCCGGGCTGTACGGCGTGTCGTACCTGCTGCCGCAGTTCCTCGCGATCGTCGCGGGCTACAACGCCGAGCAGGCGGGCGCGATCATGCTGCTGTCGGGCCTGCCCGCGTTTCTCGTGATGCCGATCCTGCCGCGCCTGCTCGGCAAGGTCGACTTTCGCGTTCTCGTGATCTCGGGGCTGCTGCTGTTCTGCCTGAGCTGCATGCTCGACATCAGCCTGACCGCGCAGAGCGTCGGCCATGATTTCGTGTGGTCGCAACTGATTCGCGGCGTCGCGCAGATGCTCGCGATGATGCCGCTGAACCAGGCGTCGATGGCCGCCGTCGCTCGCGAGGACTCGGGTGACGCGGCCGGACTCTACAACATGGCGCGCAACCTCGGCGGCTCGATCGGGCTCGCGATCATCGGCACCGTGATCGACCGGCGCACGACCTTCCATGCCGCCGCGCTGCGCGAATCGGTCAGCGCCAATTCGCTGATCGGACAGGAACGGCTGTCGGCCTATGCGGCGAACTGGTTCGCGCACACGGGCGACCTCGCGTATTCGAATCTGCGCGCGCTCGGCCAGCTCGCGCAGCAGATCCAGGTCCAGGCCGTCGTGATGACCTATTCCGAAACCTTCTACCTGCTGGGACTCGCGCTGCTCGCGTGCGTACCGCTCGCGCTGCTGCTGAAGACGCCACGTGGCCCGCAGCCGATGTCGTCCGGCCATTGAACCGCCTTACGCGATGAAGCCCTTCTCCCTGCCCCGCCGCCCTGCGCTCACGCTGTGCGCAACCGCGTGCCTGCTCGCCGGCTGTACGGTCGGCCCCGACTACCGCGGCGCACCCGCGACGCCCGACGCACCGATCTTCGTGCGCGCGCCCGCAGCCGGCGTCGACCCCGCCGCCCCCGCGCCGAGTGCGTGGTGGCATGCGCTCAACGATCGCCAGCTCGACGACCTGATCGTCGCCGCGCTCGCGCACAACCCCGATCTGCACGCCGCGCAGGCACGGTTGCGCGCATCGCGCGCGCAGCTGGCGCAACAGCGCGCGGCGCAGTTGCCGAAATCGTCGGCCACCGTCGCCGCGATCCGCATGCGCGAGCCGGACGTCAGCGCGCTCGGCTCGCTGCTGCCTTCAGGCAACTCGAACCAGTCGGGCGGGTCATCGCCGTCGCTGGGTGGCTCCGGTCCGCTGCAGCTCTATTCGGCCGGCTTCGATGCGACCTGGGAAATCGACCTGTTCGGCGGCACGCGCCGCGCGGTCGAGGCGGCATCCGCGCAGGCGGAAGCCGTCGACGCCGACCTCGCCGACACGCAGGTGTCGATCGCGGCCGAGGTGGCGACCGCGTACGTCGACCTGCGCGACCGGCAGCAACGGCTCGCGCTGTCGCAGCGCACGGCCGAACTGCAACAGCAGATGCTCGAACTCACGCGGCAGCGCCGCGCGCGCGGCGTGGCGGCCGATGCGGACCTCGAACGCCTGACGACTCAGGTCGAGAACACGCGCGCATCGTTGATCCCGCTCGATGCGCAGGTGACGGAATCGCTCGACCGGCTGGCGATCCTGACCGGGCGCCCGCCCGGTGTACTCGACGCCGCGCTGTCGGCACCGGGCACGCCGCTGCCGACACTGCCCGGCAGCGTGCCGGTCGGCGATCCGGCCGCGCTGCTGAAGCAGCGCCCCGACGTCCGTGCGGCCGAACGCCGGCTCGCGTCGAGCAATGCGCAGATCGGCGAGCACATGGCCGACTATTTCCCGAAGGTGACGCTGCTCGGCGATCTCGGCTTCAGCGCGACGGACCCCGGCCACCTGTTCCGCAAGCAGAACTTCACATGGCTCGGCGCGCCGTACCTGCAATGGAACATTCTCGACTTCGGCCGCACGCGCGGTGCGGTGCGGGCGGCCGAAGCGTCGCGCGACGAAGCGGAAGCGAATTACCGGAAAGCGGTGCTCGGCGCATTGCAGGACGCGAACACGGCGCTGCAGCGCTACGGACACCAGCGCGAACACGTCGTCGCGCTCTCCAAGGTGCAGACGTCGGCCACGCATTCGGCCACGCTGATGGACCAGCGTCATCGCGCGGGTGTCGCAACGATGATCGATCTGCTCGATACGCAGCGCGAGGCGCTCGCTGCGGAGCAGAACGTGATCGCCGGGCAGGCCGAACTCATCAAGGACTACGTGTCGCTGCAGAAGAGCCTCGGGCTCGGGTGGCAGACGAACGCGGGTTGACGCGCATCGGATGCTCGTCCGGCGAAGTTCGTCGATGGCGCCGGACGTCATGACACCCGGCACATGGCGTGACGAACGACCGGCACCGGCAACTCGAAGGACTCCTCGACGACGGTTCGCCCATTACGAAACGAACCGCGGATTATCCCGCCGACGAAGCTGCCATTACAACCAGATCAGGCTTCGAAAATTACAAAACACCGCCGATCTTTTCAAAAGCATTTCAGCTTATTCCATTTAATTTTGTTTCATATAATCAGAAAAAGTTTGACATCGAACTTTCGTTCTTGATACCGTCCGATGCAAGCAATCTGACGAATTGCAAACCACGCAATCGATTCCGCTCGACGCATTTCGCTTCCGCTGCACCGAAGTTCTCGCCGCCGATCGTCGCTTCTTCCGTCGGCGCATGCAACATCCCGATGCATTTCATTGGGCAGCTGCCGTCCGGCAGCGGGCCGAAGGACCGAACCGAATGAGCAGGACACCGAAACTGTTGCTTTAGCCATCCCGCCCGCCTCAAGCCTGCTGGCGCGGCCGACTCGCATCGCGGCGCAGCGCCTCCGTTACCGAGCATTCCAGCATTTCGCCCCCGGAGGAACACCACCCTTCCGGATCGGGCGAAAGGCCCCGTCGCGTCCGCGCCATCCGCGCGAGCGCGGCGGATATCGGCGGCGCACGATCCGCGCCGCTGTCGACCGTTGTTGTTCGTGCCGTTCGATGTTCAACCGGAGGGGTAATTCAAAATGAATCACGTTGCAGACAAGAATCAAAAGCGCATCCGCATCGTCAAGCTCGCCTTCGCCGCCGCAGCCGCTTCGTTCGGCATGACGGCCGTCCATGCCGCACCGGCCGCCGGCTGGACGGAAACGCGCACCAAGGGATTCCTGCCGCTCGTCCAGCAGGGTGAAAGCAGCAGTACCGCCGGCGCGCCGGCGGCCAGCACCGCCGCCGCTGCCGCGGCTGCAACCGAGATGGCGCCCGGCGAATCGGTCGACATCGTGCTCGGGCTGAACCTGCGCAACGAAGCCCAACTCGACCAGTACCTGCGCGACCTGCATACGCCCGGCTCGCCGCACTACAAGCAGTTCCTCACGCCGGCGCAGTTCGCCGCGCAGTATGCACCGACCGACCAGCAGGTCGCGTCCGTCGTCGCGCACCTGCGCAAGGCAGGCTTCGTCAACATCGTGGTCGCGCCGAACCGCCTGCTCGTGTCCGCCTCCGGCACGGCGGCAACGATCAAGTCTGCCTTCCGCACGGCGCTCAAGCGCTTCACGCGCGACGGCCGCAGCGTCTATGCGAACACCGATGCCGCGCAGGTGCCGAACGCGATCGGCGGCATCGTCGGCGCCGTGCTCGGCCTGCAGAACGTAGAACTCATGCATACCGGTGCGGGCACCAAGCCGCAAGGCAACACCAGCAACCTGACGATCCCGGCGGGCGCGTCCGCGGTGCCGCACAACCCGACGGAATTCTCGTCGCTCTACGGCGGCGACGGCACGCCGACGGCCTCGCAGACCACGGTCGGGATCATCTCCGAAGGCGACCTGTCGCAGACGGTCAGCGACCTCAATACGTTCGCCGCGAACAACGGCCTCGGTACGATCAGCAGCAGCGTCGTGCAGACGGGTCCGGCAGGCAGTTCGTACACCGATACATCCGGCACCGTCGAATGGAACCTCGACAGCCAGTCGATCGTCGGCGCCGCCGGCGGCAGCGTGAAACAGGTCGTGTTCTACGCGGCACCGTCGATGACGCTCACGGCGATCACCGCCGCGTACAACAAGGCGGTGAGCGACAACGTCGCGAAAGTCATCAACGTATCGCTCGGCGTGTGCGAATCGTCCGCGTACAGCACCGGCTCGCAGGCGACCGACGACGCCATCTTCAAGCAGGCCGTCGCGCAAGGGCAGACCTTCTCCGTGTCGGCCGGCGACCACGGCGCGTACGAATGCGCGAGCGGCAAGCCGTCGCGCTCGACCTACACGGTGAGCGAACCCGCGACGTCGCCGTACGTGATCGCGGTGGGCGGCACGACGCTGTTCACCAATACGTCGACCAACGCGTACAACAGCGAAATCGTGTGGAACGATCCGAGCTGGCAGCCGGGCACCGTGTGGTCGACGGGCGGCGGCTACAGCAAGTACGAAACCGCACCGTCGTGGCAATCGTCGAGCCTCACCGGGTCGACCAAGCGCGCGCTGCCGGACGTCGGCTTCGACGCCGACCTGCGCACCGGCGCGATCCTCGTGGTGAACGGCCAGACGTCCGACACGCTGTGGGGTTCGGGCTACCTGAACAACGAAGGCGGCACGAGTCTCGCCGCGCCGATCTTCACCGGCATCTGGGCACGGCTGCAATCGGCGAACAACAACGCGCTCGGCTTCCCGGCGTCGAGCATCTACAAGTACTTCCCGACCAACGCGGCCCTGCTGCACGACGTGACGTCCGGCAACAACGGCAGCGGCACGTACGGCTACAGGGCGAAGGCCGGCTGGGACGCGACGACGGGCTTCGGCAGCGTGAACATCTCGAAGCTGAACACGTTCATCCAGAGCACGTCGGATTTCGCGCGCTGATCGCGCGATGAGCGGCGCGGTTCCGGGCGCGGGTGGTTTCGCACACCCGCCCGGAACCGGGGGTACGGCGATCCGCGTGTCGCGGCCGGATCGATGATGCGCGCCCGCGTATGCCGCCCCGCGGTTGTCGCGGGCACGCGGATCACGATCACAGCTGCGATTCGATCGGAAACAAGCCGAGAAACCACACTTCCATGCGCCGCGCAGCCGACACTTCCGGCTCATGATCGAGCTCGGTCACCGTCCCGTCCGCGTCGGTCTGAAGCCACTTGAGCCGCCCCTTCCCGGCCGGGTCGGTCCTCGATTCGACTCGCCATGCGATTCGATCGAGCCGCGGCTCCAGGTCCGTCACCACTTCGGACGCAATGGCCGGACTTTCGCAATAAACACCGATCTCGGTGTTGAGATTCAGCGAGCGCGGATCGAGATTCATCGACCCGATGAAGATGTTCTTGCGATCGAACACATACGTCTTCGCGTGCAGCGACGCACGCGACGAGCCGATGATCACCTGCTTCGAGATGCTCTTGTCGCCGGATGGCCGCCGCTCGTAAAGCCGCACGCCGGCTTCCACCAGATCGCGGCGATAGCGCCGGTAGCCCGCATGCACGGCCGCCACGTCGGTCGACGCGAGCGAATTGGTCAGGATCGTCACGCTCACGCCGCGCGCCGTGAGCGCACGCAGCCGTTCGACCATGTCCTTGCCCGGCACGAAATACGGCGACACGATCAGCAGTTCGTGCTCGGGCCGCAACGCGAGCGCACGCAGTTGCGGCATCAGGTGCCCTTCGCTGTCCTTCGGGGCCCGGGCGATCTTCGCCGGATCGTCGTACAGGACCGTCGCATGCCCCCAAGACAGCTCCGTGCCCTGGCCATGCACGATCTGGTCGAGCCGGTGGCGCGCCTCGAGCACGTACGGATTGTCCTCCATCGCGCGCAGGTAATCGCGCAGCCGTTCGCGCTCCCGATCGAGGCCGCCCGGCGCCGCGACATGCCCGACCAGCGCATTGATCGAAAACGCATAGGGTGAATTCCAGAACGTGTCGAACTCGGTCGAGATGTCGTTCACGACGGGACCGTGCACGACCACGTCGAGGTCGCCGAACTCCAGCATCGACGACGCGCCGAAGTACTCGTCGCCGATGTTGCGGCCGCCGACGATCGCCGCCTGGTTGTCCGCGATCATCGCCTTGTTGTGCATGCGCCGGTTGACGCGCGAGAACTCGAGCACCGTGCCGATCTTCTTGAAGTGGCGCGTCGCGACCGGATTGAAGAGCCGGATCTCGATGTTCGGATGCGAACTGATCTCGAGCAGCTTGCGGTCGTCCGCGTTCGTGCCGAGATCGTCGAGCAGCGCGCGCACGCGTACGCCGCGATCGGCCGCGCGGATGATCGCGTCCGCGAGTTCGTGTCCGGTCAGGTCGTCGTGCCAGATGTAGTACTGGAGGTCCAGGGAGCGGTCCGCGCGATCGGCAAGCAGCACGCGCGCATCGAGGGCATCGACGGGATCGCGCAGCAGGTGAAACGCGTCCTGCCCTGGATGGGCGGCAGCCTGTTGACGAAATGCCGTACCGAGGCGAGTGTTTCCGGTATCGGTGTATGCATGCGTCGGCGCGCGGTCGACCTGCGGCGGCAGGCTGGCGCACGCGGCAAGCATCAGCAACGAGAGAATCGCACCCCACGAACGCAGCATGGTCATGCCTACTCTATAGGCCACACAAGCGGTGCCCCCCACGGCTGCGTCCCAGCACAGAAACTATTCGGCCGTCGCATTGCCTGTCTCGGCGATATGCAGAAGCACGATTCTTTGGTCTGCATACCACCTTGCCAGACATTCGCGGTCATGGCAGGTTTTCTCGCGGTAGTTCCACTGCTCCAGGGTTCGCGTCTTGAAAGCTACCTGGTCCGTGACAGCCGCCTTTGCTTTGGCATATACGGCAGCCAGCTCGACGTCAGCCGCAGCCAACTGGGCATCGGTGCAAATAAGGTGTTCAGCTACCGAATGCGCCTTGCTGCAATCGAAGCTTGTCCGAAGGGTCGATTGTGCCGGAGCGAGTGCGGCTGTGTCTGAAGCCACGGTGGTCTCCGTCGAGTGCACCCACTCGGCGAGCGGAGTTGAATCCAGCGGCAGGTCCTTCCATGTCACCCTTTTGGTGATGGCCTTACCGGATGAGGCGTCGACAGTTTCCCGAAACACAAAATCACCCTTGCCCGTAGATGCATCAATTGCAAACGCGGCTGCATCCGACCCACAAGCACCTGCCTTGCATCCTTGCCCTACTAAAAAGCCGTCTCGCAACTCGATGCCTCTGGAATTCGCAACCGCGAGCCGGTCAACGAATCGCTTCCAGTCTGCCTTGGAAGCGTGGTTGAAGGGCGCGCGAAACCGCTTATCGGTAACCACGTCGGCCGGTAGCTTTCCGACCATCCAACCGAAGTCGAGTTGCTTTCCGCCCCCTCGTGCTGTGTCAGCGGCGACGCTCGACGCCGCTGACACAGCTTTCTCGGCACCTTGCGTCATCGTCGCTGGCTGATACGCATTCGGTGTTCGATACGACCACGCAATCGCAGAAACGGCTACAAGCAGAATGCCGAAGCCGATTGCCTTGACATGCGTGTTGTCCCGAACCGCACCAAGTGCCGGGCGCCCGGACACCTCAACAGCCAACAACGCGTCGAACCGCTCGTTGGCATCCGCAATCGTGTTTGCAACAGCAGTTTTTTTCTTGCTGAACGATACGAGGCTGAAGCCCCCAAACGCAAACGCGACCAGGAGCAGAATAAGGCCAGCGACAATGCCACCCATGAACAGGAGAAACGCTGCTATGAGCCCCACAACCAACGGGGCCTTTAACGTGGGTGCCACGGGCCACGAGCGCACCACGCTTGCAAGGGTGGCGGCTTCGTTCGCCAGTTGCCCTCTATCGCCGAGGTTTTCTGAACACTTGCGCTCGACTTCATAGACCGCAAGCATCGCCTTCTCTTTCTCAGCGAGCGATATCGAGCCGATGTCGACGGCTAACTTAATCGCCTTGGTCGTAGCTTCAAACTCGAGGGCCAGCGTCTCGACGAATCCTTGATGCTCCGCGAGCGTTACTGCATCCGCCAAATCCTCTCGTCGAACGTAGACACCGTGCGACATGAAGTACAGCAACAGCGCATTCGCCGTGCGCTCCTGCACCTGGACCACGAAGTCTCGAGCTGCCTGCTCCCGTTTCGAGAGACGTTCAGTGCTCGCAGAATCGATGCGACCACTCCCGGCAACCACGGAGCGCACTGGATTCGATGTACGTGTTGCGTGGGTGTTCTGGGTAAAGCGAATACCCGTGCCAGGAATACTAGCAGTCACACGGCCGCGAGAATTGTACGTGAATCCTTTGCCACCAATCGACGTACTGACACCGCTCTTGCTGACGTTCAGACGAACGCCAGGCGCAATCTTTATGCTCTTCCTGAAACCCCAGCCCATTTTTAGCCCCGTATTGTCTCAATTCGTTTCGTCAGCTGGTGCTACCCATCAAGCCCCTGCTTGTAAAGACGAGCGCGTTGGTGGGCCTCCAGTGAAGTCCCTCCCACGACGTTCGACCAGACTCTCGCCAGGCGAGCCTTACTCACTGCCGAGACCTTGCTCAGACCAATCGCGTACCGTCGCGATAACACCCGACTCGTTACCATGGCCGACCAGCAGCATTTCTATAGCAAGCGCCTTGAGGTCGCCTAGCGAGATTCGTCAACAGAGCGTGCGGTGCTATCGGCGGCCCGTCTGAACTCCACGTTATTCACATCGCCATGCTTGCTCCAAACGCTCCCTGCTCGCGCCGCGCAGCCGAAGAAGGCCCAGCTCTCGACTCATGGCGTTGAGCCCTGACTCTTCGTCATGTCCCTCGGCTTGCAGTTTCGTCGCAAGCATTCTCAGTTCTGAGATTGAAACCTCATCTACCGGTCGTGTAGCTCCGGGCAGCGGACTTCTGAACGCTAAAGATGCCTTATTACCGACAGTCTTAGGCCAGATAAACAGGCCAACATCTTCAGTCTCTGCATCGAAGTGCTTCGACGCGAGGTCGATCACGCGATTCAGAATGCGAGAGCCGGTTCGGGACCATCCATGCGCGCGAGCAATACGTCTTGCCAGAACCTCGTCGCGCACGGGTCCCTCGACGTTGACGACTGCTGTAATCATCGCGAGCAGACGCTCGTCGTAAGAGTGAGCGAAGAACAGCTCCGGGTCACGCTCGTGGTCGGAAATCGTCAAGTCAACTTCAACGAATATCGCCTCCTCGCGCTCAACGGATATCGGCGTTGACGCGGCGCGAGCGTACATGACCAGCGCTTCATCTTCGGAGACTGCAGCCTTCGATACCAGCTTCGGCGCAACATCTTCTACTGCATCTGCGTTGCTGAATCCGCTACCTGAACCCGATTTTGCGGCGGCGAGGACCTCTTCCGCGATTGCTGCAGCGCTCTGCATCTCCGCTGCCTCCGCTTCTCGTCTGACGGCAAGCAAAGCTCGCAGTTGACTATCCACCTTCTCGAGGGTTCCCGGCATGTCAACCCACCAGTCTGTTGACCAGATTCGGACGATTTCCCAACCAAGTCCTCTCAGAACCTGCTCGCGCAGCTTATCGCGGTCACGAGCCGTCGCTGAGCGATGGTAGGTCGCGCCATCACATTCAACGCCTGCCAGATAGCGGCCAGGAGCATCGGGGTCCACCACGCCAAGGTCGATACGGAACGCCGATACGCCCACCTGAGGATGAACCGTCCAGCCCCTCTCCGCCAGTGCCACGCACACTGCCTTCTCAAACGGGCTATCGAAGTCGCCAATGCTGCCGGCAACGGCTTCACCCAAAGCGCGAGCTCCTCGCTCGGCAAACTCGAGGAAGTGCTTCAAGTCTCGAACACCCAGCGCCTGCGTTCGGGACAGGTCCATCTTCTCCGGCTTGAAGCTGCCAAACACACGCAGTTCCTGGCGGGCACGCGTGATAGCAACATTGAGGCGCCGCTCCCCACCTTGCTGGTTCATCGGACCGAAGTTCATCGGCATCGTGCCATCAATGCCAGGGCCATAAGTAATCGAGAAGTACATAATGTCCCGCTCGTCACCTTGAACGCTTTCCAAATTCTTGACGAACACCGGCTCAAGCGCTGACTCGGCAAAGTGCGGCTCGATTGACGGGTCCTTGCGACGCTCCTCGTCAAGGAGGTCTTCAATCAGGCGCTGCTGCTCGGTGTTGAACGTGACGACACCGACCGTCATCCTACTGTCGATGAATCCCGGGGACTTCAATCTGCCGACCAAGTCGGCCACAAGCGCCTTCGCCTCTGGTTTGTTGGTACGGGCTCCACCGCGCTCGTACTGGCCGTCGGTCACGAGATTGAAGCTGACAGCCCTGTCGTTGGTGACGGGACTCGGGAATGTAACCAGGTCGCCGCTGTAGTACCGGTAGTTCGAGAAGGCAATAAGGCTCTCGTGCCGGCTGCGGTAGTGCCACGACAGTTTCATCGTCGGCAGGTTCGCTCCGATACATTCCTCCAGAATGCTCTCGAGTTCCGCCTCGACATCCGTATCGTCGACGTCGGATTCCGCACGGTCGAAGAAGCTGGTCGGCGGGAGCTGCTTCGGGTCACCGACCATGATGACTTGCCGCGCCCGCGCCATTGCACCAATCGCATCCCAGACCGGAATCTGAGAAGCTTCGTCGAAGACCACGACATCAAAGTCAGAGGTTTCGGCCGGTAGATACTGGGCAATCGACAGCGGGCTCATGAGCAGACAAGGGGTCAATCTAAGAATTGCACCAGAAGCCTTCGACATAAGTTCGCGCAACGGAAGATGTCGGGTCTTCTTCTGCATCTCATAACGCAGGAGCCCCCACTCGGAGCCCAGTGCGACCCTCGCCGGCGAAGGAAGACCGGACGAAAGTTGCGCTCTGACCCAGGCCCGAGTCAGAGCGACGAACTGCTCATCAAGCTCGCGGAAATCCTGGATGCGTTTTTCGTGCTCGGCGGACACAAAGTTACGCAGAACCTCGTCGCCATCCACGACCGCATTCAACCACCAGCGGCAGTAGTTAGTCTCAAAGACCGCCTTCACCTGCCCACGCTGAATATTGCCGTCTTCGATACCTGAAACCAATGGGGCCAATCCCACCGAAAGCGCATGCTGACGGACTTTCCGCCAGGCGCACCAGAGTTTCAGCCGGTTAGCATTCTGCACCACCTGCCTAGCGCGTTCCGCTACTTGTCCGGGGAGAAGCGAATGAAGAGTCGCGTGTTCCGAAGATACCAGCCCGCCGGCCGTAGCAAATTGAGCGACAACTTCATTAAACGACTGCAGCGCTTCGGCATAGGTGCACCCCGTACCAGCAACAATGCCTGACGGTTCAAGCAGAATATTGCCGTCGCCAAGCAGAAGGGCGACCGGGGCTTTGACCGCTGCAAGCAGTTCAGGTGTATTCGCGAGGTTAGCCAGTGCGGCCGAGAGAGACTCGAAAAACTTGAGGGCCGGCTCAATGCCATCAATCTTGGTTTGCAGACCGCTCCACAGACCGGACGTCTTGCCTGGCAGGTCTGCGAACTCCTGAATTCGGGCATGCAACGAAACCAACTCGCGCATGTTTCGTATGTCGGTGGCCGCGGTTGGGCCGGCGCGTCCAGACTCGATTACCGTATATCCGTCATCCACCCAGTGGGTTTCTGCTCGTGCAGCAGAGAGCGCTCCTTGAAAAGGCACGTATGCCTTCGCGACTACAACATCAGTTTTGTAACCGGCCCAGACATTGCCCGTCTCGATTTCCAGATGAGCGAGACTCGCAATAACCTGCTCGATTTTCCGCAGCTCACGCATCCGCTGCAGGTCATCTTGAGCAGCATCGCCACATTGCCCTCGGCTGACTGGGTCAAGGCCCACGTCGTCCCAGTTCGAGCGTTCACGAGCACGCTCGAGGGCCGTCTGGAATGACAGGAGTGCACAAACTACATCAAGGTCGGTTTTGAGCCCCGTCCATACGCTCGAAGTGAGCGAGAACAGGTCACTGTATTCCTTGATTTCGTTATCGATGGCGTCAATTCGCGCAAGACACTCGATATCACCGTCGATGTTCGGTTCGCCACCGTTTCCACCTGCAAGCTCCCTGAGCTTCTTCGTCAAGGACCGTTTGCGCATCATGCTCATCGGCCAGTTCGAGTCCTTGAGCTCACGCAGGTCAGACTGCAACTCGGCAATTGTCCTTGTCTGGATGCCTTCCTTGTATGGAATCGAAAGCTGGCCGAGAACGTCAAGCCGGGTGCGCAGCAGTTCGATACCTTTGGCGAGGCGAGCGCGCAGTGTTTCGCTCCAAGGCACGGAAAGAGCTGCATGCAATTCCGAATCGCGTTGCAAATGGCTAATACCGAGTCGCAGATCCTCGAGTGTCTGATTCGAGCAAGGCGTCGACAGCGTGCCAAGCAGTTCCCGGTACCGCTGCAACAATGGTGTTGCCTGGCGCAATCCATCCGCAATAGCCTTTGCATCCGGACGTAGCGCGAAACGCCAGTCGTAACCAGACGCGGACGGCAGGACCGCGGCGAGCATCCGCAGACCATCGCGTACTCGGGGGTCCAACGGCAGGTCCGGCAGCCCTATAGCCTGACGCAGGTCAGCCGCTGCTTTCTCGAAGCGCACCGCAACGTCTGGTACCGCACGGGCAGCGTCGTCCAGCGCGGCCGCCCAGAGAGGCGACCACTCGGTCTGAGCCACATGCGCCAGCGGGGTTGACGTCAACTTCTCTTCACCGAATGCCTTGGCATTGACATCGAGCAGTTCGACGGTTTCGCGAAGGCCCCGCATCGCTTCCATGTCATGCGCCTGGGTAGACGACCATGTCAGCCGGAACGCTGGCAGGTCATGACCGCCGACGACTCGACCGATTGCCTCATAGACGCTCAGGCCATTCGAATACCGACGATGGAGTCGTTCAACATATCCATTTAGCTGGGACCTCAGCGCTTCAAGTCGGGCCGCTTCGGCGTGCCACTGCTCAGGCGCGAGGGCAGCGGACGCATCCCATGATGTTTTCAACTGTTCGAGAACATCAGTCTTCCGCGCCTTGCTGGAGTGGAGCTCGAGACAGAAATTTCCAAGGCCAACGTCCGCGAGGCGCCGGTAGACGACATCCAGAGCGGCCATCTTCTCGGAAACGAAAAGAACGCGCTTACGCTCGGCGAGGCACTGAGCAACGAGATTTGCGATCGTCTGGCTCTTCCCAGTACCCGGCGGGCCAATCAGAACAAAATCCTTGCCCTTGCTGCCTGCAACCACTGCAGAAAGCTGCGACGAGTCTGCTGGCAACGGGCAGAACGTGTCCTTCACAGGAAGCTCAACATCCAGTCGCCGGACATCAGGGAACCCCACCGTACTCTGATACGAATCGCGCGGAGTATCAATGAGGTGACGGACCACCGCGTTCTGTTTGAGCTGCTCAGTACGTTCGGTGAGGTCTCGCCACATAAGGTATTTGGCGAACGAGAAAGAGGCCAGAACGACTTCTTCCACGACCTCCCAGCCCTTGATGTCCTTGATGGCATGAGACACTGTTTTCCAGATTCCGGCGACATCGAGGCCTGAATCATCCTTGGGCAGTTCGACGTCGTTCACACCGAGTTCGAGCTCGAAGTCCTGACGCAACATTTCAATGAGCGTCGGATTGAATCGGGCCTCCTCATCGTACAGCTTCAGACTGAAACCAGAGCGCGCACTGCGACGCTCGAGGGTGACAGGTACGAGGATGAGAGGTGCGCGATATTTCTTGTCTTCTTTGTCGTCGCGCGTCCACGATAGGAAGCCGAGCGCGAGGTACAGTGTATTCGAACCTCCCTCCTGCAAGGTGGTCCGGGAATTCCGGAACAGTTCAGTCAGGCGCGAATCCATCTCGTCCTGCGGTAACCCGATAAACACTTCCTTGCGCGTCAACGCGTCGAGAGCGTGCTGGCGGCGAATGTGTTCGCGCTCGCGCGCCTCATGGATAGCCTGGCTGCGTGGGTCCGAACCGTCCATGAGGTCCGGACGGGTCAGCAGCTTTAGCGCATGTCCCTCCGCCAGAACATCCTCAAGCAGTCCTGGCTCAGGCGCGTCGAGCTTCAGGGACTTCTTTCCCGACTTGAAGCTCAGCAGATTGTTCCTGAGTGACAGGTCGAGGAGCCTTCGCTGCCAGCGTGTGAGACGGTCCTCCGGCCGCTCCTGCCCGTCGTCTGAATGCGCGTCTTCGAGCTCCTCCAAAAACTCAGGGGCATCCTCCCACCGCGGAGTTAGGTCCTCGGTCACCTCGGTGCCAGCTGTGTCACGAACTACAGCGTGTTCGCTAGCAAGCGGTTTGATGCGCTGCATCCGTGCGCGTCGAATATCAATTGCCAGCTCGAACTTCGGCTCTTCGTCTTCAGAGATGTGTTCCTCACCTTTGGCCGTAGTGAAACTGAAAGTCGGCAGAGGCCTCTGTGCAAGGAGGGTCGACTCGAACAGGACCATCTCTTTGAGCTTCACCCGCTTCCGCAGAGCGGTGATGTCGTCGATGACAGTGGTCGAGAACTCTTCGGGCTTCAGCCAGACGCCGGGAAAAGCATGCCCCTGCTGGAAGACGAGAACTGGATTCAGGCCCGCCTGCTCCAGTGCGGCGCAGACGAACAAAGCCAGGTCGAGACAGGTAGCGAGCCCAGATTCCGCAATCTGGCTGGGCCCGCGCACCTTCTGGCCTTCCCGCTCGAAGCTCGCGGGAGGCACGGCATAGTCGAGTCCCATCGCACCAATTGCATTCCAGATAGCAGAAGCGAGTTCCCATGCGCGCTTTGCACCTTCCTGGTAGCCATTGATGCTGCCGGGCTTCCCTGCTTTGCGTAGCACCTCCGCAGCCTGCTTGAGCACACGTTCGACTGCCTGCTCGTTCGGCTGAACGAAGGCCGCAATCATGTCCGGCAACGACGACAGACCGCCCCACTGATTCCTTGGAAGAAGCTCGACTGTCTGCTCGGAAACTGCGACCTCGGCTGACTCGCGGTTTGGCGCAGTGAGTGTGAGTGTGACCACCGACTTTTCCGACTCAGTCAGGCGGCCGAGCAGCGGACCGTCGAGAGACAAATCAAGGTCCGTGATACGCAGGGTCTGCCCTGCCGCCAGATGGTCTAGGTGCCACGTCTTGGGCTTGAGGAATGGTGGGTCAGAAATCGCAGTGAGCTTCAGGTCCCGGAATGCGTCTTCCGTTTCGTTAACTATGGAAAGCTCCCGAACCACGGGCACCGCGTTCTGGAAGTCCGCCAGATTGACCCGTCCAGCGACGGCCGCCTGAATCTGAACGCAATAAGGCATTGCCGATTCATCCGTCGGCTCAACAACCCCGGTATTCATCAATGGTCTCCAACGACAACTAGCCATTCGTCTAGATGTGCTGCCACGAATGCTCGCTTCCCCCGGAAACATCCGTGCCAACCGTACTTTCTAATCCCCGTTCAAGCGGTCCAGAAGCTTCCGCTTGGCGAACCCACCCGCGCGTCGAACAACAAACATGCTTCAGATGCGAACAGCAGTGGGGAAATTAGGATACCAGCGGCAAGATGCATTTCAAGGACAATAAATGTCACCAGAATGCTGAAAGCAATAAAATCGACGCTGAGCTTATCCGATGACTGCGTGGAGCGGTGTTGGTCCAGCCGTTATCTTGCTTCATCGCTAACCTAGTCCCTGACCTTGTCCGTGTTTCTCCGAAGCAGGCAATTATTACTAGGGATATGTGACTATTGACCCATCACAATGTACAACGGTCGCCAATCTTGTGCGCGCAATGGAATTCATCCCCGAGCTTGAAAAACACACCGCCATCTAGGTTACAAAACGTTGCAGCATCAACTTGAGGCGAGGGTTTCTTGATTTCACTGCATTCGTTCAGCAAACTGCCATCAATCATCAACGTCGCGGAGGCGGCGCGCAGACTCGACGTCGATACTAGGCGCTGTACCAGAATGCGAATAAGGAAGCGCGCGTCCTCGCCAAACGCTGGAGGCAATATATTCAGCGCCGGAAAGAACAGGGCATGGTCGATGCTCGCACCATCATCGATGGCGGCATGCCGGGACATCATCGCCGACGGCAACTCCATCAACCTGCGGGGGGCTTAATGCTCGCGTAGCCGAGGAGGTCTTGGCAGCATCCGCGGCGTCATAGACGTGCGCTAGGTGGTCAAGGAAGCGCCCGGCGCGAGCTAGCCGACGCGCGCCCCTTCACAGCGAAAAAGCCGGCCTGCGCGCCGGCTTTTTCACGCCCATTCGCGGCTGTACACCGCGAACAAAGCTTTCCACGCTACCACCCGCTCCCGATAGAGCGCAATGCGTCCCATCGGGGAATCAAGCATAACGTGTCCAACTGGACACTTTATGCTTAACGGCACAGACTTCCTCGAATGACCGTGGAAGAGAATCTGGTGGGCCCCCCGGGAGTCGAACCCGGCACCAACGAATTATGAGTTCGCTGCTCTAACCAAGCATGAGCTAGGGGCCCAGACGAGAAGCAAAGCGTGCTACACGCCGCTCCGGCAACGAAGCCGGGCCGGCATTGTAACAACAAAGACGACGAAGAGGACAAACGCCACCGGCATCACGTGGATACCGGCGGCGTTCGCAAGTGAGACGCTGGAAATCAGTTCCCTTCGAGGAACGACTTCAGCTTGTCGGAACGGCTCGGGTGACGCAACTTGCGCAGCGCCTTGGCCTCGATCTGACGGATCCGCTCGCGGGTGACGTCGAACTGCTTGCCGACTTCCTCGAGCGTGTGATCGGTGCTCATCTCGATGCCGAAGCGCATCCGCAGCACCTTCGCCTCACGCGGCGTCAGCGAATCGAGCACGTCCTTCACGACGTCGCGCATGCTTGCGTGCAGCGCGGCATCCGCCGGCGCGACCGTGTTGTTGTCCTCGATGAAGTCGCCGAGATGGGAATCGTCGTCGTCACCGATCGGCGTTTCCATCGAGATCGGCTCCTTCGCGATCTTCATGATCTTGCGGATCTTGTCTTCCGGCATCTCCATCTTCTCGGCGAGCGTTGCCGGATCCGGCTCGAGACCGGTTTCCTGCAGGATCTGCCGCGAGATGCGGTTCATCTTGTTGATCGTTTCGATCATGTGAACCGGAATACGGATCGTGCGCGCCTGGTCCGCGATCGAACGCGTGATGGCCTGACGAATCCACCACGTCGCATAGGTCGAGAACTTGTAGCCGCGACGGTATTCGAACTTGTCCACCGCCTTCATCAGGCCGATGTTGCCTTCCTGGATCAGGTCGAGGAACTGCAGGCCGCGGTTCGTGTACTTCTTCGCGATCGAGATCACGAGACGCAGGTTCGCCTCGGTCATTTCACGCTTCGCCTGACGCGCCTTCAGTTCGCCGGCCGCCATCTGGCGGTTGGTTTCCTTCAGGTCCTTCAGCGGCAGCACGACGCGCGCCTGCAGGTCGATCAGACGCTGCTGCTGTTCGCGGATCGCCGGAACGTTACGCGACAGGACCGCGCTGTACGCATGGCCTTCGGCCGTGATCTTCTCGGCCCAGTCGAGATCCGTCTCGCTGCCCGGGAAGCGCGCGATGAATTCCGAACGCGGCATGCCGCACTTGTCGACGACGATGTGCAGGATCTGACGCTCGACCTGACGCACTTCATCCACTTGCGCACGCAGCGTATCGCACAGACGCTCGACGGTACGCGCGGTGAAGCGGATCGTCATCAGCTCGGTCTGGATCGTTTCTTGCGCCTTCAGGTAGGACTTCGACTTGTAGCCTTCCTTCTCGAACGCGCGGCGCATCTTGTCGAACCACTCGCTGATCTGCGAGAACTTGTCGAGCGATGCACGCTTGAGGGCTTCGAGCTGGGCGGCGTTGGCCGACGCCTGCGCGGCACCGTCATCTTCCTCCTCTTCCTCTTCTTCCTCTTCCTCTTCGGCTTCCTCGTCCTCGTTCTCGATCGCTTCCGCTTCCTTCGCGGAGAAACCGTCCGTGTCGGCGGAGTCCGAAGCATTCGGATCGAGCAGGCCGTCGACGAGCTCGTCGACGCGGATCTCTTCGTTCGCGACGCGCTCGGCCATCGCGAGGATGTCGGCGATCGTCGTCGGGCACGCGGAAATTGCCATCACCATGTGGCGCAGGCCGTCCTCGATCCGCTTCGCGATCTCGATTTCGCCTTCGCGCGTGAGCAGCTCGACCGTGCCCATCTCGCGCATGTACATCCGGACCGGATCGGTCGTGCGACCGAATTCCGAATCGACGGTCGACAGCGCGACTTCAGCTTCCTCTTCGACTTCATCGTCCGACGACGCGGCCGGCGCGTTGTCGTTCAGGAGCAGCGTTTCCGCGTCCGGCGCCTGCTCGTAAACCGCCACGCCCATGTCGTTGAACGTGCCGATGATGCCTTCGAGGGCTTCGGTCTCGGTGAAGTTGTCCGGCAGGTGGTCGTTGATTTCGGCATACGTGAGGAAGCCGCGCTCCTTGCCGAGCTTGATCAGCGCGCGCAGCTTCACGCGGCGCTCCTCGAGCTCCTCGGCCGTGCCGGGCGTGCTCGTCGCGAACGCTTCCTTCAGTAGCGCCTTTTCCTTGGCGCGACGATCGCGCACCTTGGATTTGCCCGGGGCAGCCGCGGCTGCGGGCTGTCCGTCGCTCTGATTTGCGTCGTCATCGACGGATACTTCGTTCAGCTTTTTGGTCATGGAGTTCGCCGTACCGGCTATATCGACTCGCGGCTGCTGGACGACAGCCGGTTGAACCGTGGGTGCATGAGTAGTACGTACTGCCGTTTCGTCCGCGGCGGCAGTCGTGTCCCTTGCGCTTTTCGCACTTGCCCGCTTCGCCGCCGGCTTGGCCGGCCCGGAGTCGGGTCTGGCGGCAGCCCGTGTTCTGGCTGCCGACGCCGGCGCAGCCTGAGCAGTGCCGGCCGCGGTTTTTTTTCCTGCAGGGGCTGACGTGACTGAAGACGTTGTCCTGGCGAAAGAAGCAGACTTGGCCGCTGTGACCTTGGTGGTCGGCTCCGTCGAGCCCTTGCCTGTTGCTTTCTTTCCGCCTGTCGTCTTTGCCATCGCGAATCTCGCCTCCGCTTAGAAAACAAACCGCTGGAAACCTTATATTATAGCACGCTGGGAAGCCCTCTCCTGGCGCCCCGGCCGCCTACAGCCCGAGCCGACGCTTCATGTCGGTTCGCTGCTGGTTCAATTCCGTCAATTCAGCCAATTCCTCGGGTGTGAAGGTGGATTGCCGCGCCAGCCGATCGAGCCGGTCGCAGCAAGCGTCATAGCGCATCTTGAGCACCGCCGCCTGCAGTTCTTCCCCGGCGATCCGTTCCTGTTCACGCTGCCGCTCGGGCACCGTCTCGTCTTCCGGATTCTGTAACAGCAAGTCACGGACGTTTTCATCATAGTCCAGAATTTCGCGGAAGATTTCCTCGTAAGTCGCCCCGTTCGAGGACGTCCGCAGGACGTCCGACAGCAGCCGGAACTCCGCGCTGTCGCCCAGCGCGCGCGCATGCTCGACGACTTCGGCGAACAGCTCGCCGATGCGCGGCAGCGCGCGCAGGGTCGCAAGCTGTTCGTCATCGAGCTGCGACGCGATCCGCGGATGCATCACGAGCGTACGCAACGCCCGCTTTTCGCTGTCCGTCACGCGCCGCCGCTCGCTGCGCGCGGGCGCCTGGCGCGCCGGCGCGGCGATGCGCGTGTCGACGTCCGACAGCCCCGCGACTTCCTCGAACGGGATATCGAGGCGGTCGGCGAACATGTGCATGATCTGCGCGCGCAACGCGTTCGCCGGCAGCGCCTGCAGCAGCGGCTTCGCGTCGAACAACGCCTTCGCGCGGCCTTCCGGCTGATCGAGCGCCTTGCCGGCAATTGCTTCGTTCAACAGAAATTGCGACAGCGGCATCGCGCGTTCGACCTGCCCGGAGAACGCGTCCGCGCCGAATTCGCGTACGTAGCTGTCCGGATCATGTTCGGACGGCAGGAAAAGGAATCGGATCGTCCGGTTGTCCGCCGCATGCGGCAGGCACGCCTCGAGCGCGCGGCGCGCCGCACGCCGGCCGGCCGAGTCGCCGTCGAAGCTGAAAATGACCGTGTCGGTCTGGCGCAGCAGCTTCTGCACGTGGATCGGCGTGCATGCCGTGCCGAGCGTCGCGACCGCGTTCGGGAAGCCGAGCTGCGCGAGCGCGACGACGTCCATGTAGCCTTCGACGACCAGCACGTACTTGCGCTCGCGAATCGCGAGGCGCGCCTCGAACAGCCCGTACAGTTCGCTGCCCTTGTTGAACAGCGGCGTTTCGGGCGAATTCAGATACTTCGGCTCGCCACTGCCGAGCACGCGGCCGCCGAACCCGATCACCTGCCCCTTCACGTTGCGGATCGGGAACATGATCCGCTCGCGGAACCGGTCGTAGCGTCGCGCGACGCCTTGCGCGTCGGTTTTCTCGCTGACGATCACGAGCCCCGATTCGACGAGCGAGTCGTCGCGGTAGTCCGGGAACGCGGCTTCGAGGTTCTGCCAGCCATCCGGCGCATAGCCGAGGCCGAAGCGCGCGGCGATCTCGCCGGTCAGGCCCCGGTTCTTCAGGTACTGGATCGCGACGGTCGCACCGCGCAATTGCTTGCGGTAGTAGTCGCACGCAGCCGACATCACGTCGGACAGCGCGGTCGCGACCGATTTCGACACGGGCGCCGGATAGTCGCCGCCGCCCCCGCCGCGCATCGACGGCTCGTGCGGCACGGTCAGCCCGACCGACTGCGCCAGTTCCTGCACGGCTTCCGGGAACGTGAGCCCCGCGTGCTCCATCAGGAAGCCGATCGCCGTGCCGTGCGCGCCGCAGCCGAAGCAGTGATAGAACTGCTTGGTCGGGCTGACGGTAAACGACGGGCTCTTCTCGTTATGGAACGGGCACAACCCCATGAAGTTGGCGCCGCCCTTCTTGAGCTGCACGTACCGGCCCACCACGTCGACGATATCGACGCGGTTCAGCAAATCCTGCAGGAACGAATGCGGAATCACCGTGGGATCGAGCGAAAAAAAGACGATACGACGCCCCGGCGCACGCGCATGCGACGCGCCGGGAAGCGGGTTTTACTTCGACAGCGCGGCCTTGACCTGCGCGGAAACGGCGGTCATGTCGGCACGGCCCGCGAGCTTGCCCTTCAGCACGCCCATCACCTTGCCCATGTCCTGCGGGCCGGCCGCGCCCGTCGCCGCGACCGCGGCCTGGACTTCGGCGGCCACTTCGGCGTCCGACAGTTGCGTGGGCATGTAGGCGCCCAGCACGGTCAGCTCGGCCTGCTCCTTCGCGACGAGATCGTCGCGGCCGGCGGCCTGGAACTGGCTGATCGAGTCCTTGCGCTGCTTGATCATCTTGTCGATCACGGCGGTGATGCCCGCGTCGTCGAGGGTCACCCGATCGTCGATCTCGCGCTGCTTGATCGCGGCCAGCAGCAGGCGAATCGTCGCCAGACGCTCGCTTTCCTTCGCGCGCATCGCGGCCTTCATGTCTTCGCTGATCTGCTCTTTCAAACTCATCTTGCACCCGGGATGGAAACGTGACTTCGACGCCCGCGCACGGACGTCAACACAAAAACCCGCTTGGGACTATGTCTCAAGCGGGTTGCTCGAATCCGGCATCGGCGACTCGCGGCCCCAGATCGAGGCCGATCGTGCGGAGTTCGCCGGTGCGCCGCTCAGTGAACCGCGCGGCGCTCAATCGTTCAGTACAGCTTCTTCGGCAGCGTCTGGCTGCGAATCCGCTTGTAATGACGCTTCACTGCAGCAGCCTTCTTGCGCTTGCGCTCGGCGGTCGGCTTCTCGTAAAACTCCCGCGCACGAAGCTCGGTCAGCAGACCGTTCTTCTCGATCGTGCGCTTGAAGCGACGCATGGCGACTTCGAACGGCTCGTTTTCTTTAACGCGAATGATCGTCATGATCCGACACGAATAAAGGTTTGCAGGGAAGATTTACGAGTATAGCAGAGCGTCGTACAAAGACCTAAGGGCCGGGTCCCTTCAACGCGGGCCCGCATGGCCGTGTCAGGCGCCGCGCGCGAACTCCGCCGCCGCCTGCCCGGCCGCCGTGCCTGACGCCCACGCCCACTGGAAGTTGTAGCCGCCGAGCCAGCCCGTCACGTCCACCGCCTCGCCGATGAAGAACAACCCCGGCACCCGCGCACTCATCATCGTCGCCGACGACAGTTCGCGCGTATCGACACCGCCCTTCGTCACCTCGGCCTTCTTGTAGCCCTCGGTGCCGTTCGGCGTCAGCGTCCAGCCGGACAGCGCGTCGCCGATCTGGCGCAGCGTCCTGTCGGGCAGGTCCGCAAGCCGCGCGTCGGCCGCGACGCGATGCGTGTCGAGCCAGACGTGCGCGAGGCGCGACGGCACCCAGTCCGCGAGCAGCGAGCCGATCTGGCGCTTCGACGTGTGCTTCGCGTCGAGCAGGTCGGCCACCGCATCGCGCTGAGGCAGCAGGTCGATGCGGATCGGGTCGCCGGACTGCCAGTAACTGGAGATCTGCAGGATGCCGGGGCCGGACAGGCCGCGATGGGTCAGCAGCAGGTCCTCGACGAATTCGCCGCCGCGCTTCTTGTCGCCGGTCGACACGCGCACTTCGAGCGAC
Source organism: Burkholderia sp. Bp9140 (assembly GCF_003853425.1). Lineage (NCBI taxonomy): Bacteria > Pseudomonadati > Pseudomonadota > Betaproteobacteria > Burkholderiales > Burkholderiaceae > Burkholderia > Burkholderia sp. Bp9140. The sequence goes on from NZ_QTPQ01000002.1 coordinate 106,710, forward strand.
ACGCCGGACAGCGCCGCGAACGGCGCCCAGTCCTGTTGCGCGAACGTGAGCGGCACGAGCGCGGGCCGCGTATCGACGAGCTTGTGACCGAACTGCTTCGCGAGCCGGTAGCCGAAGTCGGTCGCGCCGATCTTCGGGATCGACAGGCCGCCCGTCGCGACAATCAAGGCGCGCGCGCGGATCGGCCCCGCCTGCTGCGTGTCGAGCGTGAAGCCGTCGGCCGGCGCGTGGCGCACGGCGTCGACGGCCACCGGCCGGCGCCAGGCGATGCCGCCCGCGTCGCATTCGTGCTTCAGCGCGTCGATGATCGCGTCGCTGCCGTGATCGCAGAAGAGCTGCCCCTTGTGCTTTTCGTGCCAGGTGACGTGATGACGCTTGAGCAGGACGAGGAAGTCGCGCGGCGTGTAGCGCGCAAGCGCCGAGCGGGCGAAATGCGGGTTCGACGACAGGTAGTTGTCGGGGCCCGCGTGGAGATTCGTGAAGTTGCAGCGGCCGCCGCCCGAGATGCGGATTTTCTCGGCGAGCCGCGGCGCGTGGTCGATCAGCACCACGCGGCGACCGAGTTGCCCGGCGACCGCGGCGCTCATCATCCCGGCGGCGCCCGCGCCGATCACGGCGATGTCATAAGTTTCCATGGCGCGGATTGTACCTGCCCGGCCTCGGGCCCGGGCCGCCCGCGGCGGCGACCGGCCCCCGCCTGCTATAATTTCCGGTTACGTTGACCTTCCTGCGGCGCGCTCGATACAGCGCGCCCCACCCCTTACCCATGCTCGTTCTCGGCATCGAAAGCTCCTGCGACGAAACCGGCCTCGCGCTCTACGACACGCAGCGCGGCCTGCTCGCGCACGCGCTCCATTCGCAGATCGCGATGCACCGCGAATACGGCGGCGTCGTGCCCGAGCTCGCGTCGCGCGACCACATCCGCCGCGCGCTGCCGCTGCTCGAGGAAGTGATGGCGCAAAGCGGCACGCACCGCGACGACATCGACGCGATCGCGTTCACGCAAGGTCCCGGCCTCGCCGGCGCGCTGCTGGTCGGCGCGAGCATCGCGAATGCGCTGGCGCTGGCGTGGAACAAGCCGACCGTCGGCATCCATCACCTCGAAGGCCACCTGCTGTCGCCGCTGCTCGTCGACGCGCCGCCGCCGTTCCCGTTCATCGCGCTGCTGGTGTCGGGCGGCCATACGCAACTGATGCGTGTGACCGACGTGGGCGTATACGAGACGCTCGGCGAGACGCTCGACGACGCGGCCGGCGAAGCGTTCGACAAGACGGCGAAGCTGATCGGCCTCGGCTATCCAGGCGGTCCGGAAGTGTCGAAGCTCGCGGAAACGGGCACGCCGGGCGCGGTCGTGCTGCCGCGCCCGATGCTGCATTCGGGCGATCTCGACTTCAGCTTCAGCGGCCTGAAAACTGCGGTGCTCACGCAGATGAAGAAATTCGAGGCGGCGAAGCTGGAAGGCGAAGCGCTCGAGCGCGCGAAGGCCGATCTCGCGCGCGGCTTCGTCGACGCGGCCGTCGACGTGCTCGTCGCGAAGTCGCTCGCCGCGCTCAAGAAGACGAAGCTCAAGCGCCTCGTGGTCGCGGGCGGCGTCGGCGCGAACCGCCAGTTGCGCGCGGCGCTGTCGGCTGCCGCGGCCCAGCGCGGCTTCGACGTGCACTATCCCGATCTCGCGCTCTGCACCGACAACGGCGCAATGATCGCGCTCGCCGGCGCATTGCGGCTCGGCCGCTGGCCCGAGCAGGCGAATGCGGATTACGCGTTCACGGTGAAACCGCGCTGGGATCTCGCGTCGCTCGCACGCTGAGCCGCGCGCCGCGCCGGAACGCGCATCGGCAGACACCGGAAAACAACAAGGCCGCTCGATCGAGCGGCCTTGTTTCGTTGCAGCGGCAAAACGACGCGGCGACGCGGCGTTACGCAGCGTGTCGCTTGTCGCGCTCGATCAGTGCATACGCGCTGTGATTGTGGATCGACTCGAAGTTCTCGGCTTCGAGCACGTAGGCCACCACGCGCTCGTCCGCATCGAGACGCTGCGCGACGTCGCGCACCAGATCCTCGACGAACTTCGGGTTTTCGTACGCGCGCTCCGTGACGAACTTCTCGTCCGGACGCTTCAGCAAGCCCCACAGCTCGCACGATGCCTCTTCTTCCGCGATGCGGATCAGCGCCTCGACCGGCAGGTCGGCCGCGAGCTCGGCGTCGATCGTCACGTGCGAGCGCTGGTTGTGCGCGCCGTACTGCGAGATCTTCTTCGAGCACGGGCACAGGCTCGTCACCGGCACGAGCACCTTCAGGAACAGGCGCGCCTCGCCGTTGCGGCTTTCGCCGGCGAGCGTCACTTCATAGTCGAGCAGGCTCTGCACGCCCGACACCGGCGCCGTCTTGTTCACGAAGTACGGGAACGTGACCTCGATGCGGCCGGCCTCGGCTTCCAGCTTCTCGAGCATCGACGCGAGCATCGCGCGGAAGCGCTCGACCGTCAGCGGCGCACGATTCTCCTCGAGCAGCGCGACGAAGCGCGACATGTGCGTGCCCTTCTGATCGGCGGGCAGGCGCACGTCGAGGTTCCAGACGCCGACGGTCGGCTGCACGTCGCCGCTTTCGGTACGCACCGTCAACGGATGCCGGACCGCCTTCACGCCCACGCGCTGAATCGGAATCTGGCGGGTATCCACCGTGCTCTGCACGTCGGGCATCACGAAGGCGGGATTCATCTGGTTCATCTTGTTCAATCCTTGTAAGCCGCGCGTTCGACGACGCGCACGCCGCGTCACGCGGCAGCCGGAAAAGCAACATGGGCCCGCAGGCCCATGTTTTCCGCATCAATGTAGACCGGTTGCGCCAGTCGCACCGACGCCGCGCGCAGGCGGCGCCAGCTTATGCGACGCGCTTCGCCTGGCCGGCGACATCGGCCGCCGCGCTCAGGAAGCGTTCACGAATCGATTTCGCGATGCCCGCGCCGTCGAGGCCGCATTGCGACAGCAGCTTCGCGGGATCACCGTGATCGATGAACTGGTCAGGGAGACCCAATTGTATTACGGGTCGGATAACCCCACTCTCCATCAGGGCTTCGACGCACGCCGAACCCGCACCGCCCATCATGCAGCCTTCCTCGACCGTGACGAGGTAGTCGTGCGTCTCGGCGAGCTCACGCACGAGCGCCGCATCGACCGGCTTCACGAAGCGCATGTTCGCGACCGTGGCGTCGAGTTCCTCCGCCGCCACGAGCGACGGCGCGACCATCGTGCCGAACGCGAGGATCGCGACGCGCTTGCCTTCCGGCTGCGACGTACGGCGGCGCACTTCGCCCTTGCCAAGCGGGATCTCGGTGAATTCCTTCACCGTCGCCACGCCCGTGCCCGCGCCGCGCGGGTAACGCACCGCGGTCGGGTTCGGCTGCTGAAGCGCCGTGTGCAGCATCTGGCGGCACTCGTTCTCGTCGGACGCGGCCATGATCGTCATGTTCGGGATGCAGCGCATGAACGCGAGATCGTACGCGCCCGCGTGCGTCGCGCCGTCGGCGCCGACGAGGCCCGCGCGGTCGATCGCGAACACGACCGGCAGGTTCTGCAGCGCGACGTCGTGGATCAGCTGGTCGTATGCACGCTGCAGGAACGTCGAATAGATCGCGACGACGGGCTTCAGCCCTTCGGTCGCAAGGCCGCCCGCGAACGTCACCGCGTGCTGCTCGGCGATGCCGACATCGTAGTAGCGATCCTTGAAGCGCTTCTCGAACTCGACCATGCCCGAGCCTTCGCGCATCGCGGGCGTGATGCCGACGACGCGCGTATCGCGCTCGGCTTCATCGCACAGCCATTCGCCGAACACCTGCGTGTACGTCTTCTTCGCGGGCGTGGCCGACGGCTTGATGCCTTCTGCCGGGTTGAACTTGCCGGGGCCGTGATAGAGCACGGGATCGGCTTCGGCGAGCTTGTAGCCCTGGCCTTTCTTCGTCACCACGTGCAGGAATTGCGGACCGCGCAGTTCGCGGATGTTCTGCAGCGTCGGGATCAGCGAATCGAGATCGTGACCGTCGATCGGGCCGATGTAGTTGAAGCCGAACTCCTCGAACAGCGTGGCCGGCACGACCATGCCCTTCGCGTGCTCCTCGAGCTTGCGCGCGAGTTCGAGCACCGGCGGCGCCACGCTCAGCACACGCTCGACGCCCGCACGCGCGGCCGCATAGAAGCGGCCCGACATCAGGCGGGCGAGATGGCGGTTCAGCGCGCCGACCGGCGGCGAAATCGACATGTCGTTGTCGTTGAGGATCACGAGCAGCTTCGCATCCTCCGACACGCCTGCATTGTTCATCGCCTCGAACGCCATGCCGGCCGTCATCGCGCCGTCGCCGATCACCGCGATCGAGAAGCGGTCGTCGCCGTTCAGCTGGCTGCCGATCGCCATGCCGAGCGCCGCCGAGATCGACGTGCTCGAGTGCGCGGTGCCGAACGTGTCGTATTGGGACTCGCTGCGGCGCGGGAAACCCGAAATGCCGTCGTACTGGCGCAGCGAATGCATCTGGTCGCGGCGGCCCGTCAGGATCTTGTGCGGGTAGGTCTGGTGACCCACGTCCCAGACGATCCGGTCGTTCGGCGTGTTGAACACGTAGTGCAACGCGATCGTCAGCTCGACCGTCCCGAGGTTGGACGACAGATGGCCGCCCGTCTTCGACACGCTGTCGAGCACGAACGCGCGCAGTTCATCCGCGAGCGGGTGGAGTTGGCGACGATCGAGGCGGCGCAGATCCGCCGGGTCGTCGATGGTTTTCAGCAAGTCGTACATCGTCGTTCCATTGTAGGAAATCAAACGCGCCCGCATTCTATTGCACGCACCGTAGCGTGTGCGCAGCGGCGGGCTTCGCGTCAGCTGACCCGGTTCACCACCAGGTCGGCAAGTTCGGCGAGACGCTGTGCGCGTGCGCCGAACGGTTTCAGCGCATCATGCGCTTCGGCGCGCAACTGCGCCGCGAGCTCGCGCGATGCATCGAGGCCGAGGATCGATACGTAGGTCGGCTTGTCGTTCGCCGCATCCTTGCCGGCCGTCTTGCCGAGCGTCGCCGAATCGGTCGTGACGTCGAGGATGTCGTCGACGACCTGGAAGGCCAGACCCACGGCCCCCGCGTAGACGTCGAGCGCGGCCAACGCTTCCGCCGACGGCGTGTCGCCGGCCAGCGCGCCCATCCGCACGGCCGCGCGCAACAGCGCGCCCGTCTTCATCCGGTGCATCGTCTCGAGCTGCTCGCGCGTCAGCTTGAGGCCGACGCTCGCCAGGTCGATCGCCTGCCCGCCGGCCATGCCGATCGAGCCGCTCGCCAGCGCCAGCTCGCGCACGAGCGCGGCCTGCTGCACCGGCGACAGCGCCGCGGCATCGGTCAGCGCGACGAAGGCCTGCGACTGCAGCGCGTCGCCGACCAGCAGCGCCGTCGGCTCGTCGTACTGCACGTGCACGGTCGGCTTGCCGCGTCGCAGCGCGTCGTCGTCCATGCACGGCATGTCGTCATGCACGAGCGAGTAGACGTGGATCATCTCCAGCGCCGCTGCCGCCGCGTTGCGCGCCGCTTCGGTCGCGCCGGTCAGTTCGCCTGCTGCATGGCACAGCAGCGGGCGAACGCGTTTGCCGCCGCCGAGGACCGCGTAGCGCATCGCTTCGTGGAGTTGCGTGGGCACCACGTTTTCAGCCGGCAAATAGCGGCCGAGTGCGTCCTCGACGCGGTCGAGCACGGACCGCATCCATTGTTCGAATGTCATAGATCGTCGTCTTCGCCGTCCGTGGCGGCCGTTCCGGACGAAAGCGGCTTCAGCGTCGCGCCGTCGAGCACGCGAACCTGCTGTTCCACTTTCTCGAGCTGCTGTTGGCAAAACGCAACGAGGGTCGCCCCGCGGCGATACGCAGCGAGCGAATCCTCGAGGCTCAACGCGCCGCCTTCCATCCGGGCAACCAGCGTCTCGAGTTCCGCGAGCGCCGTTTCGTAATTGTCCGGCAACGGTTCGGTGCCATTGCCGGGCGGGGTGGCGCCTGGGGATGCGGTTTTCGCCATGGACGAGGGTGTCAAATTTCAAAACAAGTCGGACATTCTACGGCAAAAGAGAATTCTCCGATCTGCCGACTTGGGCACCCGGGCACGCACTCGGGCCCCTTCTTCGACACACATTGTGCGCCACCCGATCGCCGCCCGACAAAAAATTGACACAAATCAGGCACTTAATCCTAGCCTTGCCGGGCGAACCGGGTATAATTCCGCGTTTCCCTAAATCGATTTTTCGATGGTTGGGTTGTTCACTGCTTTCACGCTAACACCGGGAGTGGGAATGTCCAATCTGAGCGATGCGCTTCAGTTGAAGTCGGCTCACAGCCAGCTTCCAGTCACTGCATATTTCGATGAGGCGCTACTCGAGCGCGAGATCGAAACCCTCTTCAAGAAAGGACCTCGCTACATCGGGCACGAGTTGATGGTGCCCGAGGCGGGAGACTATTTCGCGCTGCCGTCCGAGCAGGAAGGCCGCGTGCTGGTCCGCAACCCGGCGAACGAGATCGAACTGCTGTCGAACGTGTGCCGCCACCGGCAGGCGATCATGCTCAACGGGCGCGGGCATGCGCAGAACATCGTGTGCCCGCTGCACCGCTGGACGTACGACCTGGAAGGCCAGCTGCTCGGCGCGCCGCACTTCCCCGACAAGCCGTGCCTGAACCTCGGCAAGAGCCCGCTGCAGCACTGGCAGGGGCTGCTGTTCGAGGCCGAAGGCCGCAACGTCGCGCGCGATCTCGCGAACCTCGGCACGAAGCATCACTTCGACTTCTCCGAGTACCAGTTCGATCACGTCGAAGTGCACGAGTGCGATTACAACTGGAAGACGTTCATCGAGGTCTACCTCGAGGATTACCACGTCGTCCCGTTCCACCCGGGCCTCGGCAGCTTCGTGTCGTGCGACGATCTCAAGTGGGAGTTCGGCGACTGGTACAGCGTGCAGACGGTCGGCGTGCACAACGCCCTCGCGAAACCGGGCAGCGCGACCTACCAGAAGTGGCACGAGCAGGTGCTCAAGTTCCGCAACGGCGTGCCGCCGGAGTTCGGCGCGATCTGGATGGTCTACTACCCGGGCCTGATGATCGAGTGGTATCCGCACGTGCTCGTCGTGTCGTGGCTGATTCCGCGCGGCCCGCAGAAAACGACCAACATCGTCGAGTTCTATTACCCCGAGGAAATCGCCCTGTTCGAGCGCGAGTTCGTCGAGGCCGAGCGCGCCGCCTATATGGAGACGGCCGTCGAGGATGACGAAATCGCGATGCGGATGGACGCCGGCCGCCGTGCACTGATGGCGCGCGGCGAATCGCAGGTCGGCCCGTACCAGAGCCCGATGGAAGACGGCATGCAGCACTTCCACGAGTTCCTGCGCCGCCACCTCGGCGATCTCTGACCCTGCGCGGCGCTCGGGCGCCGCACGGCATTCGGCATATGAAAAGACGGGTTTCGGCCCGTCTTTTTTTGTTTAGACTTGGAGTATCAGGCCGTTTGCACTCCAGGGAGCCGTCATGCCACATACCCACTACACCACGCTCATCTCCGCAGCCAATCTCGCCGAGCGCCTGGCCGCGGCGCCGGGCAGCGTTGCCGTATTCGACTGCCGCTTCGATCTCGTCGATCCGGCCGCAGGCCAGGCCGCCTATGCGGCCGGGCACATCCCGGGCGCGCAGTACCTTCATCTCGATCGCGACCTGTCCGGCCGCAAGACCGGCACCAACGGCCGTCATCCGCTGCCGACCCGCGACGCGCTCGCGACGCTGATCGCCAGCCGCGGCGTCAAGCAGGGCCAGCAGGTCGTGGCCTATGACGCACATGGCGGCGCCTATGCGGCGCGCCTGTGGTGGCTGCTGCGCTGGCTCGGGCACGATTCCGTCGCGGTACTCGACGGCGGCCTGCAGGCATGGGAAGCGGCCGGCCAGCCGCTGGCCACCGACGTGCCGCACCCTGCCGCCGGCGACTTCCGTGCGGCAGCCCCGCTCGAATCGACGGTCGACGCGGCGGCCGTGCTCGCGAACGTGACGTCGGCCAAGCGCGTCGTGATCGACGCGCGCGCGCCGGATCGCTACCGCGGCGAAAACGAAACGATCGATCGTGTCGGCGGCCACATTCCCGGCGCACGCAACCGGTTCTTCAAGGACAACCTGGCCGCCGACGGCCGCTTCAAGACGGGCCACGAGCTGCGCGAAACGTTCAGCACGCTGCTGGCCGGCACCGAGCCGAACAGCGTGATCCTGCAATGCGGATCCGGCGTGACCGCATGCCACAATGCGCTCGCACTCGAGATCGCGGGGCTGCATGGCGCGTCGCTGTATCCGGGCTCATGGAGCGAATGGAGCGCCGATCCGTCGCGGCCGATCGCGACCGGCCCGACGCCGTAAGCACCGGCACGGCGCCAGGACGAAGCGGCGGCATTTGCCGCCGCTTCGGCGTTTACATCACGCCGTACTTGTGGAACCACTCGATCGCGCGCTTCCAGCCGTCCTCGGCATCGCCCTTCACGTAACTCGGCCGGTAATCGGCGAAGAACGCGTGACCCGCATCCGGGTACACGACGATCTCCGACTGGCGCGCGAGCGTCGAATCGCTCGCCTGGATCGCCTTGCGCATGTCCGCGAGCGCCGCCTGCGTGATGTTCGTGTCCTTCTCGCCATAAAGGCCGAGCACCGGGACCTTCAGCGATGACGCATGATCGACCGGATTGAACGGTGTCATCTCGTCGGTCTTGCCCTCGACGAATCCGTACCACGCGACAGCCGCAAGCACGTGCGGATTGTGCTCCGCATACAGCCAGGCCTGCCGGCCGCCCCAGCAGAACCCCGTCACGCCGAGACGCGACGGATCGCCGCCGTTCTTGCCGGCCCACGCGACGGCCGCGTCGAGATCCTCGGTGACCTGGCGGTCGGGCACCTTGCTGACGATGTGCTCGTCAAGCTCCTTGATCGTCGAATACTTCGACGCATTGCCCTGCCGCGCGAACAGGTCGGGGGCGATCGCCAGATAGCCGAGCTTCGCGAAGCGGCGGCAGACATCGGCGATATGCGCATGCACGCCGAAGGTCTCGTGGATCACGATGACGACCGGCAGGTTCGTCTTGTTAGCCGGCTGCGCGCGATACGCGGGGATGCTCGCGTCGCCCGAGCGGATCTCGATGGTGTCGACGTCCAGCCCGGCGCTGTCGGTCGTGACCGTCTGCGCCGACACGGGCAGCACGGCCGCCGCGAAGGTGCCGCCCAGCGCGGCCTGCATGAACTTGCGGCGCGAGAACGGAACGTGGGGAACCAGGCTGTCGATTTCGGGTTTCAACATGAATGCACTCCTCGATTGGGCGCCGCCGTCATGGCCACGGATTCGACCTGACGGCGCGGATGTCGCGGCGGTTGACACCACGCCGCAAGCGGAAACCCGGACAAGATGCCCAATAATCCGTTGTCGCGTCAACTGTCGGATGTGTAAGACTCGGTTACGACGGTGTAATCCGGCGGCATCGATCGTGGTGTCGATGGCCGTCGACCGGCCCTCCAGTCCATGTGCGGCATGCACGCAGCGAGTGTCGCCGCGCGATCGGACGCTTTCGGATTGAAACGAAAAGACGTGCGGCGCACGGGTCTGGCACGCGCCTGCGCGGTCATCCGGCGCCCGAAAAGACAACGGGCAGGAAACGCGCTCGCTGCGCATCCCCTGCCCGCCTGGTGCACGAACGCCCGCTCAGTGCAGCTTGACGCGCGGCAGCGTCGTGCGGCGCAGCCAGTGCGCGACCGTATCGAGCATCATGCGCGGATAGCCGTGCAGCGCCGCGATATGCAGCCGGTACAGCGACATGTACATGAACCGTGCGAACAACCCCTCGATCAGCATGTTGCCGCCGATCAGCCCACCCATCAGGTTGCCGACCGCACTGAAATGACCGAGCGACACGAGCGAACCGAAATCGCGATACGTGAACTCGGGCAGCGCTCGCCCGTCGAGCCGGCATCCGATCGCCTTCAGCAGGAAGCTCGCCTGCTGGTGCGCGGCCTGCGCGCGCGGCGGCACGTTGCGTTCGTTGCCGGGCCATGCGCATGCCGCGCAGTCGCCGAGCGCGAAGACATTGTCGTCGGTGAAGGTCTGCAGTGTGCGGCGCACGTCGAGCTGGCCAAGCTTGTTGACCTGCAGGCCGTCGAGATGCGACAGCACGGACGGCGCCTTGATGCCGGCCGCCCAGACCGTGAGATCCGCGCGCACCGCCTTGCCGCTCGCGGTGTGCACGACGCCCGGCGCGACCTCGGTCACGCGCTCGGCAAGCATCAATCGCACGCCGAGCTTTTCGAGCAGCTCGGCCGTTGCGGTCGACACGCGCTCCTGCAGCGCCGGGAGAATCCGCGGCCCCGATTCGATCAGCACGATGCCGACGTCGTGTCGCGGGTCGAGCTTGTGCAGCCCGTACACGGACAGCACCTGCGCGGTATTGCGCAGCTCGGCGGACAACTCGACGCCCGTTGCCCCGCCGCCGACGATCACGACCTGGATGCGCGGCTCGGCCGCCGCGCCCGGCGCGGGTTGCGCCGGCGCCTGATGCTCGGCGCGCATGCACGCGGCGATCAAGCGCTTGCGGAAGCGCTCGGCCTCGCCGACCGTATCGAGCGCAATCGCATTTTCGGCGGCGCCTTGCACGCCGAAGAAGTGCGTCGTGCTGCCGATCGCGATCACCAGCGTGTCGTATTCCAGGTCGCGCGCGGGCAGCAGTTCCGCGCCGTCGCTGTCGTTGACGGGCGACAGCGTGATGCGCTTCGCGGCGCGATCGAGCGTGGTCAGTTCGCCCTGCTGAAACTCGAAACCATGCCAGCGCGCCTGCGCTGCATATTCGAGTTCCTGCGTGAACGGGTCCATGCTGCCGGCCGCGACCTCGTGCAGCAATGGCTTCCAGATGTGAGTCGGATTGCGGTCGACGAGCGTGACGAGCGCACGCGCGGGACGATTGCCGCGCGCGCCGTAACGGTCGCCGAGCCGCGTCGCCAGTTCCAGGCCGCCCGCGCCTCCACCTACGATGATGATCCGATGCATCCGATTCCCCCTTTGCGATTCGAAACTGCTGCCGCCGGACGATGCGGGTGCGATGTGGTCGCGCCGTCCGTTGGATTAACCGGTTCGGACATCGTCGATGTGCAGTTCGAAACACTTCGATGCGTCCGATCCCGGAATGCGGGGCGCGCCGCCCCCGCGACAATCGCCCGACTGACCTGCATTGTCCGGGAGCTTGCGCGTTGACGACAAGCAAACCATCTCGATATTCAGCATCCCTGCAACAATATGCCGCGGGAAGCGGGAATCGCGCGGGGGTGCGTCAGTGTGCCTCTTCCCAGTTCGCGCCGGCGCCCACTTCAGCAACCAGCGGCACCTTCAGCTTCGCCACACCGCACATCATTTCCGGCAGTTTCTCGCGCACGAGCGACAGTTCGTCGTCGGGCACCTCGAGCACCAGTTCATCGTGCACCTGCATGATCATCCGCGATGCGAGCCGGTCGCGCGTGAGCCAGTCGTCCACCGCGATCATCGACAGCTTGATCAGGTCGGCCGCCGTGCCCTGCATCGGTGCATTGATGGCCGCGCGCTCGGCGGCCTGGCGGCGCGGGCCGTTGCCGCCATTGATCTCCGGCAGCCACAGGCGGCGGCCGAAAACGGTTTCAACGTAGCCCTTCTCCTTCGCCACCGCACGCGTGTCTTCCATGTACTGCGCGACACCCGGGTAGCGCGCGAAGTAGCGGTCGATATAGAGCTTCGCCGCATCGCGCGTGATGCCGAGGTTCGACGCGAGGCCGAACGCGCTCATCCCGTAGATGAGCCCGAAGTTGATCACCTTCGCAATGCGGCGCTGGTCGGAGTTGACCTCCAGCGGTGTCACGCCGAACACTTCGGCCGCGGTTGCGCGGTGGATGTCCTCGCCTTGCGAGAACGCGCGCAGCAGCGACGCGTCGCCGGAAATGTGCGCCATGATCCGCAGTTCGATCTGCGAATAGTCGGCCGACACGATCCGGTGACCGGGCGATGCGATGAACGCCTCCCGGATCCGCCGGCCTTCGGCCGTGCGCACCGGAATGTTCTGAAGATTGGGGTCGTTCGACGCGAGGCGCCCCGTGACCGCGACGGCCTGCGCATAGTTGGTGTGCACGCGGCCCGTTTCCGGATTCACCATGCGCGGCAGCTTGTCGGTGTAGGTCGACTTCAGCTTCGACAGCCCGCGATGCTCGAGCAGCAGCTTCGGCAGCGGGTAATCCTCGGCCAGCTTCTGCAACACTTCTTCGTCGGTCGACGGTGCGCCGCTCGGCGTCTTCTTCACGACCGGCAACTGCAGCTTCTCGAAGAAGATCTGCCCGATCTGCTTCGGCGAACCGAGATTGAACTCGCCGCCGGCCAGTTCGTACGCCTGCCCTTCGAGCTCGATGAGCCGCGTCGCGATCTCGCTGCTTTGCGCCTGCAGGCGTGCGTCGTCGATCAGCACGCCGGTGCGCTCCATCTTGCGCAGCACGAGCGATACCGGCATCTCGATCTCGCGATACACGCGCTCGAGGCCCGCTTCGCGCGCGATCTGCGGATACAGCGCGTGATGAAGCTGCAGCGTGATGTCCGCATCTTCGGCCGCATACGCGGCGGCCTGCTCGAGCGCCACTTCGTCGAAGCCGATCTGCTTCGCGCCCTTGCCTGCCACGTCCTCGTACTTGATCGTCTTGACGCCCAGATGGCGCAGCGCGAGGCTGTCCATGTCGTGCGTGCGGTGCGATTCGAGCACGTACGATTCGAGCAGCGTGTCGTGCTCGATGCCGTTCAGCGCGATGCCGTAGTTCGCGAGCACCTGCGCGTCGTACTTCAGGTGCTGGCCGACCTTCTTGCGATCGGCCGATTCGAGCCATGGCTTCAGGCGCGCGAGCACGTCGTCGATCGGCAATTGCTCGGGCAGGTCGGGGCCGCGGTGCGCGACCGGAAGATACGCGGCCTTGCCCGGCTCGACCGAGAACGACAGCCCGACGAGCCGTGCGGTCATCGGGTCGAGCGACGTGGTTTCGGTGTCGAACGCGGTCAGTGCGGCCGCATCGATCCGCGCGAACCATGCGTCGAACTGTTCCCAGGTCTGGATCGTGTCGTATTCGCGGACGATGTCCGCCGCGACCACTTGTGCCGGCTCGCCTTCCGGCGCATCGGCGCCGCCGCCTTCGGCGGGCGCGCTCTCGACTTCGCGCAGCCACGTCTTGAAGCCGTAGCGTGCAAAGATGTCGCGCAGCAGGTCGCGTGCTTCGCCGTCCGTCTTCAGCGACGCCTCGATCGATTCGAGATGCGGCGCGAGATCGCAGGCCGTCTCGACGGTCACGAGCGTGCGGCCGAGCGGCAGGAAGTCGAGCGCGCGGCGCAGGTTGTCACCGACCACACCCTTGATCTCGCCCGCGTGTTCGATCACGCCGTCGAGGCTGTCGTATTGCGACAGCCACTTCACGGCCGTCTTCGGCCCGCACTTCTCGACGCCCGGCACGTTGTCGACGGTGTCGCCGATCAGCGCGAGGTAGTCGATGATCCGCTCGGGCGGCACGCCGAACTTCGCGATCACGCCATCGCGATCGAGCGTCTCGTTGGTCATCGTGTTGACGAGCGTGACGCGGTCGGTGACGAGCTGCGCGAGGTCCTTGTCGCCCGTCGACACGATCACGTTCATTCCGTGCCGCCCGGCTTCGCGCGCGAGCGTGCCGATCACGTCGTCGGCTTCGACGCCCTCGACCATCAGCAGCGGCCAGCCGAGCGCACGCACCGCGCCGTGGATCGGCTCGACCTGCAACGCGAGATCGGGCGGCATCGACGGACGGTTTGCCTTATAGTCGGCATAAAGGTCGTCGCGGAACGTCTTGCCCTTTGCATCGAACACGCAAGCGCTATACTCTGCACTGACTTCCTTGCGCATACGGCGCAGCATGTTGATGATTCCGTAGAGCGCTCCGGTCGGCTCCCCGCCAGGGCCACGCAAATCAGGCATCGCATGGTAAGCCCGATACAGATAGCTCGAACCGTCAACCAATAGCAGGGTCTTACCTTCCAGATTTCGTTCTTCAGGCATTATGAACAAGAGAAAAGTGATTCCGAGTCTGCGTTCGCTCGCAGATCAAGAACGCGCGACGGCCAAGAAGGCGCGCGCATCGTGGCAGATGTTCACGATTATGGCAGAGTTTATCGAGGCGACCGAGTACCTGTCGGAGATCCGCCCGGCCGTCAGCATCTACGGTTCTGCCCGTCTCAAGCCCGACACGCCGCACTACAAGCTCGCGGTGCAGATCGCGCGCAAGCTGTCCGACGCCGGCTTCGCGGTGATCTCCGGCGGCGGCCCCGGCATCATGGAAGCCGCGAACAAGGGCGCGCATGCCGGCAAGGCGCCGTCGGTCGGCCTGAACATCGAGCTGCCGCACGAGCAGGCCGGCAACCACTACCAGGACATCTCGCTGCGCTTCCGTCACTTCTTCACGCGCAAGGTCACGTTCGTGAAGAACTCGGATGCGGTGATCGTGATGCCGGGCGGTTTCGGCACGCTCGACGAGCTGTCCGAGGTGCTCACGCTGATCCAGACGAAGAAGTCGCGCCTCGTGCCGATCATCCTCGTCGGCAGCGAGTTCTGGAAGGGGCTGCTGCAATGGTTCCGCGACCAGTTGATCCCGAACGGGCTCATCAATGCGGAAGACATGGATCTCATGCAGGTGATCGACGATCCCGACCAGGTGCTCGACGCGGTGCTCGCATTCTACGAGGACAGCGGCGAGGAGGAAGGTGCGGACGCCGAGGGGCAGCCGCCGCGGCCCGAGGAAGACCGGATGTTCTACCTGTAATTCGCTCCGGCACCCCGCCTCTCGCGCGGCAGGCGCGGCGGTTCCGCCGCCTGCCGCGCGTCACTTTGTAACACGCTGTTAATTCCCCCACGCGGCCGCGCGCCGCCAAACGTCAAATCCGCGCGACAGGCGCCGCGACGCGCGTCACGACGGCCCGACCCGCGGCCCGCCATTGTCAAATCGCGTCGCGCGACAGGCGCTTCCGCTCGCGTCCAGACGTCAATTCACCGTAATAAACGCGGCTCGCCTTTTCCGCCGTGCCGCTGCACACTGCAATCAATCGGCGTCGGCGATCCCCCGGTGGAACGGTTCGCGGTTCGAAATCGCTCCGCTGCGTCGCGCCGACCTCTTCACAACGACATCAGGGAAAAAACATGAAGCGCTCGCTGATCGCTCTCGCCTTCACCGGCCTCGGCCTCTCGCTGTCCGGTCTCGCCCACGCCGTCAACGTCGACGTCAACATCGGCACGCCCGCGCCGGTCGTCGTGGCCCCCGCCCCCGTGCCCGTCGTGGTCGCACCGGCCCCCGCGATCATCGTCGGCTGGCACGGCGACCGCTACTGGGACGGCCGCCGCTACTGGGAGCGCCGCGAGTGGGACGATTATCAGCGCCATCGCGGTCACGGCGGATACCACTGCCCGCCGGGACACGCGAAGAAGGGCGAGTGCTGAACGACACGGCACGCGTCGCCTGACCGACCAAGGCCGCCCGCGCGCTTCGGCGCCGGGCGGCTTCGCCGTTTACCGGCAGCATGCGTCGCGAAACGATGCGCCGCCACGTGCGCGCAAACCTCGCGCCCGGGTACCGCCCGGCCGTTAGCCCGGCCATTAACGTCCGGCCGATCCGCGCTTACGCCGACGGTTCGTCCGGCTGGCCGATTCGTCCGCCGCGAGCGTTGAACTCCGATGATAGTATCGGCCCTGTACAAGGCCATTCCCGCCAGCCATGCCACTCATCCGGATCTGGGCAGTCGACCATGCGCTCGCGTCGGGCATCGCCGCCCCGACCGACATCCTCACGGCAGCCAATCATCTCGCCCCGTCGAGCCGCGCCGGCCACCCCCACACCCCGTTCCGCTGGCGCATCGAATCGATCGACGGCAAGCCGGTTCGCACGGCATCCGGCCAGAGCGTCCCGGTCGACGGGACGATCGACGGCAGCAGCGGCGCCGACGCGATCTGGCTCACCGCACCGTTCGTCGCCGACATCGAGCGGCTGCTCGCCCGCCCCACCCGGCTTGCGCCGCTGCTCGGCGCGCTGCGCCGTCAGCACGCGCGCGGCACGCTGATCGCGACCTACTGCACGGGCGCGTTCCTGCTGGCGGAAGCGGGACTGCTCGACGGCCGCGCCGCCACTACCCACTGGTCGAAGGCCGCGCGCTTCCAGGCCCGCTATCCGGACGTCGCGCTGCGTGCGTCGGACGTGCTGACCGAACAGGACGGCATTCTGTGCGGCGGTGCGATCACGTCGTACCAGAATCTGGCGCTGCGCATCGTCGACAGACTCGCGAACGCCCGCCTCGCCGCGTCCGTCGCCAAACTGATGTTGATCGACCTGCAGCGCGTTTCGCAGGATTCGTTCGTCGATTTCGCGCAACTGGAACACCCCGGGCACGACGACCCGGTCGTCGCACGCGCGCTGCGCTGGATGGAACGCCATCTGCGCGAGCCATTCAGCCTCGCCCGGCTGGGCGCGCACGTCGCGCTGAGCGAACGCACGCTCCATCGCCGTTTCAAGGATGCCGTCGGCACGCCGCCGCTCCGCTACCTGCAGACGCTCAGGATCGAGGTGGCGAAAAAGCTGCTGGCGGAAACGAAGCTCGGCATCGATGCGGTGTGCGAGCGCGTCGGCTATACCGACCTCAGCGGGTTTCGCCAGCTCTTCAAGCGCGAGACCGGCATCGCGCCAGGCGAATATCGGCGCCGCTTCACACGATAGCCGGCGACGCACGCATCGATCGCGATGTCGTAAATGGCATTGTCGAATGGCAGTTTCGCCACTTCGCGCAAGGGGAACGGCTTCCTACACTGGGTTCACGTCGCCCGTTCCCGGGCCGACGCCCGCTCAACCGAACCAGGACAACATCATGCCGATGATCGACGTCGCCATCCCCGCCGGCGCGCTCGCCCAGCACGCCGAAGCGCAATTGATGAACGAACTGACCACGATTCTGATTCGCCACGAAGGACTCGATCCGGACGATCCACGCGTGCGGGACGTCACGTGGATCTTCGTCCATCGGCCTGCGGCCGTGTATCGATCCGGCGCGCTCGCGTCCGCGCCGATCTACCGGATCGTGCCGACCGTGCCGGAAGGCCAGTACACGGACGCGGCGCGCGCCGGGCTGATCGCGGACGTGACGGCCGCCGTCGCACGCGCGGAAGGCGTGCCGCTCGACGCCATCGCGTCGCGCGTGTGGGTCATGCCGACGGAAATCGACGACGGCTGCTGGGGCAGTCGCGGCGTCGTACGCCGCCTGCCGGACATCATGGATTATTTCGGCGGAGCGCCGTTGCGCGCCGTCGGGGAACGGCGCCTTGCGATCAAGCGGCAGGCGGACGCGATCGGGATTCTGGAAGCGATGCTCGAGGCGCTACGTGACACGCATCGCGGCCTGTCGCTCGACCGCGCCGCCGAGCCTGCGCGCTGACCGCGCGCGCCGGCCGGCAAATCGCGCTTACTGGAACGCCACTTCCGCGAAGCTGCGCAGCTTGCGGCTATGCAGCTTGTCGAGCCCGTTCGTGCGCAGGATCTCCATCGCCTTCACGCCGATCTGCAGATGCTGGTCGACCTGCCCGCGATAAAACGTGTCGGCCATGCCCGGCAGCTTCAGCTCGCCGTGCAGCGGCTTGTCCGATACGCACAGCAGCGTGCCGTACGGCACGCGGAAGCGGAAACCGTTCGCGGCGATCGTCGCGCTTTCCATGTCGAGCGCGATCGCGCGGCTCTGCGACAGCCGCTGCACCGGCTCGCGATGATCCCGCAGTTCCCAGTTGCGGTTGTCGACGCTCGCGACCGTCCCCGTGCGCATCACGCGCTTCAGTTCGGCGCCTTCGAGCCGCGTGACCTCGGCCACCCCGCGCTCGAGCGCGAGCTGCACTTCGGCGAGCGCCGGGATCGGCACCCACAGCGGCAGGTCGGCGTCGAGCACGTGATCCTCGCGCACGTACCCGTGCGCAAGCACGTAGTCGCCGAGGCGCTGCGTGTTGCGCAGGCCCGCGCAGTGGCCGAGCATCACCCACGCGTGCGGACGCAGCACCGCGATGTGGTCGGTGATCGTCTTCGCGTTCGACGGACCGACGCCGATGTTGACCATCGTGATCCCGCTGCCGTCCGCGCGCTTCAGGTGATACGCGGGCATCTGCGGCAGGCGCGGCGGCGCGGCGCCCTCGCCCGGCTCGCTGCCGAGGTTCGCGTTGTACGTGACGACATCGCCCGGCTCGACGAACGCGCTGTACTGGCTGCGGTACTTGCGTTCCTCGGGATCGGTGCTCTCCGTCATCAGCGTGCGGCCGAGCTTCACGAATTCGTCGATATAGAACTGGTAGTTCGTGTAGAGCACATAGTTCTGGAAATGCGTCGGCGACGTCGCCGTGTAGTGGCGCAGCCGGTGCAGCGAAAAGTCGACGCGCGCGGCCGTGAACAGCGCGAGCGGATGCGGCTCGCCCGGCGCCGGCTCGAACGTGCCGTTGACGATCCGGTCGTCGAGGTACGACAGGTCGGGCGTGTCGAAGATGTCGCGCATCGCGAGCAGGCGGTCGCGGTCGAGCTCGCCTTCGAGGTGGATGCCTTCGGGGAACGCGAAGTGAATCGGAATCGGCTGCGACGAGACGCCGATCTCGATCTTCACATGGTGGTTCTTCGACAGCAGGCGCAATTGCTCACGATAGTAGTTCGCGAACAGGTCCGGACGCGTGACCGTCGTCTCGAACACGCCGGGGCCCGCGACGAAGCCGTACGAGCGGCGCGAATCGACGTGCGTGTTCACGTCGGTACGGATCCGCACGAACGGGTAGCACGCGCGCACGTGCTCGGTGATCTGTTCGTGGCGGCGATAACGCGCGAACGCATCGCGCAGGAAGCCCGTATTGGTGTCGTAGATGGCCGACAGCCGCGCGACGGCTGCGACGGAATCGTCGAATGCTTCGACGGGCGGGCTCTCGGGCGTCAGCACCCGGTGCCGGCGGCTCAAATCGTTCTTCATTTTCATCACCTCGTCTGATCGAACGACATTACCACGGAACCCGGTCACGCTCATGGCCGCCCGCTTGCATGCCGCTTGCACGCGAGGGCCGGGCAGCGCGCAGTATTTGCTAAAATCGGAAGGTTCACTGGAGACTCATCATGAAGCCGCTCATTCTCGTCGCCGCTGCCGCCGCGTTTGCTGGCACGTTTGCCGCTGCCGGCGCCGCCTACGCCGCCGGCAGCACGCCTGGCGCCGACGCACAGGCCCGGGCCGAGGCCAACGAGGCCGCCGGCCTGCCCGATCTCCGCAAGATCAACCGGCCGGGCGCCGAAGTCACGTCGAAAGTCGACTTCGCCGACATCCGCCGCACGCCGAGCTTCCATGAAAAGAGCAGGAACGGCACCGAGGTCACCGAGTATCGCGATCGCGGCAAGCCGGTCGAGATCAACGTGAAGTCGAACTTCGGCACGCGCTACCAGATGAGCTCGACGCCCGACACGTCGCCGAAGCCGCACGACGCGGGCGTCCCGATCACGCGCCTGCCGTCGGTCAACCTGCGCTACTGATTTCCTGCCGCGCCGCGCCGGTCCCGACGCGGCGCGCGGGCCCCCCTTCACCTCCTG
This sequence comes from Burkholderia sp. Bp9140, assembly GCF_003853425.1. Classification (NCBI taxonomy): domain Bacteria; kingdom Pseudomonadati; phylum Pseudomonadota; class Betaproteobacteria; order Burkholderiales; family Burkholderiaceae; genus Burkholderia; species Burkholderia sp. Bp9140. The sequence goes on from NZ_QTPQ01000002.1 coordinate 126,378, forward strand.
TCGCGCTGCACGCCGCGCGCGTGCCGACAACTGACCAGACGCATCTCGCATGGCCGTTTTCACCGCTGTTTCCGACTCCGATCTCGCGCAATGGATGCGCCACTATGAACTGGGCGACGTGCTGGCGTTCCGCGGTATTCCGTCCGGTATCGAAAACAGCAACTTCTTCCTGACGACGACGCGTGGCGAGTACGTCCTGACGATCTTCGAAAAGCTGACGGCGGAACAGCTGCCGTTCTACCTCGACCTGATGCGCCATCTGGCGAGCCACGGCGTGCCGGTGCCGGACCCGATCCCGCGCGACGACGGCGCGCTGTTCGGCGAGCTGCACGGCAAGCCGGCGGCGATCGTCACGAAGCTCGACGGCGCGGCCGAACTCGCGCCGGGGGTCGAACACTGTATCGAAGTCGGACAGATGCTCGCCCGCCTGCACCTCGCGGGGCGCGACTATGCGCGCCATCAGCCGAACCTGCGCAGCCTGCCGTGGTGGCGGGAGAACGTCCCGGCGATCGTTCCGTTCATCTCCGACGCGCAGCGCACGCTGCTCGAGGGCGAACTCGCGCACCAGGCCGCGTTCTTCGCGTCGGACGACTACGCGGCGCTGCCGAGCGGCCCGTGCCACTGCGACCTGTTCCGCGACAACGTGCTGTTCGCGCACGCGGCACCCGGCACCGGTCATGACGTACGGCTCGGCGGTTTCTTCGATTTCTATTTCGCGGGCTGCGACAAATGGCTGTTCGACGTCGCGGTGACCGTCAACGACTGGTGCGTCGACCTCGCGACGGGCGTGCTCGACGTCGCGCGCGCCGACGCACTGCTGCGTGCGTACCAGACGGTCCGGCCGTTCACGGCCGAGGAGCGCCGCCACTGGAGCGACATGCTGCGCGCGGGCGCGTACCGCTTCTGGGTGTCGCGCCTGTACGACTTCTACCTGCCGCGCGCGGCCGAAATGCTCAAACCGCACGACCCCGGTCATTTCGAACGCATCCTGCGTGAGCGTATCGCCCACACGCCCGCGCTTCCCGAGACCCATACCGCATGCAACTGATCGAAGTGCCCGCGAAAGCGGGCTATGTCTGGTTCCGTCAAGGCGTCTGGCTGTTCCGCCGGAACCCGCTCGCGTTCATCACGCTGTTCTTCACCTACCTGCTGGCGATCACGCTGGTGTCGATGGTGCCGGTGATCGGCGCGGCGCTGCCGCTGCTGTTCATTCCCGGCATCGCCGTCGGCTTCATGGCCGCGTGCCGCGACACGGTCGCCGGCAAGCCGGTGATGCCGACGATCCTCATCGACGGGTTCCGCTCGTACGGCACCACGACGACGCAGCGGCTGCTCCTCCTGGGCGTGGTCTATGTCGCGCTGATGGTGCTGGTGTTCGCCGCGTCGTCCATCGTGGACGGCGGCGGGCTGCTCCAGATGATGCTGGGCGCGACGAGCGACGCGAGCCCGACGCCGGAAGCGCTTGCCACGCAGGGCACGCTCGGCGCGCTGCTGCTGGCGACACTGCTCTACGCGCCGGTCGCGATGCTGTTCTGGTTCGCGCCGGTGCTCACCGCGTGGCACGACATCCCGCCCGCCAAGGCGCTGTTCTTCAGCATCGTCAGTTGCTGGCGCAATCGCGGCGCGTTCGTCGTGTACGGGCTGCTGTGGTTCGGCGTCGCGCTCGGCACGTCGTTCGGCCTGTCGCTGCTGCTGCAGGCGCTCGGCGCCGGCGCCTATGGGCTGACGATCATGATGCCGGTGACGATCATCATCGTCACGATGATGTACTGCTCGTTCTACGCAACCTATCGCGGTTGCTTCGGCGTGCAGGAGCCGGGCGCCGCGACGCCCACGTCGGGCCGCTGAGGCCGACCTCGGCCGGCGCGTGCCGCCGGCCGTCCATCCTCCTCCCGGCCGGCCCGGCACCAGTCTCGCGGTCCCCGCTCGCGCCCGATGCCCGCACACCCGGCCCTGTTCAACCGGATCTTTTGCGCGCAAAATAATTTGTGTGCAAATCGTTAGCGCGTCCGCCGCGCCACCCGAATCATGGACCGCCTGCCCCCGCTGCCCCAGACGCTCGACGAGCAACTATGCTTCGCGCTCTACGCGACTTCGCATGCGATGACGAAGGCCTACAAGCCGTTGCTCGACAAGCTGTCGCTGACCTACCCGCAATATCTGGCGATGCTCGTCCTGTGGGAACGCGACGACATCGCGGTGAAGGACATCGCCGCCCGCCTCGACCTCGACCCGGCCACCGTCACGCCGCTGCTGAAGCGGCTCGAGGCGCTCGGCTACGTCGAGCGCGTGCGCAGCGCGACCGACGAGCGCGTCGTGAACGTGCGCGTGACGGCGGAAGGCCGCGCGCTGAAGGACAAGGCGCGCTCGGTACCCGCCGATCTCTTTTGCGCAATGCAGCAAACGCCCGAGTTCCTGGTCAGGCTGCGCGCGGATCTCCAGCAGCTGCGCGACGCGCTGTCGGCCGCCAACGAAGGCTGACGCACCGCTCGATCGCAAACGGGTCCGGCACTGCCGGCCCGTTTTTTTTAAAATTTCATTTGCGCACTAATCATTTGTGTTCTATATTTTCTCTCGTGGCCGGCGACATCCCGTCCGACCGGACCGCTTGACCGCTTTCCTCCCTTTCTTCCGACAGGAGCTGCACGATGAACATTCTGTACAAGACCAGCGCCACGAGCACGGGCGGCCGCGACGGCCGCGCGGTTTCCGCCGACAACAAGCTGGAAGTGAAGCTGGCCGCGCCGCGCGAGCTCGGCGGCACGGGCGCGGAAGGCACGAATCCGGAGCAGTTGTTTGCCGCAGGTTACTCGGCCTGTTTCCTGAGCGCGATGAAATTCGTCGCCGGCCAGAACAAGCAGACGCTGCCGGCCGACACGCAAGTGACCGCGGAAGTGGGCATCGGCCCGAACGACGCAGGCGGCTTCGGGCTCGACATCGAACTGCGCGTGTCGCTGCCGGGGCTCGACAAGGCCGATGCACAGGCACTGGTCGACAAGGCGCACCACGTGTGCCCGTACTCGAACGCGACCCGCAACAACGTGCCGGTGCGCCTGACGGTCGTCTGACGCGACGCGCGGCGCCGAATGCAAAAAGGGCGTGTGCGGCTGCCTGCCGCACACGCCCTTTTGCGTGATTCGCCGGACCGGCCGGCGAGCCGGCCCGTGCTGCGCTGCGCTGCTTAACGCGAGCCGAACGAGAACGGACGGTTCATCGCGGCTTCGCGATCGATCTTGCGCATGCGGAATTCGAGATCGTAGATGTCGGTTGCTTCGGACAGGTACGCATCGGCGCGCTCTTTTGCGGCCTTTTCAGCGTTCTTGGTCAGCATCAGGAAGAGGTGGCTCAGCAGGTACATGGTCGATCTCGCAATCCAAAGGTTCTTTGACTAGGGTTTTCCCGAATTATAGGGAAAACCCTAGCTTCTGGCTAGCGTCGATCAGACGGTGCGTCGTTCGGTCGCCACAGTGCGACGATTCTCTTCGAAAAAGGACCAGATCATCGTGCTCGCATCGGGGCCGACCGCCGCATGAAACGGCACCGCTTCGTCGCCGCCCGACCATGCATGATCGAGCCCTTTGACGTGGCAAAGCCGCACGACCGACTCGCCGTCGCGGCGCACGTCGGTGATCTGCGCGCCTGCCTCGCGCGTCTCCACGCGCTCGCCGCCGCGCAGTGCGCCGCGGCTGTCCGCGAGCCCGTTCAGGCGCATGAACTGCACCGTCAGCTGGTCGGCATTCTTCGGCGCGACGACATGGTCGCCGTCGCCTTGCACGATCAGCGCGGGCATGCCGGGATACCCACTGGCGTCGACCAGCGCGTCGATGGCCGCCGCCGGGTTCTGCCGCAGCCCGCGCCGCATCACGTCCATCGCGCTGATGCCGGAATTCGCCTCGCCGAGCGCGGGGCCCGAGTGCAGCGCCACCGCCGCGAAGCGGTCCGGATGGTGCAGCGCGAGCAGCGTCGCCAGGCCCGCGCCAGCCGACAACCCCGCGACGTAGACGCGCGAAGCGTCGAACCCGTGCTCGTCAACGAGCGCATCGACGAGCGATGCAACCGCACCCGCTTCGCCACGCCCCGCGCGGTCGGTATCCTCATACCAGTGCCAGCAGCCGTGCGCGTGCGCGCGCTGCGACTGCTCCGGATACAGCACCGCGAAGCCGTGCTTGTCGGCGAGCAGGTTCATCCGGGTGCCCTGCGCGAACTCGTCGACCGATTGCTGGCAGCCGTGCAGCATGACGACGAGCGGCATCGCGCCGCGCCGGTGGCCAGGCGGAACGTAAAGCCCGTATGCAAGCTGCTGGACGAGGCGGCCGAGCGCGGGCGCCATCGGATGCTCGCCGCGCGTCCATTCGCCGGCCGCCCAGGCGGCCGCGCGTGGCCGCACGCGCGACTCGCGCAGCGGGGACAGATCGGTTCCGGCGGGCGACGCTGCGGCTTCGAGCGTGTCGCGCGCGATCCGCTGTGCATCGCGCGTCGCACGCTTGGCGGCCGGAGACAGCATGCGTTTCATGCCGCCCAGCCATACTTTCGTCAGACTTTTGGTCATCGATCGGGCTCGCAGTCAGGAAAAATAGGGACACGATGCTGGGTGCATCGTTCGACTTTGTGCAATGCACCATAACATTGTTTCTGGGATTTTTCCTGCACGCGGATAGTTCCCCGCGGCGCAAAAACGGGCCTCGATCACACGCGGCGCTATACTGGGGGTTAGCCGCTTGTTTCCGTTGTAGTCGTTCTTTCCGGCTCGCGCGTTGATTTAAGCATTCGTCCCGCCTCTGCCCGTTCCCCTCCCGATGTTCGACCTGTCGTCTCACCTGTGGATCACGATCACCGCGTTCGGTGGCGCCGGCCTGACCTTGCCGCTCGCGATCACGATCGCCGTGTGGCTCGCGCTCGGCTACTCGTGGCAGCGCGCGGCCGCATGGCTCGGCGTGCTCGCGGCCGCGATCGGGATCGTCGCGCTCACCAAGATCGCGTTCCTCGGCTGGGGCATCGGCATCCGCTCGTGGGACTTCACCGGGTTCAGCGGCCACGCGATGCTGTCGACGTCGGTCTATCCCGTCGCGATCTTCCTCGCGCTGATCCGCACGCGCACGCCGGTGCGAATCGCCGGCATCGCGCTCGGGCTCGCGGCCGGCATCGCGGTCGGCGTGTCGCGCGTCGCGCTCGACGCGCATTCGCCGTCCGAATCGATCACCGGCTGCATCGTCGGCGCGATCGCCGCGCTGGCGTTCATCGCCGGCTCGTGGCACGCGGTGCCGCACCGCTGGTCGGTGGCGGCGGTCGTTGCGAGCCTCGTGCTCGTCACCGTCGCGCTGCACGGCATCACGGTGCCGTCGCACCAGTGGGTCACCAAGGTCGCGCTGGAGCTGTCGGGGCACGAGCGGCCGTTCGTCCGCGCCCGCTGGAAAGCCAATCCGAACTACCGGCCGGCGTCGCAGCCGGCGTCGCTGCACCGCACCGGGTCGTTGCTGCCGTCGCTGCACGCGTGACGGGCCGCACGCACGCCGCTCCCGCCGCCTTTCAAGGCTAAAGGTTTCATGCGCACCGTCGCATGAGCGGTATGTCGAGCGTTATAACCCGCCCTATATTACGATTATGGTTTTCAACCATTCAAACGACCAGACCATGCGCTCGACCGTCCGCCCGCTTCGCCGCACCCTGCTCCGCCTGTTGCCGCTCGCCACGCTTGCAGCGGGCATCGCGTTCAGCGCGCCGGCTTCCGCCGCCGACGAGCTGGTCGTGTCGGCGGCCGCGAGCCTGACGAACGCGTTCAAGGCCGTCGGCGACGCGTACCAGAAGCAGCATCCGGACGCCAAGGTGCTGTTCAACTTCGGCGCGTCCGACGTGCTGATGCAGCAGATCGCCAAGGGCGCGCCGGCCGATGTGTTCGCATCGGCCGACCAGAAGGCGATGGATCGCGCGGTCGGCGAAAAGGTCATCGTGCCCGGCACGCGTCGCGACTTTGCGGCGAATTCGCTCGTGCTGATCGTGCCGGCGGACAGCCACGCGGCCGCGCCGGCCTCGCTGAACGACCTGACGGCGCCCGGCGTGAAGCGCATCGCGTACGGCGACCCGGCGTCGGTGCCGGTCGGCCGCTATACGGAAGGTGCGCTGCGCGCCGCAGGCGTGTGGGATGCCGTCAGCGCAAAGGGCGTGCTGGCCGCCAACGTGCGCCAGAGCCTCGATTACGTCGCGCGCGGCGAAGTCGACGCGGGCTTCGTGTTCGGCACGGACGCGGCGATCATGCCGGGCCGCGTGAAGGTCGCGCTGACCGTGCCGACGCAGACGGCCATCACCTATCCGATCGCGGTGGTCAAGGACAGCCGCCATGCCGCGCAGGCGCAGTCGTTCATCGACTTCGTCGTGTCACCGCAGGGCCAGGCCGTGCTGTCGACATTCGGCTTCAAGCCCGCGGGCAAGTGAGCGCAACATGATGCAGGACGCCTGGGTACCGCTGCTGTTGTCGCTGAAGGTCGCCGGCTGGGCGACCGCGCTCGACATCGTGCTCGGCGTCGCCGCCGCCTTCATGCTCGCGCGCTGGCGCTCCCCGCTGCGCGACGTGGTCGATTCGCTGCTGACGCTGCCGCTCGTGCTGCCGCCGACGGTGCTCGGCTATTACCTGCTCGTGCTGCTCGGCCGGCGCGGCGTATTCGGCGCGTGGCTCGACACGCTCGGCATCGAACTCGTCTTCACGTGGCAGGGCGCGGTGATCGCATCGATGGTCGTCGCGTTCCCGCTGATCCTGAAGTCGGCACGCACCGCGTTCGAAAGCGTCGATCCGCATCTCGAGCGCGCGGCACGCACGCTCGGGCTCGGCGAAGCCGCGGTGTTCTTCCGCGTGACGCTGCCGCTCGCCATGCGCGGCATCCTGGCCGGCGCGTTGCTCGCCTTCGCGCGCGCGCTCGGCGAATTCGGCGCGACGCTGATGATCGCCGGCAACCTGCCCGGCCGCACGCAGACGCTGTCGGTCGCGATCTATGCGGCGGTGCAGGCCGGCGACGACAACACGGCCAACTTCCTCGTGCTGGTGACGTCGATCACCTGCGTGCTCGTGCTGCTCGCGACCGGCTGGCTCGTGCCGTCGCGCGCCGGGCGGAGCCAGCTGACATGACGCGCGCGCCGCATCCGTGCCGCTGCGCCTCACCGGTCGCGGCAAAATGCCTTCCCGTCGCGCGGGCGGTTTCCCGCACGCGCGGCGCGGCACGACGGAGGCCCGCATGAGTGTCGCCGTCGATATCCGCAAGACCTACGCGAACGCCGAGCGCCGCTTCACGCTCGACGTGTCGTTCACGGCCACCACGCAGCGCGTCGTGCTGTTCGGGCCCTCCGGCGCGGGCAAGAGCATGACGCTGCAGGCGATTGCCGGCCTGCTGTCGCCCGACGAAGGCACGATCACGCTGAACGACGAACCGCTGTTCGATTCCGCGCGCGGCATCGACGTGCCGACCCGTGCGCGCCGCGTCGCGTACCTGTTCCAGGACTACGCGCTGTTTCCGCACCTGAACGTGCGCCAGAACATCGCGTTCGGGCTCACGCCCGGCCTGCGCAACCCGCGTGCGAAGACGGTGCTGCCCGAAGTCGCGTACTGGCTGCAGGCGTTCGAACTCGACACGCTCGCCGGGCAATTCCCGTCGCAGTTGTCGGGCGGACAAAAGCAGCGCGTCGCGCTGGCCCGTGCGCTGGTCGCCCAGCCGCGCATCCTGCTGCTCGACGAGCCGTTCGCGGCGCTCGACAGCACGATGCGCCAGCGCATGCGCCACGAGCTCGCCGAACTGCAGGCGCGGCTCGATATCCCGATGATGCTCATCTCGCACGACCCCGACGACGTCGCCGCGTTCGGCGACCAGGTCGTGCAATTGAACGAAGGACGCGTGCAGGCCGCAACACCGCACGCCGAGTGGCCGACGCGCGTCACCTGAGCGCGCGAAGGCCGTGGCCCCTCGTGGCCACGTTGGAGCCTGAGAGACGCCGCACCGGCGGCACACGCTGGAACCAGCTGGAACAAGCTGAAAAGGGGATCGAAGCCGACGCCTCGTGCACGATGCGCGGCGCCGGTTTCGCCTCGTCCGCGCGCGGCCGCCGCCTGAATGGGCGCGCGCCGCCGCGCGCGGTCAGCCCGTCACCGCGAGAATCACGCTCGATGCCTTGAACAGCCCGATCGCGCGCCGGCCGGCGTCGAGTTGCAACGCGCCGACACTGTCGTTCGTCACCACGGCCGTGAGCGTCCCGCCGCCGTCGAGCGCCAGCGTCACCTCACTGTTCACCGCGCCCGCCGCGACGGTTTCGACCGTCCCGTGCAGCTGGTTGCGCGCGGATACCTTCAAGGTCGCTTCGGCTGCATCGTCGACCGCCAGCACGACCCACGACGCCTTCACGAGCGCGCATGCATCCGCCCCCGGCTCCAGGCCGAGCGCGTCGGCGCTTTCGTGCGTGAGCACCGCGACGATGACCTGCCCGCCGGGCAGCACGAGCGTCACCTCGTCGTTCACCGTGCCGCGCACGATCGACTCGACCTTGCCGAACCACTGGTTGCGCGCGCTCGTCTTCATCCCGATCCGGCCGATCAGCGCCCAGTCGACGTCGAAGCCGGACACCGCCGCGCTCGCGGCGTCGATGAAGCGGCGATGCTCGCGCTCGATCGTGCGGAACGCGGCGATCAGCGACGTCGCACGCGGCGTCAGCGTCGTGCCGCCGCCGCCCTTGCCGCCCGTCGAACGCGTCACGAGCGGCTCGCCGGCCAGGTTGTTCATCGTGTCGATCGCATCCCACGCGGCCTTGTAGCTGAGGCCGACGGCCTTTGCCGCACGCGTGATCGACCCGGTATCGCCGATCGCCGCGAGCAGCGCGATGCGGGTGGCGCCGCCGAGCGTCTGCTGGCCCGCGCGCAACCACAGTTCGCCGGCCAGTTCGAGCGGTCCGGCGGAGGAGGAAGGAGGCGTCGCGTCGCTCATCGGTCTGTCTGAAGAAAACGGGGGGCCATTATAGGGATCGCGCGCCGCTCAACGCATCACCGCGGCTTGCCGTCGAGCTTCGGCGGGCGCAGGCTCGCGAGCAGCGCCTCGGCGTCGCTCGCCGCGCGTTGCTCGAGCGCGGCACCGTAGCCGCGCACGAAACCGCGCTGGTACGCGGGCGCCGCCAGGTGCTCGAGATGATGCAGCGCGACCATCGTGTCGTTCGCCTCACCGAGCACGCTCTGCACGCGCGCGAGCGTCTTGACCGTTTCGGTGCGCGTGCGGCGCGAGGCCAGCGACGCGAAGAATTCCAGCGCGTAGCGCAGCCGCTTCGCGTCGATCCGCACCTGGTGCCGCGCGGCCGTATCGAGCGACGTGAGCGACGGCGATGCATACAGATGACCGAACAGCCGCCGCACGCGCCTGGTCGCGTGACGCCGCAGCGACGGCGCGTCGTCGTCGCCGGCAGCCGGCGGCAGCGCGAACGTGCTCAACCATTCGAGCCAGCCGAGCGTCAGTCGCGCATAGCGCGCCGAATGCAGCGCCTGGCGCAACTCGACGCGCGCCGCCGTCGCCTGCGCGCGCGCGGCGTCGAGCGTGCCGTCCCAGTCGACGCTGCCGCCGTCGGCCGCGATCAGCGCGGGCAGGCTTTCGGTCGAGAACACATCCCAGTCGCGCACGGTGCCGAGCAGCGAGGCGAGCCAGCGCAGGTCGACACCGAAGGTATCCGTCCACTGATCATCCGCGAAGCGCGGAAAGAAGCGCACCAGCGTGCGCAGCCGGCGCAGCGCGACACGCATCTGGTGCACGAATTCGGGATCGTCGCGATCCAGCACGCCGCTCTCGTTGCCGAGCCATTGCGCCGCGATGTCGCCAGACAGCGCGAACAGCGCGGCCCGCTGCGTGCGGATGCCGGCCAGGTCGACGAGCTGCGCCTTGACCGGCCGAGGGGCGTCAGGCTCGCCCGCGCACGCGCGATCGATCACGCTGGTCAGTTGCACGAACGCGGGCCATGCGCCGCTGAGCTCGCGCGCGGCGGCGAACAGCGCGCGCAGCGCGGCCGTGCGTGCGGCGACGGTTTCCCAGTCGGGCGCCGCAAGGCGCAGTTCGACATGGCGGCGCGGCGACTCGGTGCCGCCGTGCAGCGTGACGTCGTCGAGCGTCATCTCGACCACCACGCCGCTGTCGTCCGCCCATCGCCCGCGCCGCCGCTCGCTGACGAGCCTCGGCGGTGCCGGCCCGGACGATGCGGCGACCGCCGCTTCGTCAACGGGGCCGGGCGTCACGCCCTCGCCCGCCGTGTCTGCCGATTCCGCATCCGCTTGCGCCGCGGGCGCCGGCGTGGCCACGGCGATGCCGGCATGCTCGGCGTCGAACAGCTCGCGCGCCACGACGCCGGGCGCGAATCGCTTCGTGCGGGATGCAACGACACGCCGCCCTTGCACGTTCGACTCGATCCACGTCCACCAGCACTCGCCGGGGCTCGGCTCGGCCTCCTCGACCTGGCACGGCTCGATCGTCACACGCTCGTGGCCGCGCCGCATCCGCACCTGCGGACAGATCCGCCACGCACGGACGAGTTCAGCGCCGAAGTCGCGCTGCTCGCCACGAACCGGGCTTCCCGTCTTGACCGGCCAACCTTCCAGCGACAGACACAACACGACTTCAAGCACACGCGACATGGAGGCTCCCGCACATGAAGAATCGCCGGCGCATCCTGCGTGCCAGCGTCGCCCGTGAAGCAGCTTCCATAGTACACGGCGCAAAAGCGCGCGGGCGACGATCCGGCCCTGCCACGCCGTCGCGCATCGAACGACGTATCAGGCGACGTATTGCGCGATGCCGTTGCCGAACGACCAGTCTTCCTTCAGCACTTCGACAAGACTGATGAATACGTCCTGCTGGCGCACGCCGGGCTGCCGCGCGAGGTTCTCGGCGATGGTCCGGTACAGCGCCTGTTTCTGCTCGAGCGTGCGCGTGTTGTTCGCGGTGATCTGGATCATCACGAGATCGTCGCTGCGTTCGATGTCGAGGTAATGGCGGCCGAAGACGAAGTTCTCGGCCGGGTGCTCGGTCACGACCATGAAGATGTCGTCCTCGGGCACGTTGAACGTGTGCATCAGCGCGCGATGCACGCCGTCGACGAGCGCCGCGCGGTAGGCGGCCGGTTTGCCTTCGCGCACTGCGATCCGGGTGAATGGCATGGTCCTGCTCCTTTCGGTGACGTTGAAAAACGGGAACGCGACGTCAGGTTAGGCGTGCACGACTATAATTAACAGTCATCAATCGATATTTCATTCATTTACGATAGAAATGAAAGTCCTCGACCTCGATGCGGTGCGCGCGTTCGTGCTGGTCGCCGATCTCGCGAGCTTCACGCGCGCGGCCGACGCGCTCGGCACCACGCAGTCGGCCGTCAGCCTGAAACTGAAGCGGCTCGAAGCGCACCTCGGCAAGCCGCTGCTCGCGCGCACGCCGCGCGTCGTCAAGCTGGCGGCGGACGGCGAAAACTTCCTGCCGGCCGCCCGGGCGCTGCTCGACGCGCACGACCAGGCGCTCGGCGCGATTTCGGCCGGCACGCACCGCCTGTCGCTCGGCGTCAGCGAGCATGTCGCGGTGCCCGACCTGCCGGCCGTGCTGACGAGCCTGCATCGGCAGGATCCCGGGCTGTCGCTGGAGATGCATCTGGGGATGTCGTCGAGCCTGCTCGTGCAGTACGACGAACGCCGGCTCGACGCGGCGATCGTGCGGCACGAACCGGGCGAGGATCCCCCGCGCGACGACTGCACGCTGCTGTTTACCGAACCGCTCGCATGGCTCGCCGCGCCCGACTGGGCGCCACGGGCAGGCGAACCGCTGCCGCTCGCGGTGCTGGCCGGGCCGTGCGGCGTGCGGGCCGCCGCGCTGCGGGCGCTCGAGCATGCAGGGCGGCCGTGGCGCGAGCGCTTTACGGGCGGCGGCGTTGCCGCGGTCACGGCCGCCGCCGCGGCCGGGCTCGCGGTCTGTCCGCTGGCCCGGCGCGTCGCACCGCGCACGCTGGTCGACGTCGGCGTGAAATTCGGCCTGCCGCCGCTGCCGCACTCGCGGGTCGTGCTGTATTCGCGCGTGCGCGACACCCGCGCGGCGGCCGCACTGCGCAGGTTTTCCGACAGCATTGCAATCTCGGCGTAAACTAAGCGGTTTCGCCGCCCGCAATCTCCTGACGAATGCCGATGAAGCCCGAAGCCCGCAAGCACCTCCACGCCAACCTGCTGATGCTCGCCGCCGCCGCGATCTGGGGCTCGGCGTTCGTCGCGCAACGGCTGAGCCTCGACGTGATCGGACCGTTCCTGTTTACGGGGCTGCGCTTCCTGCTCGGCGCGCTGGTGCTGATCCCGCTGCTGGCGCTCAATGCGGCGTCGCGCGCGCAGTTGGCGGCGATTCGCCGCGAGCCGGCGCTGCTGGTGCCTGGCCTCGCGCTTGGCGGGCTGCTCGCCGTATCGATCTCGCTGCAGCAGTTCGGCCTGCAGTACACGCGGGTCGCGAACGCGGGCTTCATCAGCTCGCTGTACGTCGTGATCGTGCCGCTGATGGGCGTGTTCGTCCGCCACCGGATCGGCGCCGGCACGTGGTTCGGCGCGCTGCTCGCGGCGATCGGCCTGTATTTCCTCAGCATCGACGAGCATTTCTCGGTGCTCTACGGCGATTGGTTCCAGCTCGCGGGCGCGGTCGTCATCGCCGCGCACGTGATGGCCGTCGGCCATTTCGCGAAACGGCACGATCCGCTCGTGCTCGCTTTTCTGCAGTTCGTCACGTGCGGCGTGCTGTGTCTCGCGGCCGGCCTCGTGATCGAGCCGATCAGCGTCGCGATGCTGCGCAGCGCGCTGCCGACACTGCTGTACGGCGGGCTGCTGTCGGTCGGCGTCGCCTATACGCTGCAGGTCGTCGCTCAGCGCGATGCGGCGCCCGCGCATGCAGCCGTGATCTTCAGCATGGAAGGCGTGTTCGCGGCCATCGCAGGCTGGGCCGCGCTCGGCGAGATGCTGACGCTGCGCGCGCTGGTCGGCTGCGCGCTGATGCTGGCCGGCCTGCTCGCCTGCCAGTTGCTGCCGAACGGCGACGCCCGGAAAAAGGACGAGGACGCGCTGCCGGCGTGACATGCGCGATCCCTATAATGGCGGTTCGCGTGTTTTTCATGCCAACCGCTTCCGACAGGCCAGCTCCGTGACGTCCATTCCCGCCGATCCCGCCGCCGACCTGCTGCGCGAACGCGCAGCGCACTATGCCGCCGAGGCCGCGCTGTTCCTGCGCGACCAGGCGCTTTCCACCGCATCGCACGACCTGCGCAGCCCGCTGAACGCAATGCACAGCTGGGCGTATGTGCTCGAGCGCCAGCTCGCCAGCGCCGACCCGAACCTGCAGCGCGCGCTCGCGGGCATCCGCACGGGGATCGACCAGCAGGTCGCGCTGATCGACGACGTGCTCGACGCGCCGCGCGCGCAAACGCGCGCGCTCGCGATCACCGCGCAGCCGTTCGCGCTGCGCCCGCTGCTCGACGACACGCTCGCCCTGGTGCGCTTCGCGCTCGCCGACGCACGGCAGGTGAGCCTCGATGCGACGCTGCCCGACGGCGAGCCGTCACTGACCGCCGATCGCGAGCGCATCGCGCAGGCGCTCTGGACGATGCTGACGACAGCCGTCGAAGCCAGCGCCGCCGGCGGCCGCGTGACGTTCGCGTGCACGCGCGACGGCGCGCTGTGCGCCGCGCAGGTCACCTGCGACGTGAGCGCCGGCGCCCTTGCCGACCCGGCGCTGCCGCACGCCTTCGAATCGTTCGCACGCCACGAGATGCTGCGCCCGCGCGACGCGAAGCGCGTCGCCTGGACGCTCGCGCTGTGCCAGCGTGTCGCGCTCGCGCACGCCGGCACCTTCACGCACGCCCCGTTCGCCGACGGCGCCGCCGTCACCCTCTCGCTCTCCGTCCCCTGCGAGGCGCCGGTGTAAGCAACCGGCCGCCCGACACATTACATTTTCCTTTCTGGCCCTATACTGTCGGGCCTGTCATGACTGGAGCGATTCCTTGTTACAGATCTTCGCGCTCATCGGCGCGTTGTTCCTGGTGGCCCTGAACGGGTTCTTCGTCGCAGCCGAATTCGGCCTCGTCAAACTGCGCGCGACGCGCGTCAAGACACTTGCCCGCAAGCACGGCCTGCGCGGGCGCATCCTCGCCATCGTGCACGGCCGGCTCGACGCGTATCTGTCCGCGTGCCAGCTCGGCATCACGCTCGCGTCGCTCGGCCTCGGCTGGGTCGGCGAGCCGGCGTTCGCGGAACTGATCGGCCCGCTGCTCGACCTGATCGGCGTGCAGTCCGAACGCATCGTGCACCTGATCTCGCTCGTGTTCGCGTTCTCGCTGATCTCGTTCCTGCACATCGTGGTCGGCGAACTCGCGCCGAAATCGATGGCGATCCGCCAGTCGGAGAAGGTCGGCCTGTGGGTCGCACTGCCGCTGTACGCGTTCTACTGGGCGATGTACCCGGCGATCTGGGTGCTCAACACCAGCGCGAACGCGGTGCTGAAGCTCGCGGGGCTGTCGGCCGACCACGGCGGCGATGCGCACTACTCGACCGACGAGCTGAAGCTGATCCTGCGCAGCCGCCGCAGCACGGCCGGCAACACGGCCCAGCCGGCGCGCGGCACGTACACCAACGACGAGTGGAACACGCTCGCGCATTCGCTCGATTTCTCGTCGATGACGGTGTCGGACCTGATGCGGCCGGCGCATGAAATGATCGGCCTGCGCCGCGACCTGCCGCTGCCCGACAACATGGAAATCGTCGCGCGCCACCGCTTCAGCCGCTATCCGCTGTTCGAGGATACGGCGCGCGAACAGGTAAGCGGGCTGATCCACCTGAAGGACCTGCTGCTCGCGCGTCACGCGGGCGCGGCGCTCGAGGACCTGTCCGACTACGTGCGCCCGGTGCAGTACGTGAAGCCCGACACGCCGGCGCTGGAGCTGTTCCGCCGCTTCCGCAAGGGTGCGCCGCACTTCGCGCTGGTCGGCAACAAGGGCGAGAAGCCGATCGGCTTCCTGACGCTCGACAACCTGCTCGGCGCGCTGGTCGGCCAGATCCACGACGAGTTCCGCCAGGGCGACGCGGACTGGACCCGCCTCGACGACGGCACCCTGATGGGCAAGGGCAGCCTGCCCGTCGTGTCGCTCGAGCAGGCGCTCGGCATCGACATCGACGAAGGGCGCGCGGAGTCGGTCGGCGGCCTCGTGATCCAGGCTTTGAGCGATTTGCCGACCGAAGGACAGCGCGTGTCGTTCGATCGCTTCGACGTCGTCGTGAAAAAGATGAACGGGCCGCGCATCGTGCTGGTGCGCGTCTATCCGAAGATCGCGAAGGAGGCCGACGAATGACGGCCGCCGCTCGCCGCTCGCGATGAGCGCGACGCTGCCGCGCTGCTGCGTGATCACGCCGGAGCCGGCATCCGCGTCGGCCGCCGATTGCCAGGCCTTTCTCGAGCGCCTGTCGGCCGTGCTCGCGCGCGGCGAGACGCTCGTGCAGTTGCGCGTGAAGTCGTTCGACCCGGCCGCGTTCGCGCGGCTGGCCGCCGATGCGCTCGCGCGCTGCGACGCGGCCGGCGCGCAACTGATGGTCAACGGGCCGATCGACGCGGCCGGTGTCATGCAGCTCGACGGCGCGGGCTGGCATCTCGACGGCGCCGCGCTGCGCGCCGTCGCGCAGCGGCCGCTGCCGGCCGCGCGCCGCGTGTCGGCCGCATGCCACACGGCCGACGATCTCGTGCTGGCTGCGCGCGCGGGCGTGGATTTCGTCACGCTGTCGCCCGTGTTGCCGACGCTCAGCCATCCCGGCGCGCCGACGCTCGGCTGGACACAGTTCGCGGCATTGGCCGCGCAGGCCGTGATGCCGGTCTATGCGCTCGGCGGCATGACGCGCGCGCATCTCGACGACGCGCGCCGCCACGGCGCGTACGGGGTCGCGGGTATTCGAAGCTTCTGGTAAATGCGGCCGGGCGCACCGGCGCCCGACCTGCCCGGCATCACGCGTTCAGATCGGGGCGCATCCCGCGCCTCGCGCCGTCGTCGATCCGGCGCACGTCGTGCGTGAGTGCGTACCGGTTGACGTCGCCCGTGAGCCACGCGACGAGCGAATACGGCGGCAACGATCCCTCGTCGACGCGGTCGCGTGCGCGTGCCGGCGTCTCGAACACGACCTGCCCTCTCGGCGCGTCGAACGGCACCGCGTCGGGCGACAGGTTCAGTGCGATGGTCAGCGTCTCGTCATCGGCGAGCCGCCATGACGCGAGCAGCGCGTCGGCCTCGCCGTTATCGTCCGCCTTCAGCGTATGCGCGTCCTGCGGCCGGCAATCGGCCAGCCGCGGCGCAATCAGCTTCGCGCGCACCGCGAGCGCCGATTGCACGAAATGCGCACGATCGGCATCGCGCGCGGTTTCATCGAAGATCAGCGGGATCTGCGGCGTCAGGAGCGACAGCGCGAGCGCGGCGAGGCCCGGCGCCTGTTCGTCGTCGCCATGCTCGCTCTCCCGCCAAGCACCGTCGGACAGCACCAGCGACGTCAGCGACAACCCTTGGGCGCATGGGCCGTCGCCCGCCGTGGCCGGCTGGAACGCCGTGCCGGCCGCGGTCAGCGCGCGAGCGAGGGTATGGATCGACTGGTGTGTCGAGATCCCCTCGTGAGCGGCCGCGTCGCGGTCCGTCAACCGATGCAGCGCGCGTTCGCCGCAACCGTTCCATTGCGCATCGAAATGGGTATCGGCCAGATGCACCGGATGACGCTCGCTGCCGAGCACGAGGTGGATCAGCCGGTCGGCCGGCACGGCCGCGCGCACGCGGTCGGCGATCTCGCGCAGCCATGACGTGCCGATCCGGTCGGCCTCGCGCAGCCGCAGCCCGTCGCAACGGTATTCGTCGATCCAGTACAGCGCGTTGTCGCAGAAGAAGTCGCAGACTTCCGGGTGGTCGAGCGCGAGCGGCGGCGCCTGCAGCGGATCGTCGCGCGTATGGAAGAACGGCGCCGCGTAATGGCGCAGCGCGTCGGTGCCGCTGCCGAAGCGCGCGTAATCGAGCTCCAGCAGCACCGCGAGACCATAGCCGTGCGCGTCGTCGATCAGCGCCTTCAGCGCGTCGGGGCCGCCCTCGGCCGCGAGCGGCGCGAACGGCAGGCTGTCGTGTGGCGACGCGAGCAGCTCGA
Source organism: Burkholderia sp. Bp9140 (assembly GCF_003853425.1). NCBI lineage: Bacteria > Pseudomonadati > Pseudomonadota > Betaproteobacteria > Burkholderiales > Burkholderiaceae > Burkholderia > Burkholderia sp. Bp9140. Next base: position 143,554 of record NZ_QTPQ01000002.1, read on the forward strand.
GCGCGGTCACGCCGAGGCGCGCGAGCTTCGGCAGCCGGCGGCGCACGCCGTCGAAGCCGCCCACCGCGTGCGGACGAATCGCGTACAGCGCGATGTCTTCCCACGGACGGCCGCGCCAGAACGTGTTGCGCCAGGTGAACGCGCGCGGATCGACGACCTCGCTCGGGCCGTTGAGCCCGTCGGGTTGCGAACGCGATGCGGGATCGGGAATCGACGCGACATCGTCGAGCCGGTAACGGTAACGCGCGCCCGCACCGCATTCGACGAACGCTTCGAACCAGCTTGGGCCGGCGGCCGTCATCGGGACGAGCGTCGGGCCGTAACCGGTATCGAGTTCGAGCTGAACGTGCGTGCTGCCCGGCGCCCACACGCGGAAATGCGTGCGCGGCGACGTACCGAGCGCGCCGCAGGGCTGCGCGCCGGACGGCAGGCAGTGAATGTAGTGCTGCGCATACGGATCGTGCGGACAATCTGACATGATGCGCTCCTCGTGCCGAGCGGCATGGCCGCGCGATCGGCGCGGCGCATCGGGGCCCGGCATGCGACGGCCAGGCAGGGGGGGGAACAAAAGTATGCGCCGGTTTCATGATCGCAACGCATCGAATCCTCACATTTTTAAATGCGAATCGACCCCGCCAACGTTTGCGCGCTGCACGCCGAGTCAGGTAGTGCGCATACCGGAATGGCCGCTCGCCTTGTTGCGCCGCCGGCCCGCGCTTACGCTCGGTTCGATGCGCGGACACGCCGTCCGCGCCCGAACCTGAGGAATCCGCCATGTCGCTCACCGCCGGCGCCGCGAAATTCGATCCGGCACGCGCGCACGAATACGCCGAACAATCCCGCATCGCGCTGGCCGGCTATGACGCGTGCCACGAGCTCGCCGCGTGCATGCTCGCGTCGGCGATCGGCGTGGCCGATGCGCGGATCCTCGTGGTGGGCGCGGGCGGCACGGGGCAGGAAATCTGCGTGCCCGCCGCGCTCGAACCGGGCTGGCAGTTCACGGCCGTCGACCCGTCCGCGCCGATGCTCGCGCTCGCGCGTGCCAACGTCGAAGCGGCAGGTTTCGCCGCGCGCACGCACTTCATCGAGGCCGGCGTCGATGCGCTGCCCGAAGCACCGGCCTTCGACGGCGCGACGCTGATCGGCGTGCTGCATCACGTCCCCGGCGCCCCGGCGAAGGCCGCGCTGCTGGACGCGATCGCGCGCCGCCTGAAGCCCGGCGCACCGCTCGTGCTGGCGGGCAACCATCGCCGCTACGCGGACCACCCTCGCCTGCTCGACGCGTGGCAGCAGCGCTGGCGCATGAAGGGCGCGACGCCCGACGCCGTGCGTGCGCAGCTGGCGAAAATCCTGCAGGGCGCCGATCCGCCTGCGTCGGAGGAAGCCGTGTCCGCACTGCTGCACGACGCGGGTTTCGATGCGCCGCTGCGCTTTTTCTCGAGCCTGTTCTGGGGCGCGTGGATCGCGGTGCGGCGCAGCACGTGACGACGCGTGACGGCAGGCGGCACACGCCGCGCCGGGAGCCGGGCTGCTGCCAGGCAATCGCACGGCGGCATGACCGGCGCGGCGTCATCCGCGCTCGGTATGATGTCGTTCCCACCCCTCTTCCGGCCTCGACATGCTGACCGTCCATCACCTGAACAACTCGCGTTCGCAGCGCGTGCTCTGGCTGCTCGAAGAACTGGATGTGCCGTACGAGATCGTGCGCTACGAGCGCGATCCAAAGACGATGCTCGCGCCGCCCGCGCTGCGCGCGATCCATCCGCTCGGCAAGTCGCCCGTCGTCACCGACGACGGCCGCACGATCGCGGAATCGGGCGCGATCATCGAGTACCTGGTCGAACGCTACGGCAACGGCCGGCTCGCGCCGCCGAGCGGCACGCCCGAGCGGCACGACTACACGTACTGGCTGCACTACGCGGAAGGGTCGGCGATGCCGCCGCTGCTGCTGAAGCTCGTCGCGTTGCGGATCGCGCATGCGCCGATGCCGTTCTTCGCGCGGCCGATCGCGCGCAAGATCGCCGCGACGCTGCAATCGGGCTTCGTCGATCCGCAGATCGCGCTGCATCTCGGCCATGTCGACGACGCGCTGACGCGCACGGGCTGGTTCGTCGGCGACGGCTTCAGCGCGGCCGACATCCAGATGAGCTTCCCGCTCGAAGCCGCGATGGCGCGCGGCGACCGCGGCCAGCATCCGGCGATCGCGCGCTTTCTCGACGCGATCCACGCGCGGCCCGCCTACCGCCGCGCACTCGAGCGCGGCGGTCCGTACGAACTGCTCAGATAGCCCGCGTCAGCTCAGCAACCCCGCCGCGACGTTGATCGACAGCCCGAGCACGGCCATGTTGAAGTAGAACGACAGGATCGACTGAGCGAGCACCGAGCGGCGCGCGGAACGGTTCGCGAGCGACACGTCGGCCGTCTGCGACGCGACCGCGAGCGTGAATGCGAAATACAGGAAATCCCAGTAGTCGGGCTCGGGATTGCGGTCGGGGAAGCGCAATGCGCGATCGCCGCTCGGCGAGCCGTAATAGAGCCGCGCGTAGTGCAGCGTGAAGATCGTCGGAATCAGGAACCATGCACCGAACAGCGTCGCACCCGTGACCGCGTAATGGCCGAGCCCCGCGCGAAAGCCGACGCTCTTCGCGGTGGCGAGCTCGATCGCGATCGCGGCGACGCTCGCGACCGTCGCGAGGCACACGACGGTCAGCACGGTCGTCGCGTTCTCGTCCTCGCGGATCGCGACTTCGCGCACCTTGTGATGATGGGCGGTGACCATGCGCACCCACATCAGCACGAGATACAGCCAGACCGCGCAATCCCAGCCGATCAGCACACGCGCGGTCGGCCTCAACTGGAACGGCAGCAGCCCCGCGCACAGCACGCCCGCGACGAAGGCCGCGACCATGCGCGGCCGGTTGCGTAATACCTGCGGATAAAGGGTCATCGTGTGATTCCGAAAGCGGATGGAAAGGGTTCGACCGGCGCGCAAACGGCCCGCTGCGCCGCGCCGGCGGGTACCGCCCCGATTATCGCCATTCCTGCATGACGTTGCGACGGGCGTGAGCGCCTAAGATATCGGCATGACACCTGCCCTCTGCCACCACCCCGTGAACGCGGCCGGCCGCGACTTCGTCGTCGGCGATCTGCATGGCTGCGTGGATGTGCTGCGCGCGCTGCTGCACGACATCGGCTTCGACCCGGCTCACGACCGGCTGTTCTCGGTCGGCGATCTCGTCGACCGCGGCCCTGCGTCCGAAACCGCGCTCGAGTTGCTCGACCGCCCGTGGTGCCACGTCGTGCGCGGCAATCACGAAGAAGTGCTGAGCCTCGTGTCGCGCGGCAAGCTGCCGCCCGATGCGTGGCGCGGCATCGGCGGCGACTGGGGCGCCGATCTGCCGCCGGAACGGCTGCACGCCCATGCGGCGCGCGTCGACGCGCTGCCGCTCGTGCGCGTGATCGGCGACGGCGCCGTGCGCTTCAACGTGCTGCATGCGGAATTCTTCGGTTCCGATGCCGAGCTCGATGCGGGCAGCTATTCGCCCGACGTGCGCGAACGGCTGATCTGGGGGCGCGACCTGGTCCAGGGGCTCGTCGACCCGGCCCGGCAGGCCGGCCTGTCGCTCACCTGCACCGGTCATACGCCCGTGCGTGCGCCGCAGCGCATCGGCGCGCAATGGTTCATCGACACGGGCGCGTTCGCACCGTCCGGACGGCTGACGATCGTCGAACCTCGCACGGGCGAGACGTGGTCGCTCACCCAGGCCGACGCGCGCGCACGTCACGCGGGCGACCTGCCGCTGCCATAGGTGCAGGGTCTGTTCGCTAATGACGGGCCCACGCGCACGCGTTTGCACGCGCGGGCCCCGCTAGCCTACCTGGTTCAGTTCGAACACCGCATCGATCGCCGCACCGTTCCAGTTGTATTCCAGATACGCCGCGTGATGACAGTCGCGCAGCAGCGTCGTGCGGAACGCGGCGAGACACTCGCCGCGCGGGTCGCGCACCGACGGATAGACAATCCCCGCGCCGCCCGCATTGCGCACCGCGCGGCCGAGCGCCTGCCCCGCGCTGTAATCGAGCGGGTCGAGCAAGCCCGGACTGCGCTGCTGCCAGGTGCGCACGTCCGCGACATCGCCCTGCGCGACCACCGTGTAGAGCCGCATCTGCTGGCGCATCGGCGGCTCCTTCGTCGCGGCCAGGAACAGCCCGCTGTGATAGCGCGTTTCGGCGATCGCCGTATCGCGCGACCGCCCGCAGTAGAACACGCCGTAGCTGCCGTCGGAAAAGCGGCTGCCCTGCGGATTCAGGTGCGTGAATGCGGCCATGATCGGCCCCCAGCCCGGGCCGTAGCGGCGCTCGGCCGGCGGCACGAGTTCGAGCGTGCCGACTTCGTTGCGAATGCGGTCGTTGGTCAGCGATTCGAGCGCATAGAGTGCATCGAAATCCTCGGCGGACGCGACGCGGTCGAACAGGTTGATGGCTGGAAAACGGGTGGGAATCACGCGATAGGCAGGTGCCCAGTCGACGACGATCGTGGGCCAGTGTTGCGTTTCGGTCGGCATCGTCACGCCCAGCCACCCCGCATCGCATCGAGATATTGCCGGACGGCGACCAGGTCGCCGACGTTGCCGGCGAGCATCCGGTCGAGCGCGCGCTTGCCGCCGAACGGCGCCGCGTCGTTGGGCCGCTTGACCCACGCGTCCGCCGCGGCCGGCTGCGGCAGCAGGATCTGCAGCGCCTTGTAGATGCCGAGCAGCAGCGATAGCCGCTCGAGCGTATCGCGCGGCAGGCGCGCCGATTCGGGCGATGCCTTCCACTTGAAGAACGTCGAGCGGCCGGGCGACCCGAGCAGCACGATCTGTTCGTCGATCGTCAGCGCCCAGTCGCGCGCGATGTTGAAGAACGCACGCAGGCCGGCCGCCGACATCTGCGCGACCGAAGCCTGCCGCGGGGCGGAATGCGGATCGAAGGCGGGCTGTGACATGATCGTTAGTCTCGAAATGAATCTACTAACAAGATTAGTCCATTTTCGTATTTTTGCAAGGGTCGCCCCCCGCGATGCCGGCATCCCACCCATCGAGTCGATATTTTTTGTCCATTCTGGACTGCAATTTTATTTTCTGCGTTAATGGCCGTGCGGACAGCGCACCGGCATGCGGTACGTGTCCGCAGCAACCGGGGCGCCCGAACCGGATAGACCACGCCAAGGAACCACCATCATGAAGAGACTGATTGCCGCCGTTTCGATCGCCCTGCTCGCGGTATCGGCAGGCCCCGCCGCCGCAAAGGACTGGACCACGCTGCGCTTCGGCACCGACGCCAGCTACGCGCCGTTCGAATCGAAGGCGCCCGACGGCAAGCTCGTCGGCTTCGACATCGACCTCGGCAACGAGATCTGCGCGCGGTTGAAGGCCAAATGCGTGTGGCTCGAGAACGATTTCGACGGGATGATTCCCGCGCTGAAGGCGAAGAAGTTCGACGCGGTCCTGTCGTCGATGTCGATCACGCCACAACGCGCGGAACAGATCGGCTTCACGACGAAGATCTACAACCAGCCGACGCGGCTCGTCGTGAAGAAGGGTTCGCCGCTGCTGCCGACGGCCGAATCGCTGAAGGGCAAGTCGATCGGCGTCGAGCAGGGCACGACGCAGGAAGCGTATGCGAAGGCGTACTGGGCGAAGCAAGGTGCGAACGTCGTGTCGTACCAGAACCAGGACGGCGTGTATGCGGACCTCACGTCGGGACGCCTCGACGCCGCGCTGCAGGACGAGGTGCAGGCTGCGATCGGGTTCCTGAAGTCGCCGCGCGGCGCGGGCTACCAGTTCGTCGGGCCCGAACTCGTCGACGAGAAGGTGCTCGGCATCGGCGCCGGCATCGGGCTGCGCAAGGAAGATGCCGACTTGAAGGCGAAGATCGACCGCGCGATCCTCGACATGGTCAAGGACGGCACCTACAAGCGGCTCGCGTCGAAGTACTTCGACTTCGACATCTACGGCGGCTGAAGCGGCGCCGCGCGCGGACGGGTGAGATGCCCGTCGCGCGCGGTCCGACCGCCCCTCCCCTGCTCGCCGGACGGCGACGCCTCCCTGACATCTGCCGTCACACCGGTTTCATCGTCCGTGTCGCGCACCCGGATGCCGCACATCATTCGCATTGCAGACGGATCACCTGCGCTGGCGACCGCAGGCGCTCGACGTCAATAAGCGAAGATCGGGCGCCGGGGTACCGGTGCCCGCGTGCACATCCCCATGCGGAGCGGGTTGGCCAGCAGGAAAGCGCCGGCCCGGCGCGGATGACCGGGTATCAGCCGGATCCGCCTCGCACCGGGCGCGGAGAGATGGCCTGTCGACGCATGCCGGCCGGCAGCAAGGTGCGCGGTCGACCGGCGATGGGTCGAATCACTGCGATCGCGGCCTGCCGGCCGCGGCGTGTGGTGATCGTTCATCATTTTTCTACCCCGTATTCGAGTCGTTGCTTGTGCCGGCAACCGGACATCGCCGGTGCCCCGACGATCCGACGACGACGGCCCGTGCCGGCCGGAACGGGGCAGTGCCGCCCGTCCCGCCGATCATCCCCGCGGACTGCGTCCTTGCCGGCCCTTGCAGGGTTCGCTGCCTGACCGGCCGGACGCCACGTCGTCGACTCTCGCACCTCAACCTCCGCAAGGAGCGGGCCAGCTTCGTACGCGGCCGTCTGCACAAGGCTTTCATCGGACAAGCCTGCGGCCCGCTCGGTCGGGACATGCAGGACGTTGCAAAACTGAAACATGCCGCGCACGGGCGGCCTCGGCCGCGCGGCGGCAACGCCTTGCCGGACAAGGCGCACGGACGATGCGGAAAATTTTCCCGGCGCGGGCGGCACGCCGCCGCCCGCATTTGCCGGGTCCAGTCGCACGGCTGCCGGCAGGAAACGTTTCACGTCCTTTACATACCGCCGGACGCCCGCGCACGGACCGGCGCGGACGCTTCCCTGCCGCCGTTCAGCCGACTCGCTGGTGGTCGGCGTCGCCGGGCGGCGAGCCGTCCTTCCCGCCGTTATCGCCGTTGTTGTCGTGGTCGTTGAGCCCGTGCTCGATCATCATCCGGTAGAGCGTCACGCGCGAGATGCCGAGTTCGGCGGCAGCCTTGTTGATCCGGTGATCGTTGCGCAGCAGCGCGTTCTCGATCGCGGTGCGCTCGGCGAGCGAACGCGCCTGTTCGAGCGTCACGGGTTCCGTTTCGCCCGGCGTCTCGAGCCCGAGATCGTGCGGCGTCAGCAGCCGGCTCTCCGCCATCACGATCGCGCGGCGCACCCGGTTGATCAGCTCGCGCACGTTGCCGGGCCACTCGTAGCGGCGCATCGCGTCGAGCGCCGCCGACGTGAAGCCGCTGATCTTGCGTCCGCTGTCGGCCTTGTATTTCTGCAGCACGTAATGCGCGAGGATGTCGATGTCCTTGCCGCGCGCGCGCAGCGGCGGCTCGTGAATGCGCAGCACGCAGAGCCGGTGATAGAGGTCCGCGCGGAAGCGTCCGGCCTCGACCGCGCCGTCGAGATCCACGTGCGTCGCCGAGATGATCCGCACGTCGACCGGAATCGATTCCTGGCCGCCGAGCCGCTCGATCTTCCCTTCCTGCAGGAAGCGCAACAGGCTCGCCTGGCTTTCGACCGGCATGTCGCCGATTTCGTCGAGAAACAGCGTGCCGCCGTTCGCGGATTCGATCCGGCCCGCGCGCCGCTGGTTCGCCCCGGTGAATGCGCCGCGCTCGTAGCCGAACAGTTCCGACTGCAGCAGGTGATGCGGAATCGCACCGCAGTTGATCGCGATGAACGGCCCCTTGCCGCGCACCGAGCGCTCGTGGATCGCGAGCGCCGTCAGTTCCTTGCCGGTGCCCGACTCGCCGGAGATGAACACGCTCGCGTCGGTTTTCGCGACCTTGCGAATCGTGCTGAATAGCTGCTGCATCGCTTCGCAGTTGCCGATCATCCCGTGCTCGCCGATCGACGCCGCGTATGCCGCGCCGTCGACGCGATCGAGCGCGGCCATCCCGCGTGCATGGCCGAGCACGTGCGAAATCCATTCGTACGGCAACGGCAGCGTCACGTAATCGAAACAGTAGCTGCGGATCAGTTCGCGCACGGCAGTGCTGATCGTGATGCCGGCCTGCGCGATGGAAATCCAGCCGATCGCCGGCTGGCTCAGGCACGCCTTCAGCGCGGGATAGTCGCGCGACGTGAAGCCCGAGAAATCGACGAGCCCGGCCGCGACGTTCACGCCGGACGTCATGTTCTGCGCGGCACCGGCCGTCTTCGCGACCGAGATCTCCCAGCCGAGCCCGCGCAGTTGCGCCAGCAACGGCTCGTCCGGCGAACGCATGATCACGAACAGCTTGCGTCCGGCCTCGGGAGCAGTAACGGATACGAGCGGCATTTCGGGCGCCGCCGTCCCGCTTGCGTCGGGTGACCTTGCAACCATGTTGTTCCCCGCTTGGCGTTGGTATCGTGCGCCGGCTCGCCGCCGGGTCCGACGGACCTCGATCGAACCGACATATTGGCCGCATTTCCGTCCGAATAAAATCCCCCCGGGCAACAATCGTGCGCCGGGCCGGTCCTTTCATGAACGGTATATCGATGCCGCCGACGCGCGGCTAGATGGGTGTTATCCCGGTGGCGCGGGGCGGACGCGCAATACGGCCGTCCGGGTAGCGAGCGCGCGAAACCGCGCCGGCGCGGGCGCGCCGGCCCGGCATGCGATGCCGGGCATGCGGGACCGGACCGGCCGCACGCGCCGGCGCGGCCCGGGGGCCGTCCGGCGCCCGCGCCCGCAACCGTTTTCCGCTTGACGCCGGTCAATCATCAGATGAAACGGGTTTGATGCACGAACGCAACACGCGCCGCACGGCGCGGCGGCGGCGTCAGCGCCCCGATGCGAGCGGTGCGGGCGCGTTGGCGCGGCCGCGTCCGGCCGCCGCGCCGTCGTGTTCGCCGTACGCGGCGACGAGCCCATCGACGCGTGCGAGGTGATGGCGGTTGTCGTGGTCCCACGGATGGAAGCCGGGCCGGAAAAAGCTCAGCCATTCACCCGCGATGCGAGGAAACAGCCCGCGGCGCGGCCCGTACAGGAAGGCAATCATGCGCAACATGCCGCGCACGCGATGCTTGACGTCGCGATCGCGCGACAACAGCGTCACGTGCATCAGGAACACGGTCGGCCAGAACGTCAGCGTCGTCAGCAGATACACGCCGACGCGGATCAGGTAGCGGCGCAGGCCGGGCTTCATCACGGCGTTCCACACGTCGTACGACACGGCCTTGTGCTCGGTTTCCTCGAGCGCATGCCATACCCACATCTGCCGGTAGCCTTCGACCGAGCCGTCGAGACGCGTCGGGTCGCTCAGGATCCAGTCCGCGAGCATCGCCGTGTAGTGCTCCGCCGCCACCGTGTGCGCGAGCTGCACCGAACGCGGCAGCGTGCGCTTCATGAAGCCGAGCACCGCCCACATGCGCTTGTCGAGCTTGCGCGCGGGCAGCCGGTTCGCCTGCATCAACTCGTTGTATTCGACGTGTTCGCGCGTATGCATCGCCTCCTGGCCGATGAAGCCGAGCACCTGGCGTTTCAGCACGGGATCGTCGATCCGGTCGCGATAGTTGCGCACCGAATCCATGAAAAAGCGTTCGCCGGCCGGAAACAGCAGCGACAGCGCGTTGAAGAAATGGGTCACGTGCGGGCCGAGCCCGTGCCAGTCCTTCGCGCGTTCGACCGGCAGGTCGAAGCGCAGGTCGCGGCGCACCGGCATCACCTCGGCCGCGGTGGCGGAAGCGGCTGACTTCATGTTCGTCGTTCTCCTTGTCTTCGGGCGGCCCGGCAGCCGTCGCGGCCTTGCCGGCGCGGGCCCGGGCGGCGCATCGCGCAACGCCGCAATCTTGACATCGATAACTGTAAAGATAGGCGCCTGGCGGCGCGGTGCGCAAGCCGCGCGTTAGACGCGCACTTCCAAACGGGGCACGGTCGGCAGCGCGGAAAGGACGACGTTCGAACGGGGTCCGCGCGTGCCGGGATTCGAACGCGCGCACCGGCGCGCGACCGGCAGGCGGGCGGCAAACACGCGAACCGCAACCGGCGTGAAAGCCCCGTGCGACGGGCGTCTCGCTGGATCGCGCGGCAGCCGTCGACGCGACGCCGATCGGCCCGGACAGCGCCGATTCATACGCGCCCCCATTCGCGCGGTGCAACCGCGTCGCTTCGGCCCGAGGAAAATTCAAACGCGCGTTCCATTCGCGTGTCGGGCGAGATGCGTGACCGCCGTCGCGACCGACGCAAGATCGACGCGCAGCCGGGCCTTCGCCGCGTGCGGCGGCCCCCTGCGCGCTCGCCTACAATAGCGGCTTTACCCAACCCCTTTCAGGAGAAGTCATGTCTGTCACCACGACCGCGTCGGGCCTCAAAATCGAAGAGCTGACCGAAGGCACCGGCGCGGAAGCGCAAGCCGGCCAGACCGTCAGCGTCCACTACACGGGCTGGCTGACCGACGGTCAGAAATTCGACTCGAGCAAGGACCGCAACGACCCGTTCGCGTTCGTGCTCGGCGGCGGCATGGTCATCAAGGGCTGGGACGAAGGCGTGCAGGGCATGAAGGTCGGCGGCGTGCGCCGCCTGACGATCCCGCCGCAACTCGGCTACGGCCCGCGCGGCGCAGGCGGCGTGATCCCGCCGAACGCGACGCTCGTGTTCGAAGTCGAACTGCTCGCCGTCTGACGACGCCGCCGGCCGGCTCCCTCCGATGCAACGCATCCCGTCTCCCGCCATCGCGCTGCGCCGTTACGACACGTGCGAAGCGTCCGACGTGCACGACTTTCACCAGGTCGTGCTCGGCGTCGACGGCGCGATGGTGATGGCGGTGGACGGCGTCGGCCAGCGCATCGACCGGCACGCGGCCTGGCTGATCCCGGCCGGCGCGCGCCACGATTACGCGGGCCTCGGCAACAATCGCCAGCTCGTGCTCGACCTGCCCGCCGCGTCGCTCGCGGTGCCGCAGCGGCTGTTCGACAGCGCGCGTGCCGTGCCGATCGACCCGGCGCTGGCGTCGCTCGTCGCGCAGGTCGCGGCGGGCGCCGCGCAACTCGACGGGCCGGCCGGCGACGCGCGGCACGCGCATCGCTTCCAGTGGCAGGCCGCCGCACGTCTGTGCAGCGCATTGCTCGACGACGCCGGCTTCGCCGCCCCCGCGGCGGGTCTCGATTTCGCACGCATCGACCGCTGGCTGCGCGCGCGGCTCGCGGAGCCGCTGCGCATCGCCGATCTCGCCGCGCACTGCGGCTACGGGATGCGCCGGTTTCATCAACTGTTCGTCGACGCGTTCGGCGAAACCCCGCATCGCTACCTGCAGCGGCTGCGGCTCGATGCCGCCGTCGTGCTGCTCGCCGACGGCCGCCATCCGCTCGTCGACATCGCCGGCATGGTCGGCTTCGCCGACCAGAGCACCTTCACGCACGCGTTCACGAAGCGCTTCGGCGTCGCGCCGGGGCGCTGGCGCGGCGAACGGCACTGAGATTCCGCCGGACGATCCCGGCCTGCCCTAACGCAGTCGCATGGCGAGACGAGCAGCGCCTTCCCGCTCGCAAAGCGATCGCATGGCGTCGCGGCCGGCGACGGTGTTGACGCTTCACGCCGCCCTGAAACATCGCCCGCGCGTCGCGCCCCGCGATGCGGAGAGGGACACGGCCACTTCCTCCCCCGCGTTCCCGCCCGCGCCCGATCAGGCGATGCTGCGAAACGGAAACGGCGCAGTCCTTGCATCGCGCGACGATCCGCCACTCATCCCCGCGTCGCGCCTTCCTCGTCACCCACTTTGCGCACGACCGTCTCCGCCGCCCTCAGTGGCCGGCCATCGTCGTGCCGCAGCGCGACCTTGCGGATCGCGCGGCCCGTCTTGCGCTCGACCAGCACCGAATGCGGCTCGCCGCGCCCGAACAGGTTCGCCTCGCCCCATTGCCGCAGCATCACGATCACCGGAAACAGCCCCTCGCCCTTCTTCGTCAACGCGTACTCCTGATACGCGCTGCCGTCCGACGCGGGCACGACTTCGAACACGCCGGCGTCCACCAGCATCCTGAGCCGGTCCGCCAGGATGTTGCTCGCGACGCCGAGGCTCGCGCGGAAGTCACCGAACCGCCGCACGCCGTCGAACGCGTCGCGCACGATCAGCAACGCCCAGCGATCGCCGACGATATCGGTCGCCCGCGCCACCGGGCACGGCGAATCCGCAAGACTTTTCTGCCTGGCCATATTGCTCTCCACTGCCGTGCCGGCCGCCTTCCCGGGCCGCCGGCCATCCGTGCGCGAGCCCGTCGCCCGCCACCCAACAAGTTGCATTTTAAAACCACTTTTCCTACACTCATACTGGTTTCAAATTGCAACTACTTACGCGAGGAAACCCATGGAATCGTCTTGTCGCTCAGGAACCGTCGCGTCGAGCGCGACATCGCGCAGCGCGCGTCCGGCCGACGGCGCACGCGTGTCCGCGGCGCTCGTCACGCTGCTGGCGGCCTGCTGTGCGGCAAGCGTCGCGAACGTCTACTACGCGCAACCGCTGCTCGATTCGATCGCCCACGACTTCGGCGTATCGCAGGCGGCGGTCGGCGGCGTCATCACCGCGACGCAGCTCGGCTGCGCGCTCGCGCTGCTGTTCGTCGTGCCGCTCGGCGACCTGCTGAACCGCAAGCGCCTGATCACCGTTCAACTTCTGCTGCTGACGGCGGCGTGCGTCGGCGTGGCCGCCGCGTCGACGCGCATCGCGCTGCTGGCAGGCATGGTCGCGGTCGGGCTGCTCGGCACCGCGATGACGCAAGGGCTGATCGCCTGCTCGGCCGCGCTTGCCGCTGCCGGCGAGCGCGGCCGCGTGGTCGGCGCCGCACAGGGCGGCGTCGTGATCGGCCTGCTGGCGGCGCGTTCGCTCGCGGGTGTCGTCACGGATATCGCCGGCTGGCGTGCGGTTTATCTGGTGTCGGGCGCGCTTGCGATCGCGATGCTCGTGGCGCTGGCGCGGCTGCTGCCCGATGCGGATGCGCCGCGCGAGCGCATCGGCTACGCGGCGCTGCTCGGCTCGATGGCGACGCTGCTGCGCAACGAACGCGTACTGCGCGTGCGCGGGGCGATCGCGCTGCTGATGTTCGCGGCGTTCAGCATCTTCTGGAGCGCGCTCGTGCTGCCGCTGAGCGCGCCCCCGCATGCGATGTCGCATACGCAGATCGGCGCATTCGGGCTCGTCGGCGCACTGGGCGCGGCCGCCGCCGCGCGCGCGGGCCGGCTCGCGGATCGCGGGCTCGGCGAAGCGACGACCGGCGCCGCGCTCGCCCTGCTCGCGTTCTCGTGGCTGCCGCTCGCGTTCGCCGGCACGTCGATCGCGCTGCTGGTCGCCGGTATCGTGCTGCTCGACGTCGGCGGGCAGGCCGTCCACGTCGTGAACCAGAGCATGATCCTCGGCGCACGGCCCGATGCGCATGCCCGCCTCGTCGGCTGCTACATGCTGTTCTATTCGGTCGGCAGCGGGCTTGGCGCGATTGCATCGACGACGATGTATGCGCACGCCGGATGGATCGGCGTCTGCGGGCTCGGCGCGGCGGTCAGCGTGGTCGCGTTCGGCGTTTGGGCCGCGACGCTCGGGCGTGCATGATGCATGTCGGAAGCGGCGAGCGAATCGCGACGAGTCCGGCAAGGAACGACAAAAAGCCGGCTCGCCCGAATCGGGCGGCCGGCACGCGAACCGGACGCTCACGCGTGCACTGGCTCGAATCGGGCGGCGGCGTGCCGCGTTCGCTTAACCCGCCGCCTGAATCGCCTCTTCGTACACGCCGGCGACGCGTCGCGCGATCACCGCGTTGTCGAAGTGATCGCGTGCATAGCGCTTGCACGCGGCTTCGTCCGGCAGCGTGATCGCGCCGGACAACGCGGCGCCGAGCCCTTCCGCGATCGCATCCGCGCCGGTCGACGGCAGCACGAGATCGCTGGACAGCCCGGCGACCGCCTCCGGCAGCCCGCCGACCGGCGTGACCAGCACCGGCGTGCCGGACGCGAGCGACTCGACCGTGATCAGCCCGAAACCCTCGAGCGCGACCGTCGGCACGACACTCACCGTCGCCGCGCGGTACAGTGCCGCGAGATGGTTGTCGGGCACGAAACCGAGCAGCTTCACGTTGTCCTGCAGCCCGGCCGCGTCGATGCGCTGCTGCAGCTCTTCGCCGATCTTGCCCTTGCCGGCGATCAGCAGCAGCACGTCCGGGTGACGGTGCTTGACGAGACCGATCGCGTCGATCAGATCCTCCAGCCCCATGCGCCGCACGAGCCGGCGCACGGCCAGCACGATCGGCCGGTCCTGCGGCAGTTGCAGCTTGTGCCGCGCCTCGCCCGGCGTGAGCGGCGTATCGAACTGCGCGGTGTCGACGCAGCCCGGAATCACGCGCACGCGCGACGGATCGATCCCGTAGCGGTTCGTCAGGATCTGGCCGAACGCCTGCGACAGCACGATCAGCCGCGACGAGCGCGTATACACGGCCTGTTCGAGATAGCGCTTCGCGCGCTGCCCGAGCGACGCGGCGCCCTCGACCTGGCTTTCGTCGGCCCACGGCCCCTGGAAGTGCGACACCTGCGGAATGCCGCGCGTCACGTCGAGGCCCGGGAACGTGTACAGCGCGAAGTGCGACGAGATCACGTCGGGCCGCTCGGCGCGGATCTCGTCGCGCAGCGCGCGCCGCGCGGCGAGCATCCGGCGTGCGAGCGGCTGCGACGCGGGGCCGAAGCCCTGGATCGCGCCGCCGGTATCGTCGGCGACCTTCGGCGAGCCCGCGACGAGCCCGCGCACCTCGACGCCCGCGCCCGGCAACGCACCGACGAGCGAGTAGTACATCCGGTCGAGGCCGCCCGCGCGTTCGGGAAACCAGTGCATGCCGATTTGCAACGATTTGATCGGCCGGGAAGAAAGAGACTTCACGATTGCTCCTGCGTGACCGCATGCTCGACCCGCTCGAAGGCGGACGGCTGCGAGGGTTGGCCGATGCGCCGGTAGAGCGCGACGTACTGGGCGCCCATGTGCGCCCAGCCGAAACGGGTCATCAGTTCGCGGGCCGCGTCGCCCATCGCGCGACAGGTGTCGCGCGATGCCGCGAGCGAGCCGATCGCCTGCGCGAGCGCGGCCGGATCGTCAGGGTCTTCCAGCACGATCCCGCAGTCGCGCGTGATGATTTCCGCGCCGCCGGCGGTGCGCGCGGTGACGACCGGCAGCCCGGCCGCCATCGCTTCCAGCAGCGACAGGCTCATCGCTTCGTAGCGCGACGGAAACACGTAGGCGTCGACCGAGCGCATCAGCGTCGGCATGTTCTTCACGAGCCCGAGGAAATGCACGCGCGATGCGATGCCAAGCGCGCGCGCCTCGTCCGGATACGGGCTGCCGGGCAAGTAGCCTGCCACCGCGAGATGGACGTTCGCCGGCAGCTTCGTCAGCGCCTTCAGCACGGTGCCGAGGTTCTTGCGCGGCGTGCGCAGGTCGCCGACGAACAGCAGCAGGAACGCGTCGTCCGGCAGCTTGAACGCCGCGCGATCGGCCTGCGCGCCCGCGAACGCGCTGCCGTCGACGCCGTTGTAGATCACGCTGATCTTGCGGCTGTCGATGCCAAGCCCGGCGATCTCGTCAGCCACCTTCTGCGACACGGCCGTGATCGCGCGCGAGCGCCGGTACGCCCAGCGCTCGAGCGCGGTATTCACGCGCGTATAGACGTACTGGTAGGCCGACCACAGCCCCTTCGTCAGACCGAACGGGTAGTACGGGCTCTTGAACCAGCCACCATGCACGAAGTGCGCGGTATTCACGTCGGCGCGGATCCACGAGATGAAGCCGTTCACGTGCAGCACGTCGACCTCGCCGCGATGCGCGCGCAGCCACCATGCGCTCTTCAGCGCGAACACCTGCTGCTTGACGAGATTCGACGGCCAGAAGCGGCCGACCTTCACCGGCACCCAGCGCACGCGCGGGTCGGCCAGCAGCTCGGGCGCGACGTGCGACGCGACCAGCGTGACCTCGTAGTTTTCAGCCAGCGCCGCGCGCGCGATTTCGTAATTGACGCGGCCTTGCCCGTCGTTATGTCGCACGACGTGCGTGACGATCGCGATTCTCAATGGTCGCCTCCCCGTGAACGCGCGGCGGCCAGCAGGCGCTGCGCCTTCTGCCAGTGCGCCGCGGATAGTATTGAAAAAATGGCCGTGAACAGCAGCAGGCCGCCCGTGCCGATCAGCGAGTTCGTGAACACGAGCATCGCGAACACCGACAGGCACAGGCTCAGGCATGCGCCGACGAACTTGTCCTTGCGCAGCTTGAACGCCGCGCGCAGCGTGCGGGCAAGCAGCATCACGACGCCCGACAGGTACAGCAGCGTGCCGGGCCAGCCGAGCACGAACGGCACGTTCATCACGCCGCTGTCGAAGCTGCCGTACTTGCCGAGTTCGCCGCTGTCGCTCGACAGCTTGGTGGACGCGCCGGTCGCGCCCATCCCTTCGCCGGCGACGTCGGTGAACGCCGTTTGCGCGAAGGTCGCATAGAACTTGTTGCGGTCGTCATAGCTGCGGTCGTCCTTCAGGTTCGTGATCGACTGGAGACGCTGGCCGAGCCGGTCGGCCACCGGCCCGACGGTCAGGAGCGGCACGCACAGCCCGACCAGCACGACGCCGCTGATCAGGATCCGCATCCGCACGCGGTTGCTCGACTGCACGAGCTGGATCGCGAGCGCGATCACCCAGCCGCCCCAGGTCGAGCGCACGAGACACAGCGCGAACGACACGAAGCCGGCGGCGCCCGCGAACCAGCGGACCTTCTGCGGTGCCGCGAACACGAACACCAGCGCGCCCATGATCGCGAACGCGAACGGCCCCGACGAATTCATCGTGCTGAACACGCGCACGCCGTACGGCACCGGCTCGCCCTGCGAGCCCATCTGCGAGCCGACCATCCACAGCACGTCCCACTGCGGCATCACGAAGTACTGCACGACCCCGTACACGCCCATCACGAGCATGCCCCACATGAACGTGGACAGCAGCACGTCGCGGTACTCGGGATAGTTGCGCGAGTTGACCATGATGTGAAAACCGATCAGCACCGGGTACACCCAGTTCGCGAGGTCGTAGGTCGCGGCCATCACGCCGCTCGACACGATCCCGACGAGATACGCATACATGAGCCCGAACAGGATCAGCAGCACCGGAATCCCGCGCCGCTGCGCGAGCACGCGGTAATGCCTGACGAGCCCGAACCCGGCGATCATCGTCACCGCGAGCGGCGCGACCTGGATCAGGCTCGTCGGCGTGAACGCGCCCTTCGACCAGTCGGCCAGGCGCCGCACTTCGGGACTCAGGAACCACACCCACCACATGAAGCCGACGTAGCGCGCCGGGCTCTTGAAATACAGCCAGATGCCGACCGCGATCGCCAGCACCGGAAACGCGAGCGTCAGCACCTTGCCCTGGTGAACGGCGATCAGCGCGGCGGTGAACGTCCACAGCCCGGCCTGCCCGGCCCAGTGCTTCGGTTCGGGTAACCGGCGGCGGTTGCGCGACGGTGCGCGTTCGGCGGCAATCGTACTCATCGATCCGCTCTCACCGCGACGAAGGACGCGAATCCGCGAGCGGCATCGCGAGACCGGCGGCCGCCGGCGTGCGGCGCCGGCGCAGCATGTCGCGCGTGATCCGCACGTGCTGTTCGGCGAACGCCTGCGTGGTCAGGTCGCGCTCGCGCAGGCACGCCGCCGCGGCACGCGCGCATTCGAGCGCGGCGGCCGGTTCGGCCACGAAGCGGTCGGCGGCCTGGCGCATCGCCGGTGCATCGAACGCCGGCACGTAGGCGGCCGTGTCGTGCGGGAAGTAGTCGCTGAGCCCGCCGACGTCGGACACGATCATCGGCTTGCCGACCGCCGCCGCCTCGAGCATCACCGTGATGCCCGACGCGTGGAAGTTCGGCCGCAGCGGCACGACGATCACGTCGGCCCACGCATACAGCTCGTGCTGCTTCGCGAGGCCCGACGCCGAACCGATCTTCACGTTCGGCGCATGCCACTCGCGCGGCACGCGGCGCCGCGTCGCGAGCCGCACGTCGTAGCGCTCGTCGCCGCCGAACGCGGCGAGGAACGTGCGCCAGTCGCGATCGCGGTCGTTGCCGATCGCGGCGATCCGCAGCGGCCGGTTCGGCTGCCACTGCCGCGGCTCGGCGGGCGGGAAGTCCTGCGTGTTCAGCCCGTAGTACACGAACTCCGCGTCGCGCCCGAGATAGCGGCGGCACAGCTCGGCGTTGTCGCGGGCGAGCGTCGTCAGCGCGTCGGCGCGCGCGAGCAGCTTGCGATACAGCCAGCGGCGCGGGCCGCCGAACGTGTTCCACTTGTCGAACAGCCAGACGCTCTGCGCGAGCAGCAGCGGGCGCTTGCCCTGCGCACCGGCGAGCTTCAGGATCAGCGCGGCGGCGAGGTGCTCCTGCTCGGTGTGCGTCCAGATCACGTCGGTGCCCAGCAGCGCGGCGCGATTGCGCCACGCGTGCACGACGTCGAAGCCGAGCGTCGCCTTCAGCGCACGGCGCGCGAGGCTCGCGACGCGACTCTCGCGCCGGTCCTGCGAATAGGTCAGCCGGAATTCGTCGGATTCGGCGTGGTGATAGCCGTACAGGCAGCCGATGTCCTCGCCTTTCCGGTAGGTACGCGGATCTGCGCCGTAAAACAGGTGGACGTGAACTTTCGTCGTGGTCATGCAAGCCCTCCGGGGGTAGCCGTGCGCGATGCGCGCGGCCCGTTCAAGACGTCACCGGCGGCATCGCCGCACGGTGGGGGGCAAGGTTCGCGCGGCGCGCATCGCGGGCGCCGCGGCGCACCGCGCGCCAGTGCTCGCGCACGCGGTCGCGCTGCGCGCCACGCAGCGACAGCAGCACGTGCGCGAGGCCCGGGTAGACGCGCGTGCCGACCAGCGTCCACCACCACCATGCGATCTCGCGCCGCACCAGCGGCAGATGCTCGCGCAGGATCAGGTGCAGGTTGTACGCGCCGTTGCTGATCGCATTCAGCGATGCAGCATCGCGCCGGTCGTCGTCGAAGCGCTCGGCCGGAAAATGATCGACCGCGATCGCCGGGTCGTAGACGAGCTTCCAGCCTTCACGCTGCACGTGCATGCTGAAGGCCATGTCGTTGTGCACCTGCGCACCGGCGCCGCGCAGCCGCGTGTCGAAGCGCAGCCGTTCGATCGCGGCGCGGCGGTAGCTCATGTTCGCGCCTTTCAGCATGTCGACTTCGCGCGCGCCGCCGACGCCCAGGTGATGGTTGCCGATGATCTTGCCGGACAGCATGAGCTGGCCGACGAGTTCGCGCGACTCGTCGAGCACGCGGCCTTTCTCGTGCACCCAGTCGCGGCCGCCGACCGCGCCGGCGCGCGGATCGGCCAGGAACACGGCTTCGATGCGCGCGAGCCAGTCGGCGCGCGGCGCCGCATCGTCGTCGGTGATCGCGACGATGTCGCCGTTCGCCGAGTCGAGCCCCTTGTTCAGCGCCGCGACCTGTCCCGGCACGTCGACCGGCACGACCCGCAGCGGCAGCGCGCCGCCGACCGACGGATCGGCGAGGCGCTCGTGCGTGGCATCGTCCTCCGGGCGCGCGACGACGATCACCTCGTCGGGCAGCCGCTGCTGGCGCTGCAGCGCCAGCAGGCAGCGCGCGAGGTCGGCCGGGCGCCGGTAGGTCGGAACGAGCACGGAAATTTTCATCGAGGGTTCTCCAGTCGGCCGGGCCGGTGCTGCGCGCGCCGGCCCGGTTTCGTGCAATGCGGTCAGGCGCTCAGGTATTCGTGGACGGCCGCATAACCACGGCCGTAGCCGCGTGCCTTCGGCGGCACGCCGTTGAAGATCCCGCCTTCCAGATCGACGCCCGCAGTGCGCAGGCGCTTGATCGCGTCGGCGATCTCGCCTTCGGTATGCATGCCCGAGCGCAGCACCAGGAAGGTCGAGCCGGCCATGCGGCCGATGATGGTCGCGTCGGTCACCGCCAGCACCGGCGGCGAGTCGATCAGCACGACGTCGTAGCGCTTGCCGAGCCCTTCGAGGTATTGCGGCAGACGCGTCGACATCAGCAGCTCCGACGGGTTCGGCGGGCGCGTGCCGCCCGAGATGAACGACAGGCCCGGCACCGGCGTCTCGCGGATCGCCTCTTCAAGCGAAGACTGATCGCTCAGCAGCTCGGACAGGCCCGGCTGCGCGGTGAGGCCGAAGTAGCGGTCGAGCATCCCGCGGCGCATGTCGGCGTCGACCAGCAGCACGCGCTTGCCCGAATGCGCGAGCAGCACCGCGAGGTTGACCGTCAGGAAGCTCTTGCCGATGCCCGGCGTCGGGCCGGTCAGCACGATCACGCGGTTCTTCGCATCCATCATCGCGAACTGCATCGCGGTACGCAGGCTGCGCATGCTTTCGACGCTCAGGTCCTTCGGGCGCAGGCTCGCGAGGATCGGCCGCGCGCGGCCGCCGCCCTTCTCGGCCATGGCATCGAGCTTCACCTGCTCGGCGCTTTGCGGCACCAGCCCGTACAGCGGCAGGTTGAACGTACGCTCGACGCGGTCCGGATCCTCGATGCCCTGGAACAGGTTGCGGCGCAGGAACACGACGCCGGTGCCGAGGATCAGGCCCAGGAACACGGCGGCCGACAGGATCAGCACCTTCTTCGGCTTGATCGGGTCGCCCGGGCGCAGCGCCGAATCGATGAGGTGGATGTTGCCGCCGGTGCCGGCCTTCTGCACCGACAGTTCCTGCACGCGGTTCAGCAGCAGCACGTAGATGTCCTCGGCAACCTTCGCGTCGCGCTGGAGCTGGACGGCCTTCACTTCAGTCGCCGGCAGGCTGCGGAAGCGGTTGCTGAACTTGTCCTTCTCGCCCTGCAGCTCCGCGAGCTGCTGCTTCGCGGCGATCACCATCGGATGCGAATCGGTGAAGCGCTGCGCGAGCGACGCGAGCTGCAGGCGCTGCGCGGCGATCTGCTGCTCGTACTGCACGCTGCCTTCGAGGTAGACCTTCGCCTCGTCGCTCGCGTTGATCGAGCCGGACGTGCGCTGGTACTGCGTCAGCGCGGCTTCCGCGCGCTCGAGGTCGGCCTTCAGGCGCGGTTCCTCGCCCTTGAGGAAGTCGAGCATCTTGGTCGCTTCGGCCTGCTTCGCGATCACGTGCTGGTTCAGGTACGACTGCGCGAGCGCGTTCGCGATCGCGGCGGTCTGGTCCGGATTCTTGCCTTCGAGCGAGATCTGCACGACGCCCGTCTGCTTGCCCTGCTCGCTCACCTGGATGCCGGACTGGAAGCCGCCGATCGCGTCGAGATCGTTGTAGCGGACCACCGTGAATTGCGTGCCCGGACGCGCGACGAGCTTCTGCACGAGCAGCGTCACGCCGCCTGCCTGCTCCGATTCGCCGACGCGGCCCGACAGAAGACGGTTGCCGTTCTGGTCGACCAGCGTGTAGGTGCCGTTCGGGCCGGCCGTCAGCGTCAGCTTCTTGCCTTCGAGCGCCGGCACGACGTTGATCGTGTCGATGTCGGCGACTTCGCCGCCCCATGCGTACGACCGCAGGCCGAACCAGGCACGCGACGGCTCGCCCGGCGTCGCGATGCGCGCGGCCAGGCTGCCGAGCACCGGAAGCGCCTTCGGCACGACCGAGAAGTTCAGCTTGAACTGCTCGACGACCGGCGCGACGACGCCGCGGCTCTTGATGATCTCGATTTCCGCATCGGTCGGCGCCTGCTGCGGACCGCTGTTGATCATCGCGCCCGTCTGCGTCTGCGTGAGCGCCTGCGACGTGTTGTCGTTGCCCTCGACCCGCACGTGCACGTCGGCCTGATAGACCGGCTTCGCGACGTAGCAGTACAGGCCGGCGAGCGCGATGACGGTCACCGCGATGCCGAGCAGCAGCCAGATGTCGTCCATGAGCACCTGGAGCAGCTGGCCGAGGACGACGTCCTCTTCCTCGGTTTTCGCGGTCAGATCCGCGTAGGAGTGTTTCGCTTGCGTGTTCACCGTTCGTTCCCGCTTGAGTGGTGCCGGGGCGGAGGCGCCGCCCCGGCGGGCTATCAGCGCGTGATTTGCCGCATGAAGAAGATCGTCTGGATCGTCGGCAACACCTGCTGCAGCACACGGTTGAACTGCACCGAGCTGGCCGTGCTGACATAGACGACGTCGAGCGGCTGAAGCGGGAAGCGGCTCGACAGCATCAGCGCATCCGGCTGCGTCATGTCGAGACGGAACACTTCCGGCTTCGTCGGGTTGTCATGCATCCCGCGCATCACGTAGATCTTGCGCGGGTTCGCATCGGTGTCGAGGATGCCGCCGCCGGACGTCAGCGCATCGGCAAGGGTCAGCCTGCCCTTGAGCATCGGCACGGTGACCGGCGTCTTGACCTCGCCCATGATGAACACGCGGCTGTCGCTGCGGTCCGGCACGTTGATGATGTCGCCCGGCTGCAGCATCACGTTCTGCTTCACTTCGCCGCGATCGAGCACGCCGTTCGCGTCGAGCGTGTAGAGCTTGCCTTCGCGCGTCAGGCGCACGCGCTGCAGGTCGGCCTCGTTGGTCGAGCCGCCCGAGCGCGAGATCGCGTCGACGAGCGTCAGCGGCACGTCGCTCACCGCGAGCGGGCCCGGCTGCTTCACCTCGCCCGTCACCTGCACCTTCTGGCTGCGGAACGACAGCACGCGCACGTCGAGCTGCGGATTCTTCACGTAGCGCGCGAGGGTGGACGCCATCTGCTCGCGGATCTGTGCAACCGTCTTGCCCGCCACGCGGATGCGGCCGACGAACGGGAAGAAGATCGTGCCGTCGGCGGCCACGGTCTGGCCGTACGGATCGGCCTGACCCGGCAGCGCAGTCGTATACGGCTGCTGCAGCGCACCCGCGACCGACTGCGTCGTGTTGCCGCCGCTCGAGAACGACTGGCCCTGCGGCGTCGTCAGCTCGGGGTGATCCCACACCGTGACGCCGAGGATGTCCTGCGGGCCGACGCGGTAGACGTACTGCGACGGATCGGTGTAACGGCCCGGCGGCAGCGGGTGCTCGACCTGCTGCTTCTGCAGCTGATCCATCACCAGCTTCGCGTCGATGTAATGAACCGGATAGGTTTCGGCCTGGCCTTGCCGGCCTTCGTCCTTCAGGTTCGACGAGTCGAGATAGTTGCCGGGCGCGGTCGCGCAGGCCGACAGGAATGTCGTCATCGCGACGGCAAGCGCCAGCGGGCGCATGGGACGTTTCAGCATAGTTTTTGCAGCCATCCTTGAACCAGACGTTCGATCAATGAGTAGCTCTCGCGATAGTCGGCCTCCGGGCCGCCATGCGGATCCGCGATCTCGGCGTCCTCCCACTTGCCCAGCAGGTGGACCTTGCCGCGCGCGAACGGATCGACCGATTCGACGGCCTTGATCTGTTCGCGCTCGCTGACGAGAATCAGGTCGGCGTCGCGCACGATCCGGCGCGACAGCCGCCGCGACCGGTGCGGCGTCGCGTCGACGCCGCGCTCGGCGAGCAGTTGCCGCATCACCGGATCGATGCCGTCGCCGTCGTTCGCCCGTACACCGGCGGAGTGGAACGTCACGCGCGGGCCGCCACGCGACGCCGCGTGCGACTTGAACAGCATTTCCGCCGCCGGGCTGCGGCAGACGTTCGCGTGACAGACGATCAGGATGTTCCGGAACATGGCAGCTCGAATCGGGTTACGGGTAACGGCGACGCGCGGGTCAGGCGTTCGCGCGCGCGGCGCCCGGCACGCGGGCGGCGACGGCCTGGCGCGAGCCGGGGCGGCCGATCGGGTGGTATTCGATGCCCTGCTCGCTCATCGTCTCCGGCTCGTACAGGTTGCGGCCGTCGAAGATCACCGGCGACTTCCATTGGCGGCCGAGCGCGGCGAAATCCGGGCTCTTGAACGCCTTCCATTCAGTGACGATCACGAGTGCGTCGGCATCGCGCGCGGCCTGCGCCTCGTCGTCGGCGAAGGTGAGGCGTTCGAGCCAGCTCGGGTGGTCGGCGAGATCGAGTGCGAGCACGCGGCGCGCTTCCTGCTGCGCGACCGGGTCGTACGCGGCGATGCGCGCACCGCGCGACAGCAGCTCGGCGATCAGCTCGCGGCTCGGCGCTTCGCGCATGTCGTCGGTGTTCGGCTTGAATGCCAGGCCCCAGATCGCGAACGTGCGGCCCGTCAGGTCCTCGCCGAAGCGCGCGACGATCTTGTCGGCGAGCACACGCTTTTGCGCCGCGTTGACCGACGACACGGCCTTCAGGATCTGCAGCGACTGGCCGTGCTCGTCGGCGGTGCGGATCAGCGCCTCGACGTCCTTCGGGAAGCACGAGCCGCCGTAGCCGCAGCCCGCGTACAGGAAGTGATAGCCGATGCGCGGATCGGAGCCGATCCCGCGGCGCACGGCCTCGATGTCCGCGCCGAAGCGGTCGGCCAGGTTCGCAAGCTCGTTCATGAACGAGATGCGCGTCGCGAGCATCGCGTTCGCCGCGTATTTCGTGAATTCGGCCGAGCGCACGTCCATGTACAGCGTGCGTTCGTGGTTGCGGTTGAACGGCGCATAGAGCTTCTTCATCAGTTCGCGCGCGCGCTCGCCCGGCACGTCTTCGTCGCAGCCGATCACGATGCGGTCCGGCCGCGTGAAATCGTCGACCGCCGCGCCTTCCTTCAGGAATTCCGGGTTCGACACGACCGAGAACATCTGGTCGTCGTCGCCGCGCTTCGCGAGTTCCTCGGCGACTGCCGCGCGCACGCGCTCGGCCGTGCCGACCGGCACCGTCGACTTGTCGACGATCACCTTGAAGCCCTTCATGTAACGGCCGATGTTGCGCGCCGCCGCGAGCACGTACTGCAGGTCGGCCGAGCCGTCCTCGTCGGGCGGCGTGCCGACCGCGATGAACTGCACGTCGCCGTGCGCGACCGCGGCCTCGATGTCGGTCGAGAAGCGCAGGCGGCCCGCCGCGCGGTTGCGCGCGATGACTTCCTTGAGGCCCGGCTCGTGGATCGGCACGCCGCCGCTGTTCAGGACGTCGATCTTCGCCCGATCGACGTCGAGACAGAACACGTCGTGCCCGATGTCGGCGAGACAGGCGCCGGTGACAAGACCTACGTAACCGCTGCCGATGATAGTCAGATTCATGATATGTCGGACCTCGTGACCAATGATTCGAAATTCGTAAAACCGGAGTGTCTGCGCGCGTTCCGCGTCAGTAAGCGTTGCTGCCGGTGAAGCCTTTCCAGAGCGTCAGCACGACGATCTTGATGTCGAGCCAGAACGACCAGTTCTGCATGTAGTACAGATCGAGCTTCACGCGTCCCATCATCTTCTCGATCTGGTCGGTCTCGCCGCGAAAGCCGTTGATCTGCGCCCAGCCGGTGATGCCCGGCTTGATCCGGTAGCGGAACATGTAGCCCTTCACCAGATCCTTGTAGATGTCGTCGTGCGCGAGCGCATGAGGCCGCGGGCCGACGACCGACATCTCGCCCTTCAGCACGTTGATGAACTGCGGCAGTTCGTCCAGGCTCGTGCGGCGCAGGAAGCGGCCGACCGGCGTCACGCGCGAGTCGTTCTTCGTCGCCTGCGTGACCTGCCCCGTGACTTCCTGATGCACCTTCATCGAGCGGAACTTGTAGATCTCGAACTCGTGCCCGTCGATCCCCTTGCGCTTCTGGCGGAAGAACACCGGCCCGCGCGACGTGAACTTGATCAGGCAGGCGATCAGCACCATCACCGGCGCGAGCGCCGTGAGCGCCGCCAGCGCGAACAGCCGGTCGAACACGAACTTCGGCAGGATCCGCACGTCGGTGATCGGCGACGCCGCGAGGTTGATCGCCGGCACGCCGAGCACCTCGACCACTTCCTGGTTGAAGAACGACAGCGTGCGCACGTCCGGAATGAAACGGATATTCACGAAGTCGTGGCGGAACACCGTCACGATCTGGTGAATCCGGCGCTCCTCCGTGATCGGCAGCGTGAGCCACAGCTCGCTGATCGCGCGGCTGCGCACCAGCCACACCAGCGATTCGAACTGCCGCTCGATGCGCACGTCGTCGAGCGCGACCTCGCCCGGCACTTCGCTTTCGTCGTACACGCATACCGGGTTGAAGCCCGCTTCCGGACGCGCCCGCATCTGCGCGATCAGCCGCCGCGCGGCCGGCGTGCCGCCGACGATCGCGACCGCCTTCAGGTTGTAGCCGCCGCGCCGCAGCTGTCGCAGCACGACGTGCACGCAGGCCTTCGAGCCGACGAGCAGCGCCATCGTCACGAGCGCCCAGTAACCCAGCCACAGCCGCGACAGGTCGCCCGACTGGTGAAAGCTGAAGCTCATCAGGATGCCCGCGAGCTCGACCACCAGCCACGCGAACGCCACGCGCCCCACCAGCCCGACGAGACGCTTGCCTCGCCACGACTGATAGATGCCGATCGCCGGAAAGAACACCACGACCAGCAGGCAGTCGAACAATACCGTCGTGCGCTGCAGGTCGTTGAGCCAGATGCTGCCGCCGTGCAGCGTGGCGGCGATCAACGCCCCCAACACGACCATCGCGATATCGATGACTCTCGCCAGCACGCTCAACATGTTCGCTTCCTCTTTGAACAGGCGTTTGTCGAACAGCTCCTTGTGCCGCCCGTGCCGCACATTCGATTCAAACGTTGCATGACGCTATTGAAGCGACAAGAAAATCTCTCCTCAAGCGCACAAGTATTTCGAAAAATAATCGGAAATTCTTGCCGCGAAATTCTTGAATTAAATCGGCACGTTTTCCCGAAACGAGCGCGAATCGGGATTTTTTCGAACACTTTACGGTTCCCGCCAGCCCCTTGCAGGACGGGACGTCAGCCCGATTGCCCGAATTATTTTTTATTTTTTTGTTTGCATCCGATGCTATCGCGGAAAATTTTCCCGGATACGTGCGCGACGAAGTGCGCGACGAATATCGTGCAAGGCGTCCGGTTTTATTGTCGATTTACTTCATGCTACAAACAGGCACTGACTTCAATCGAGGAGAGTGTCATCATGAATGCTCCGGCCGTGGCAGCCGATACGCGCCCTTCTTCTTCCGCCGCAACCGACGCCAGTGTGCGCGTCGCGGTGCAGCCGGTGATCCTTGCCGGCGGTTCGGGCACGCGTTTGTGGCCGATGTCGCGCGAACACTATCCGAAGCAGCTGATCGGCCTGCTCGGCGATCATTCGCTGCTGCAATCCACCGCGTTGCGGCTCGACGGCCTCACGACCGGTCATCCGCTGAACGACGACGTGCTGATCGTGTGCGGCGAGGATCACCGCTTCACGACCGCCGAACAACTGCGCCTGACCGGCAAGCGCGCATCGATCATGCTCGAGCCGCTCGGCCGCGACACCGCGCCCGCGCTGACGCTCGCCGCGCTGCGGATCGTCGCCCGCGGCGGCGACGCCGTGATGACCGTGATGCCGGCCGACCACGCGGTGGCCGACCAGCCGCGCTTTCATGCGGCGGTCGCGGCCGGCGTGCACTGCGCGGCCCAGGGCAAGATCGCGACGATGGGCATCGTGCCGGGCCGCGCCGAAACGGGCTACGGCTACATCCGCGTCGGCGCGCCGCTCGGCGACGCCGCCACCGGCAGCCTCGACGTGCGCCGCCTCGACCGCTTCGTCGAGAAGCCGCATCTCGAACTCGCACAGCAGTACGTCGCGTCCGGCGAATACTGGTGGAACAGCGGGATCTTCATCGTGCGCGCGTCGGTGTGGCTGAACGCGATCCGCCAGCTCGAACCCGAAATCTACACGGCCTGCGAGCAGGCCGTCGCACGCGGCAAGGAAGACGGCGACTTCTTCCGCGTCGATCGCGACGCGTTCGCCGCGTCGCCGTCGAACTCGATCGACTACGCGGTGATGGAGCCGCTCGCGAACCTGCCGCAGCTGTGCGAAAGCGTCGTCGTGCCGCTCGATGCGGGCTGGTCGGACGTCGGCTCGTGGGACGCGATCTGGCAGATCCTGCCGAAGGACGATGCCGATAACGTCGGCCGCGGCCGCGTGCTGTTCGAGAACGCCGAATCGACCTTCGCGCATTCGGAAAGCCGGCTCGTCGCGTGCGTCGGCACGCAGAATCTCGTCGTCGTCGAAACGCCCGACGCCGTGCTCGTCGCCGACAAGTCCTGCGTGCAGGACGTGAAGAAGATCGTGGGACGCATCAAGGCCGAGCGCGGTGCGGAGGCGACCGATCACCGCAAGGTCCACCGCCCGTGGGGTCATTACGATTCGGTCGACATGGGCGAGCGCTTCCAGGTGAAGCGCATCGTCGTGAAGCCGGGCGCGCGACTGTCGCTGCAGATGCACCACCACCGCGCCGAACACTGGATCGTCGTGCGCGGCACCGCGCGCATCACGCGCGGCGACGAAACCTTCCTGCTGTCCGAAAACGAATCGACGTACATCCCGCTCGGCGTGTCGCACCGTCTCGAGAACCCGGGCAAGATGCCGCTCGAGCTGATCGAAGTGCAATCGGGCGCGTATCTCGGCGAGGACGACATCGTCCGCTTCGACGACACCTACGGACGCCAGTGACGCAGCGCATGCCGGGCGCGCCGTCTCGACGGCGCGCCCGGCATCACGGGCATGGGGGAGACAAGGAATAACGCGCGGGCGCCGTGACACACGACGACCCGCGCGTTTTCGTTCGGATGACGATCAACCTACGCGGTACGCATACTCGCGGCGATCCGACTGCACCGGGTCGTTGCGGCCCTCGGACAGCGCACCCGCGCGACGCTCGGCGATGAAGCGCTTGATGTCCGACTCGGCACGCGCCAGCGCGGACAGGCCGGCCAGCACTTCGCTTTGCGGCGCACGCACCGGCTCGTCGCTCGCACCATGACGATCGATCCACTGGCGCGCCCAGTCGAGCGCGTACTGCTCCGCTTCGTCCGCGTCGGTGAAGCGCGGGCCGATCAGGCCCGAGCGCTCGACGCGCCGGTCGTCCTGCATGATCTCGGCCCACGCGCGGTACATCAGGTTCTGCACCGGCTGTGCGCTGCCGTAGACCGTGTAGCCGCGATACTCGTCGACTTGCGGTTCGGCCGCGGCGAAGCTCGCGGCGGACGGACGCCCGTGGCGCAGCCCCGCGGGCTGCGCGCCGGGTACCGCGAACGACGAACCGGACGACGCGTCCGCGCCGGCGTTCGACATCGCGGTCAGCGTCGCGCCCTCGCCCTCCCAAACGTTTGCCTGCGCGACCGGCAGTTGCCACGACTCGGGGTTCTGCCAGAACACGCCGCGCAGACGATCGTTGTCGGGCACGGGCTCCGCACGGCATGCCGGCGCGACCGGCACCGGCGGCGGCGGAACATACGCGAACGTGCGCCCGCTGAACTGGGTCAGCACGTCGATCATCTGCAGCAGCGTGCCGTTCGCGAGCCACTCTTCGTAGCGGCGGCGGCACGTCGGCCCGGACGGATAGCGCCCGGGCAGTTTGGACCACGCTTCACCGGTCGTCAGGATCCAGAGAACCGCGTTGGCGACGACGCGCGGTTCGGCGCGCGGACGGCCTCGACGGTTCAGCCGGATGGGTTCATCCGCGATCAGCGTTGAAAGACGAAACCACTCTTCATCGTTAAGCTCATCGAAGAACATAGTTGATTTCTCCACGCAGCCAGGCCGGGGCTGCGATTGTCGGCGCCGTCGTCACGCATCGCGTCACGGGGCGCCCCGGTTGCACATTATGGTTATCCGATTGTTGTGCATGCCGGCGCGGCACCGCACTTTCGCGGTGCCGCCATTCCCGGCAATGGCGCACAAATCACGGTCTCACTCCAATGTGGGAATTTTTGTGCACGAAGCATACCATCCTCAGGGTTTATCTCAATATGACAATGACTTAATGTTACGCACTGAAACAACCTGCCATGGATGCGTGATCTATTTACGCTTGAATTTTTTTACGCGATCGTTATGCGCGACGCCGGGAAGCCCCGTCTGGCGGGGCTCTGCGGGGTGCGACCGCGCCCCGGCCGGCGGGCCTCCCGATGTGTTCCGACCCTTGACGGCAACAATTGCGGGAATTGCCGCCTAAAATCGGTAAATCAGGGAAAATTTCGTAACAAGATATTCACGGATCGGTAAATCATTCAAATTCCAATGGACTGAATTTTCTCCGTGCACAATCTTTTTATTGTTTCTCTGCGAACGATGAAAGCGATCTGACGTGCAATGCACATTGTTTCCCGGCATGCAAGCGCAGCCCGTCTGTTACATCCTCGGGAAACGGTCGGCCGGATGAGCGTGATTCGGGTTGGAACGACGTGCCGAACAGGCGATGCGCACGGCCACGCGCGGCCGTGCGTCAGCGCAGATCGCCGGCCAGCGACGCGGCCACGTCCGCGTCCACGCGTTGCGGCGGCAACGTATAGGCCGGATGGTCGCAGCCGATCGACAGCGTCGCGCCGTCCTTGAGCGCCGCGCGCATCGCCCCGCTCAATTCGAAGCGCACGAAATGCACGGCCGAGGTCTTCTCCGCGTTGTCGCGATCGAGATCCTCGTCGGCGATCGCATACACGTCAGGATGCCCGTCGACCTGCAGGTACACACGATCCTCGACGCCGATCAGTCGCGCGAGTGCCGCCCGCCGTTCGGCCTCGTGCTCGTATTCGATCTGCAGCGTCGCCTTCAGGTTGGAGCCGTCGGGCACGAGCGGCAGATAGGCTTCCAGTTCGCCTTCGATGCCCGCCTCGTCGAAGATCTTCTCGATGTGCAGCATCTCCTGGATCTGGTAGCGGATCGTGGTCTCGTCCTCGAACAGGAGGCGCAGATGGTTGCCGAGCGCCACCGCGCGGCGGCGCTTGTACGCGACGAGCCGCGCGTGTTCGGTCCTGCGGATCTTCGCGTACGCTTCGAGCGTCAGCAGCGAGTCGCGGGTCAGCGTCATGGGATGTCCTCGGATGTCGTCGGTGTGTTCGCCGGGCGGCCGTCTCAGATGCCGTACGCACGGCGCAGCAGCGTCAGCGGATGCGCGAGCGGCGCGGAGGGCAGCCCCTTGTCGTCGATGCCCTGCACGATGTGATGGCCGGCGAGCGCGCAGTCCGACGACACGAAATCGGGCTTCGGCTCGGCCATCGCCTTGAACACGGGCGCGCCGATCCGCATCGCGTCCGCATGGAACGCCTTCTTCACGCCGAACGTGCCCGCGTGCCCCGAACAGCGCTCGACGACGTTGACGCGCGTATCGGGCACGAGCGACAGCGCGTCGGCCGTCTTGCGGCCGATGTTCTGCACGCGCGCATGGCACGGCACGTGATACGACACGGTGCCGAGGCCCTGCTTGAAATCGGTCTTCAGCAAACCGTCGCGATGCCGCGCGATCACGTATTCGAACGGATCCCAGAATGCGTCGGCCACCGCGCGCACGGCTTCGTCGCCGGGGAACATCAGCGGCAGTTCGCTCTTGTACATCAGCACGCAGCTCGGGATCGCGCCGATCAGCGCATAGCCTTCGCGCGCATAGCGCTCCAGCACCGGCACGTTCACGGCCTTCTTCGCGGCGACGCCCGCGAGATTGCCCTGCTCGAGCAGCGGCATCCCGCAGCAGGCTTCGCGCGTGACGAGCTCGTACGGGATCTCGTTGTGCGCGAGGATCGCGAGCAGGTCGTGGCCGATGCCCGGCTCGTTGAAGTTCACGTAGCACGTCGCGTAGATCGCGACCTTGCCGGGCGTGCGTTCGCCGTCGCGTACCGGCGGGCCGTCCGAGCGTTTCGCTGCGCGCCGGAACTTGCGCGGCGCAAACTCCGGCAGCCATGCGTTGCGATCGACGCCGAGCGCCGCCTCGAGCGCGTGGCGCGCGGGCGGCGTGCGGTTCACCGCGTTCACCGTCTGCGTGACGATCGGGATGCCCGCGAAATGGCCGAGCGCGTCGGTGTTCGACAGCACCTTGTCGCGCAGCGGCGCTTCGCCGCGCTGGTAGCGCGCGGCCTTCGCACGCAGCATCAGGTGCGGGAAATCGACGTTCCATGCGTGCGGCGGCACGTACGGGCACTTCGTCATGTAGCAGAGGTCGCACAGGTAGCACTGGTCGACGACCTTGCCGAATGCCTCCTTCGGCACCTCCTCGATATCGCCCGTCGGCGTTTCGTCGACGAGATCGAACAGCCTCGGAAACGCGCCGCACAGCGATACGCAGCGGCGGCACCCGGCGCAGATGTCGAACACGCGCGTCATTTCCGCATCGATCGCGGCCTGGTCGTAGAACGCTTCGGACTGCCAGTCGAGCGGATGCCGGGTCGGGGCTTCGAGACTGCCTTCCTTGTGGGGCATGGGGCGCTCCAGCGTGGCGCGCATGCGCGCGGGCGCGCCGCCCGCACGATGCGGGCAGCGATCAACAGACGGCCGGCCGCGGGCAATGCCCGGCCGGCCGTGCGGCCTTGCGGCGCCCGCGTCAGTCGACGAGTGCGTCCAGCGCCTTCGTATAGCGGTTCGCGTGGCTGCGTTCGGCCTTCGCGAGCGTCTCGAACCAGTTCGCGATTTCGTCGAAACCTTCGTCGCGTGCCGTCTTCGCCATGCCCGGATACATGTCGGTGTATTCGTGCGTCTCGCCGGCGATCGCCGATTCGAGGTTCAGCCGCGACGGGCCGAACGGCAAACCCGTCGCCGGATCGCCGACTGCTTCGAGGTATTCGAGGTGGCCGTGCGCATGGCCGGTTTCGCCTTCGGCGGTCGAGCGGAACAGCGCGGCGACGTCGTTCTGGCCTTCGACGTCCGCCTTCGAAGCGAAATACAGATAGCGCCGGTTCGCTTGCGATTCGCCCGCGAACGCGGCCTTCAGGTTCTCTTCGGTCTTGCTGCCCTTGAGTTGAGCCATTTGCGCCTCCGTACGAGTCGGCGCGACCGCGTGCGAAGCCGGCCGATGATGTATGTGGGGAACGATGCGTACGCCAGACGTGCACGCGTCGTGCTTTTCAATCTAGGCGCTGGCGTTCGCATCCCCCAATAGGCTTTTTCAATCCGGGCGATAGCGGCGGACGGGAACGGGGAACGGTTGACGGGTCGGAATGGGTCGCCGGCGGGTTCGGCGGTCGGCGGTCGGCGGTCGGCGGTCGGCGGTCGGCGGTCGGCGGTCGGCGGTCGGCGGTCGGCGGTCGGCGGTCGGCGGTCGGCGCGACGCCCGGTGCATGCGCACCGGCGTCGCTTGTTACACGTCACGCGTCTGTCGCGCGCTTCAGCAGCAATTCCCTTTCGCGCTCGTTGCGGGTCAACTCCGCCGCGCGGCGGAATTCGGCCTTCGCCTCGTCGGCGCGGCCGAGCTTCGCGAGCAGGTCGCCGCGCACGCTCGGCAACCAGTGATAGCGCGCGAGCGCCGGATCGTCGCGCAGCACGTCGACGATCTCCAGCGCCGCGGCAGGCCCGAACGCCATCCCCACCGCCACCGCGCGGTTCAGCTCGACGACCGGCGACGGCGCGACTTCGGCGAGCGCGTCGTACAGCGCGACGATCTGCGCCCAGTCCGTTTCCGACGCCTGCCGCGCGCGTACATGGCACGCCGCCAGCGCGGCCTGCAGCGCATACGGGCCGCGCACGCCGCCAAGCTGCGTTGCCCGATCGAGCGCCGCGAGGCCGCGCCGGATCAGCAGCGGATCCCAGCGGCTGCGGTCCTGGTCGAGCAGCAGCACGGGGCGCCCCTGCGCATCGGTCCGCGCATGCATGCGCGACGCCTGCAGTTCCATCAGCGCGACGAGCCCGAGCACTTCGCTTTCGTCCGGCACGAGCCCGGCCAGCACGCGGCCGAGACGCAGCGCCTCGTCGCACAACGCCGGGCGCGTCCAGTCGTCGCCGGCGGTTGCCGCATGGCCTTCGTTGAACACCAGGTAGATCACCTCGAGCACCGACGCGAGCCGCGCGGGCCGCGCGCCGGCGGACGGCACCTCGAACGGCACGCGCGCCGCCGCAAGCGTGCGCTTCGCGCGCACGATGCGCTGCGCGATCGTCGGCTCGGGCGACAGGAACGCACGCGCGATCTCGCTCGTGGTCAGCCCGCCGAGCAGCCGCAACGTCAGCGCGACGCGCGCATCGGTCGACAGCACCGGATGGCACGACGTGAAGATCAGCCGCAGCAGGTCGTCGCCGATATCGTCGTCGCGCGCATCGGCGAGCACCTCCGCGATGTCGGGAACGACGTGCGCCTCGAGCGCGTCCATTTCATGCCCGAGCTGGTCGCGCTTCGCCGCGTGCAGCGACTCCTGCCTGACCCGGTCGAGCGCGCGCCGCTTCACGGCCGTCATCAGCCACGCAGCCGGGTTGTCGGGCACGCCGTCGACGGGCCAGTGCTCGAGCGCCGCGACGAGCGTGTCCTGCGCGAGTTCCTCGGCCACGCCGACGTCGCGCACCACGCGCGCGGCGCGGGCAATGATCTTCGGCGCCTCGATTCGCCAGACCGCTTCGATCGCACGGTGAGTCGCCTCACGCGTCACGACGCGTGCCCCTGCGCGGACGCGTCCTGCGCCACGTACATCAGCTCCCATGCGTGGCCGTCCGGATCGGCGAAGCTGTGGCCGTACATGCCCGGGTATTCCATCGGCGGACGCGGCGTGGTGCCGCCGGCCGCACGCGCCTTCGCGACGACTTCGTCGACTTCGGCAGGGCTTTCGCACGACAGGCACGACAACACCTGCACGTGCGTCGCCGGATCGACGATCGTCTTGTCGGTGAAGGTCTGGAAGAACGGCCGCACGAGCAGCATCGCGAAGATCGTGTCGCTGATCTTCAGGCAGGCGGCCTGATCGTTGGTATAGGCCGGCACGACCTCGAAGCCGAGCGCCTGGTAGAACGTCTTCGCGCGCGGCAGGTCGGCTACGGGCAGGTTGATGAAAACCATCTTGTGCATGACGGATGCTCCCGGTGGGGTTGGATTCAGGCGGGCATTCAGGCGGCGTTGTTGCGCCCGACGTGGAGTTCGCGGAACCGTTCGACCGCGTCGCTGGGCGTGAGGTCGTCGAGCTCGAACAGCGGCCGCACCTCGATCTCGCAGTCCATCTCCGCGCCGAACGGCGCGGGGAACCGGCGCGTCCATTCGAGCGCCTCGTCGCGCGAGCGCACCTGGATCAGCGTATAGCCGGCGATCAGTTCCTTCGTCTCCGCGAACGGGCCGTCGACCACCGTGCCCTTGCCGCCGGTGTACCGCACGCGCCAGCCGCGCGCGCTCGGCCGCAGGCCGTTCGCATCGAGCAGCACGCCGGCCCTGGCCAGCTCCTCGTGATAGACCGTCATCGCCTCGACCAGCCGGTTGTCGGGCAAAGCGTCGGATTCGCTGACGGCATTCGCCCGGATCATGATCATGAATCGCATCGTTCACTCCTTGTCGTCGGTGAAAAGGGGCGCCCGTTCATCCGCGCCTTATCCGGACGACGGGCGGCAGGCTGCCGGATCGACGTGCCGCGCGATGAATCAGGGTAAATACCAGGGTGCCGCCGTCACTGGAAGCACGGGCCGACCGCCCGCACTTCGACCGTGCACCATTGCGCAGCCGGGCACTGGCGCGCGATCTCGATCGCTTCGTCGCGCGTGGCGACGTCGACGATGAAGAAGCCACCGACCATTTCCTTCGCCTCGGCGAACGGGCCGTCGACGAGGCGCGTCTCCCCGTCGCGCACCTGCACGCGCGTCGCGCGTTCCGAGCGCTCCAGCGACTCGACGCCGCGCAGCACGCCGCGCGCCTTCAGCGTCTCGGCGAAATCGACCATCCGTGCATAAAGCGCCTGCCCGTCTTCGAGCGTGCGTTCGGCGCGCTGGCCGGTCGGTTCGACAATCAACAGCATGTAGGACATGGAGATCTCCTGTAGGGGCCGTGCACGCAAGCATTCGAATCGCGGGCCGGAATGACACGTCAGGTGCGAAGCGTAACAGCCCCGGCCGGCCCTGCC
Organism: Burkholderia sp. Bp9140; assembly: GCF_003853425.1. Taxonomy (NCBI): domain Bacteria; kingdom Pseudomonadati; phylum Pseudomonadota; class Betaproteobacteria; order Burkholderiales; family Burkholderiaceae; genus Burkholderia; species Burkholderia sp. Bp9140. The sequence goes on from NZ_QTPQ01000002.1 coordinate 179,467, forward strand.
GTCATCGTTGGCCGTTCGGCACTGGCCTGATGGCCATTTTGGTCGCCGCACGCGATTTTGCCGTCAAGATGCTTTCCCGAACCTTCGAATTCTCTTCCTGTGGACCGCTCCATGTCACGCCTGCTGCCGCCGCTCGCGCTTGCCGCCTCGCTCGCCCTTTCCGCCGCGCCCGCCGCCGCCGCGCTGCCGGTCAGCGCGGGCTGCGGCGGCGCCGCCACGCCGATCGCCGACATCCGGCACCCCGGCGGCCGGTCGCCGCTGGCCGGGCACACCACGTCGATCGAAGCAGTCGTCACCGCGGCATTCGGCGGCACCGACGGCTTCGGCGGTTTCTTCGTCCAGCAGGCGGACGCGCAGCGACGGCACCGGCCGGGCGTCCCGGAAGGCCTGTTCGTCCATGCGCCGAATGCGCGCGCCCGCCCGGGCGAGCGCGTGCACATCACCGGCAGGATCGAGCAGAAGTACGGCCGGACGCAGCTCGCGCTGTCGGGCCACGTGGCCGTCTGCGCGCGCGGACAGACCGTCACGCCGGCAACGCTGATGCTGCCGGTCGACAGCGAGTCCGTATTCGCCGCGCATGAAGGCATGCGGGTGCGCTTTCCACAAACGCTGACGGTCAGCGATACCTACGCGCTCGGCCGCTACGGCAGCATCGTGCTCAGCCATGGCCGCCTGTACATGCCGACTCACGTGGTGCCGCCGGCCGAAGCCGCCGCGCAGGCGGCGGCCAATGCCCGCAACCGCATCGTGCTCGACGACGGTTCGCCCCGCGTGAACCCCGCAACCGCCCGCTATCCGCCGCCTGCGCTGAGCGCCGCCAACACGCTGCGTGCGGGCTACACGGTGCGCGGCATCGAAGGCGTGCTCGAAAAGCGCTACGGCACGTGGCGACTGCAGCCCGTACCGTCCGCGGTGCCGGTCTTCGACGCGGCGTCGAATCCGCGAACCGATGCGCCGGCACGGCATCCGCAAGCCGACGTGCGGGTCGCGTCGTTCAACGTATTCAACTACTTCAACGGCGACGGCACGGGCAGCGGCTTCGACGATCCGGCCAACCGCGGCGCGAAGACACCCGCCGCCTTCGCGCGGCAGGAAGCGAAGATCGTGGCCGCGCTGCGTGCGTTGCGCGCCGACGTGATCGGCCTGATGGAAATCGCGAACAACGGCCACGGCCCCGCGAGCGCCGTGCAGCGGCTCGCGGCCCGGCTCGGCGGCGGCTGGCGCGTGGTCGACCCCGGCACCGCACGGCTCGGCCGCGATGCGATCGCGGTCGCGCTGCTGTATGACAGCCGGACGATCGAGCCCGTCGGGCGTGCCGCGACCGTCGTGCTCGGCGGCCGGAATCGCCCGCCGCTCGCGCAGACGTTCCGTCGCATGGGCGGCACCCGCGCGTTCACGGTCGCGGTCAACCACCTGAAGTCGAAGAACTGTCCGCACGCCACCGGCCCGGATCTCGACCAGTCGGACGGCCAGGGCTGCTGGAATGCGACGCGCACGCGGGCGGCCGAACGCGTCGCGGCCTGGCTCGCCACGTCGCCGACCGGTGCCGCAGCCGACGGCGTGCTGCTGATCGGCGACCTGAACAGCTACGCGAAGGAAGACCCGCTGCGCACGCTCGAATCGCGCGGCTACACCAACCTCGTCGCCCGCTTCGTCGGCAATGCCGGCTACAGCTACGTATTTCGCGGCGAAGCAGGCAACCTCGACCACGCACTCGCCACGTCGCCGCTCGCCGCCCGTGTGAAGGCCGTGCATGCCTGGCACATCAACGCCGATGAGCCGATTGCACTGCAATCCGTGCCTGATTACAAAACCCCGGTGCAACAGGCTGCCTATTACGCACCTGATGCATACCGTTCGTCGGATCACGATCCCGTCGTCATCGACCTTGCGCTGGAGGAAGGCACCACCTGACCGGCCGCGGGCACAAACCCTGCTCGATGAAGAAATGGCGATGAGTGCAATTGCATCAACACGACGCGTGCAACGGCACTAATTACCTGACACGCCGGGCGGTGCCATATTTACCGGGCTTTCACGTCGTGCAGTGGCCTCGCCTCGCTCGATCGCGAAATTTTTTCAACCGTCGCCCCGCCCCATCGCGCGGGGCTTCCCGGGAAACTTGCCGACGAATTGAAAATTTGTCTCGAAACTCAATTGGCTGATGTGAATCACACTGGTTGCTGGGATTCGTCTTATCTTCAAATGGGTCTGCAAATCAAATCGAAGGAGGATAAACACCATGGCGCTCACCGACTCGATCGAACACAAGCTGGACCGCGGCCTGTCCGACATCCGTCGCACCGGCCGGCGCGTGGGCCGCACGGCGCGCTCGGCCGCCCGCGATCTGCACGCGGACGTGACCGACGATCTGCGCGGGCTGGTCGATGAACTGGAAGACCTGCTGAAGAGCGACGGCGACGGCGATATCGCCGCGCTGCGCAAGCGCGTGCAGTCACGGCTCGATGAAGCGCGCAGCGCACTCGACTACGCGTCGGGCAGCGCGGCCGCCCGGCTGCGCGATTCGGCCGAGCGCGTGTCGCAAGCCGTGCACGACAACCCGTGGCAGACGGCGGGCGTCGTTGCGGGCCTGGCATTCGTCGCAGGCCTGCTGCTCGCCCGCCGTTGAACAGGGCCGGCCGCCCCGCTGCCCGCCCCGCCCGTCCTCAACCCGACAACGAAGGAGCATCGCCATGCAGAAATCCCTCGGCATGAAAGCCGCCGCCGCCGTCATGCTCGGCAGTCTCGCGCTCGCCGGTTGCACCACCACGCCTGACAAACCCGAGAGTGCATCAGCCAGCGCGTCGAAACGCGAGTCGATCGACGCGAGCGTGAACGCGACGCTGTCGCGCCTGTATTCGACGGTACCGGGCTCGCGTGAGCTCGTCGCGAAGTCGCGCGGCGTGCTGGTGTTTCCGAACGTGCTGCAGGCCGGCCTCATCGTCGGCGGCCAGTCCGGCAACGGCGCACTGCGCGTCGGCGGCAGCACCGTCGGCTACTACAACACGTCGTCGCTGTCGGTCGGCCTGCAGGCCGGCGCGCAATCGAAGGCGATCGTGTTCCTGTTCATGACGCAGGATGCGCTCGACTCGTTCCGCAAGTCCGAAGGCTGGTCGGCCGGCGCCGACGCTTCCGTCGCGGTCGTGAAGGTCGGCGCGAACGGCGTGGTCGACTCCAACACGGCCACCGCACCGGTCGAGGTGCTGGTGCTGACCAACGCGGGCCTGATGGGCGACCTGTCGGTGAACGGCACCAAGGTCACCCGGCTCCACATCTGACGCTCCGGCGCGGCTCCGCCGCGTCCGCTTCCCCCGCAACGCCGCGGCCCGGCCGCGGCGTTTTCGCGTGCGCCGCGCGCAGCGGCTATGATGGCGACACCTTTGCGGGCATACTGCCGATCGGGCCGCCCTGCCGCGCGCTGCGCCGCGAACCCTTGACGTTCGCGAGCCGATCGCGCCCGAGGCAACGAGATTCAATCAAACCAGGCATCAATCTGCGCGAACCATCCATGGATAGCGGACACGATCACCAAAAATTCTTTTACTTCCTGCTGTTCGCGGTCACCGTCGGACTGTGCTGGATACTCGCGCCGTTCTCCGGCGCCGTCTTCTGGGGCACCATTCTCGCGATCCTGTTCCAGCCGGTGCAGCGCTGGCTCGCCGCGCGCTTCGGCAAGCGGCGCAATCTCGCCGCGCTCGTGACGATGTCGCTGATCGTCCTGATCGTGATCCTGCCGCTCGTGTTCGTCGCGGCGACGCTGGTGCAGGAAATCGCGTATGTGTACCAGGAACTGAAGAGCGCGCAGCCGAATTATTCGCAGTACTTCCATGACATCATTCATGCGCTGCCGACGTCGATCCAGAACCTGCTGCAGAAATACGGGTTGACCAACATCCCCGGCATCCAGAAGAAGCTGACCGACGGCGCCGCGCAGATCAGCCAGTTCGCGGCGGCGCAGGCCCTCAACATCGGCCAGAACACGTTCCAGTTCATCGTCAGCTTCGGCGTGATGCTGTATATGGTGTTCTTCCTGCTGCGCGACGGCGGCGAAATCGGCCGCCGCGTGCGCCGTGCGATACCGCTCGACGAAGAGCACAAGAACCTGCTGCTCGCGAAGTTCACGACGGTCGTGCGCGCCACCGTGAAAGGCAACATCGCGGTCGCGCTCGTGCAGGGCGCGCTCGGCGGCCTTATCTTCTGGATCCTCGGGATCGAGGGCGTCGTGCTGTGGGGCGCGCTGATGGCGTTCCTGTCGCTGCTGCCGGCGATCGGCGCGAGCCTCGTATGGGTGCCCGCCGCGCTCTACTTCCTCGCGACCGGCGCGATCTGGAAATGCGTGATCCTCGTCGCGTTCTGCGTCGGCGTGATCGGCCTCGTCGACAACCTGCTGCGCCCGATCCTCGTCGGCAAGGACACGAAGATGCCCGACTGGGTCGTGCTGATCTCGACGCTTGGCGGGATGGCGCTGTTCGGGATCAACGGCTTCGTGATCGGGCCGCTCGTCGCCGCACTGTTCATGGCGAGCTGGGACATCTACGCGCGCGCCGAACAAGGGGAATGACGCAGCGCGTCACGGATGACGGACCTTGATCACGACGGGCGCCACGGCGCCCGTTTTCATGTCCGGCCCTGCTATCGTCATCACGCCGCCATACGGCCCGATGCGATGCGCGCGGCCCGATACGAGCGGCACGCTTCGATCGTCGCGTGCATCGCGCCACGTTGCGCGAACGTCCGCTCCCGCGGACTGCGCAAGCGGCCGGCCGTCCAGCCCCACGAGCGCCACCTGCGCGCCCGGCAAGCGCCGGCCGTGCGCATCGAACCGTAGCGTCGCTGCCGTCGCGCTGCCTGCCGCTTCAATCGACGGCGCCTCGAACGTCACGTCGTACAGATCGACGAGCGCACCGGCGAATCGCACGATGCCGTCCGCGTTCGCGTGCCCGGCCGCGCCGGCGCCCGACATCGCGCACGCGATGCCGATCCCCGTCGCGACGATCCGCAGCCTGTCGCACACGCGCCGCATCGTGCGATCGCGCACCACCGCCGATGCTGCCTGCGTTGCCTTCGTTCGCATGTTCCGCCTCCCTTCTCGCCGCGCAAACAAAAACGGCGGCGTGACGCGCATGTCACGCCGCCGTTTGCCTGCAGTTACTTTAAGGAGAGCAACCGGAACAATATATGGGACAAGTCCTAAATCGATGTCCGCCTCTTCGAACTCAACGCGTGCGCGCGCTGCCGCTCACGCGTCGGGATCGACACGCAGCACGAGCTTGCCGCGATGATCGCCGTCGAACAGGCGATTGAGCACGTCGGGGGCGTTTTCGAGCCCGTCGGCCACGGTTTCCTCGGCCTTGAGGTGGCCGTCGCGCAGCCATCCGGCGAGCGTCTGCACCGCTTCGCGGCTCTTGCGGTAGTCGAGGATCAGGAAGCCGCGCATCGTGATCCGCTTCGAGATCAGCACGCCGACATCGTCCGCCGCGCGGCCGCTGTTGTAGTTCGAGATCACGCCGCACAGCGCGACGCGCCCGCCGATCACCATCCGCGACAGCACCGCGCGCATCACCTCGCCGCCGACGTTCTCGAAGTTCACGTGCACGCCGTCCGGCGTCGCCGCCTTCAGCTGCTGACGGAAATCGTCGGCCTTGTAGTCGACGGCCGCGTCGAAGCCGAGCGTCTCGGTCAGGTAGCGGCATTTGTCCGCGCCGCCCGCGATGCCCACCACCCGCGCGCCGTGGATCTTGCCGATCTGGCCGGCGATCGAGCCCACCGACCCGGCCGCCGCCGACACGACGAGCGTCTCGCCCGGCTGCACCGGCGCGATGTCGGTCAGCCCGTAGTACGCGGTCAGCCCGCTCATCCCGCACGCGCCGAGCAGCGTCGGCAGCGGCAGGCCCGACTGCGCGGGCAGCTTCACGAGCTGCGCGGCCTGGTCGGCGGCGACGACCGCATGGTCCTGCCAGCCGACGAGCCCCTGCACGAGATCGCCTTGCGCGAAACCCGCATGGCGCGACGCGACCACGCGCCCGATGCCGAGCGCGCGCATCACCTCGCCGATCGCGACGGGCGGCAGGTATTGCGGCACGTCGCTCATCCACACGCGGTTGGTCGGATCCATCGACAGATACAGCACGCGCACGAGCACTTCGCCGTCGGCGAGCGCCGGCACCGGCGTTTCGACGAGCGAAAAGTGTTCGCGGCCGACCCGTCCTTCGGGGCGCGTCTTCAGCAACAGTTGGCGGTTCACGAGTGACGACACGATGTTCTCCTCCAGGTGTTGTTTTCGATGCGCGTCAGACCGCGCGCATGCCGCCGTCGATCACGAGTTCGGCGGCCGTCACGAAGCGGCTTTCGTCGGACGCCAGATAGACGGCCGCATGCGCGACGTCGTCCGGCTCGCCGAGCCGGCGCAGCGGAATGCCGCGCGCGAGCTTGCGCGTCGCATCGCGTTCGCCGAGCGACTGGAACAACGGCTCGACGATCCCCGTGCGAATGAACGCCGGGTGAATCGAGTTGCAGCGCACGTCGAGCTCGCGGCGCGCGCAATCGATCGCGACCGACTTCGTCAGCGACGCGACCGCGGCCTTCGACGCGTTGTACGCGGCGAAATCCGGCTCGACCTTGAACGCGGCCACCGACGAGATGTTGATGATCGACGCCGGACGGCTCGCGCCGAGGTACGGCAGCGCATGCTTGCAGCCGAGCACGATGCTCTCGACGTTGATCGCCATCACGCGCCGCCACTCGTCGATCTCGATCTGCGCGGGCGCGCCGATCGACCCGACGCCCGCGTTGTTGACGAGCACCGACAAGCCGCCCATCGCTTCGTTCGCCTGCGCGAGCAGCGCCTGCCAGCGCGCCTCGTCGCGCACGTCCTGCGTGGCCGCGAACGCGACCGGCGCCGCGTGCCCCGCATTGAGTTCGTGCGCGAAGGTGCCGAGCACCGCCGCGTCGGCGATGTCGGTCAGGAACACGCGCGCGCCTTGCTCGACCATCCGGCGCGCGATCGCGCGGCCGAGGCCGCCGGCGGCGCCCGTGATGTACGCGCACTTGCCTGCGAGGCGCGAGGAAATGACTGTCATGGGACCTGCTCCTGTCGTGAATCGTCATGGCGGACCGGTGCCGCGACGACGGTTGCCGTGCGCCGGCCGACGGCCGCGCGGTTTGCGCGAGTATAGCGAGCCGGCCGCACCGTGCCGGACAAACCGGGTATGCGACCGCTGCCGCCCCCGATCGAACGAACGCCAGCGTACGCGATTGCCGCCAATCGATGAAATGAATATTCGTAATGCCCGGTCATAGGCGTGGCTCATGACCTTCGCGTCCGCGGCCGGCGGGATGGAACGATATGGCGCGGCCGATCACCGCGGATTTCGGTTCAATGAAGACCAGGCGCCGGCTTTTGCCAATGACAGGGAACGAATGGAACGAGGAATCCGGCACGGGCAGCCGCCGCGGCGGCGACGCTCCGGCACCCGGGCGGCGACGCGCCGGAATCGACAGCCGTCAGAACCCGTCGCCGGACGCGCGCATGAACGCGCAGAACTGCGGGGAATGCGTATCGATCATCTGCTGGAACGGCGCGCGATGACCGTACGCGATACCGGACACGAGGAGCAGGCAGACGGCCGCGATGCGCGGCGAGAACGAGCGCTTGTGCGCGTGGCCATAGGCGCGCAGGAACATCAGCGCGACCAGCGCACCGAGCAGCCAGCCGACGACGACTTCGGGAATCGTGTGCGAATGGTCGAACACGCGCGCGACGGCCGTCACCGCGCCGACGGCGAGACCGGCCGCCACGCCCGGCGCCTTGCCCGGACGGAACGCCTGCCACAGCATCGACAGCGTGACGGTCCATACGGACGTCGACAGCATCGCATGACCGCTGATCACGCGGAAATCGAACTGCGGGATCTCGACACCGCAACCCGCATAGAGGATCTTGGTGGCCCCGACCAGGCTCATGCCGGCCGCGAGCAGCACGATCCAGCGCACCGCGAGCCGCCAGTTGGACAGCGCGAGCCAGACTGCGCAGGTCAGCGCAACCGGCAGGGTCAGCGCGGCGTCGCCGAGGTTGCTGATTTCACTCCACATAACGAACGTCGGACGGCTAGCGAAAGGCGGAAGTTTAACGCAAGCGCGCCGCGCGCCTGTTTCAGCCTGTGACAGGCTGTATCAGCCCGCGACACCGGTGATCAACAGCAGGTTCGTGCCGGTGATGACGACGAACAGCGCCCATGCGGCGACCTGCATCTTGCGGCCGATCGCATGCTCGCCCATCGTGTTGCGATCGCTGACCGACCGGATCAGCGGCCACATCGCGAACGGCAGTTGCAGGCTCAACAGCACCTGGCTCCAGACGAGCAGTTGGCCGACCGAATTTTCGCCGAGCCACAGCACGCCGATCAGCGCGGGCACCAGCGCGAGCCCGCGCGTGATCAGCCGGCGCTGGTAGCACGGGATCTTCGTATGCAGGAAGCCGTCCATGATTACCTGGCCCGCGATCGTGCCGGTCAGCGTCGAGCTCTGCCCGGACGCGAGCAGCGCGATGCCGAACAGCAGCGCGGCCGCGCCGCCCGCGATCGGCGTGATCAGCCGGTACGCCTGTTCGATGTCGGTGACGCCGTGCTGGCCGGTCGCATGGAACGCCGCGCCTGCAACGACCAGGATCGCCGCATTGACGAGCATCGCGACGAACAGCGACACGCAGGTATCGATCCGCACCAGCGCGAGCGTGTCGCGGACCAGGCCGCGCGCGCCGCCGACGACACGGCGCGTCTGCACGACCGACGAATGCAGATACAGGTTGTGCGGCATGATCGTCGCGCCGACGATGCCGAGCGCGAGCACGATCGCGTCATTGCGGTCGTGGCCGGGGTCGCCCGGCACGAGCCCCTTCGCGACCGCATGCCAGTCGGGCGGCGTGATCGCGACCTGCGCGACGAAGCAGAACGCCATCGTCGCGATCAGCCCGAGCACGATCGCCTCGATCTGCCGGACGCCCTTGCCCTGCAGCCCGAGGACGATCACCGTGTCGAACGCGGTCAGCACGATCCCCCACGCGAGCGGCACGCCGAGCAGCAGCTTGAACGCGAGCGCGCAGCCGAGCACTTCGGCGATGTCGCACGCGATGATCGACACCTCGGCGGTCACCCACTGCACGACGCGGCCGAAGCGGCCATAACGGTCGTAGCTGGCCTGCGCGAGATCCTTGCCCGCGACGAGGCCGAGCCGCGCTGCGAGCATCTGCAGGAAGATCGCGGCGAGGCTCGAGAACGCGACGACCCACAGCAGCGAATAGCCGAATTGCGAGCCGGCCTGGAGGTCGGTGGCCCAGTTGCCGGGATCCATATAGCCGATCGCGACCAGCAGGCCCGGGCCGAAGAAGCGCTTGAGCTTCATCCAGCGCGATGCGCCGGCGTCGATCGTGATGCTGCCCTTTACTTCCGACGGGCAGAAGGGGGCGGTGGCGGTAGTGGGGAGCAGGGGCATGGAAAGCGGGGATCGTGATCGCGACACGGTGATTTTACGGTCATCCGCCCCGCTTTCTCCCGCGCGTCGGTGCGCGCCCCCCGGCTTGCCCGCTCGCCGCCGGCTTTCGCGGGCCTGGGCGCAGGCTGCGGGTCGGGCGCCCCGTCGCCGTTCGCCAGGATCCGCTCACGCTCGGCGACGCGAAACTCGGTCGGCGACACCAGGAGGCGCTGGCGAAACAGCTTCGCCAGACGCTCGCCGCTGCCGAAGCCCGTGCGCCGCGCGACCTTGTCGGCCGGCAGCGTCGTGTGGATCAGCATATGGCAGGCACGCTCGAGCCGCACGTGCTGCACGAACTCGGTCGGCGTCACGCCGACTTCCTTCTTGAAGCGCCGCAGGAAATTGCGCTCGCTCATCGAGGCCGTCCGCGCGACCTCCGCGATCGAAATGCGGTTCGCGCTCTGCGCGCGCAGGCGCTGCGCCGACATCCGGATCGACGGGCTCGCGCTCAGCTCGCGAAACGCCCACATCGACTGCGCGTAGCGTTGCTCCACCGGCCGCATCAGGTTGCTGGCGATCTCCTGCGCGGCGCTGTCGCCGAGATCGGCGCGGAACATGTCGAGCACGGCCGCGAACACGTCGGCCTCGCCGGCCTGCAGTTCGATCGTTGCCGCCGCACGGCGGGCGCGCTCCGTTCGCGGGTGCCCGGCATCCGTCTGCCGCTGCGACGCCGCGAGCGTCGGCAGGTCCATCGCATCGACGATCCACCGCGCATGCCGGCGAATGTCGGTCAGGCGCCGCCGCAACGCATCGCTCCAGTTGACCGACGCGCGGTCACCGTGAAGATGAAAGAACGCGAGCGCACGATGGCCGTGCTCGTCGCCGAGCGCCTCGGCGGCAATCCTCACGCCGGACGACGACTGCAGCAATCCCCCGCTTTCGGATACGTACTTCAGCTGGTAATCGGCACTGAACGCGTGCAGGCGATTCGCCAGGTTGAAGGCCTCGCCGAGACGCGCGGCCTGGGCCAAAGAAAACCCCGTACTCAAATAGACAACGACCCACCTCTGATCTGCTGCTTCCACTGGCCAAGCCCCCGGACTGTTTCGACTTCTTCTAATACCGTCGAACTGTCAGGCTTATATTTGGTTTGAACACGTGCGACAGGACGGCTATCTCGAAATGTGAAGCGACGGCATCTTAGCCGAACGGGTTCTGTCTTTGGCGAGAAATGGCTGACAGTGACAGCATGATGGCGGATTACTACAGGCTGTCACCGGCCGATCGCATGCCGTGCCGAAACGCGCCTTCAACGTGCGGGCCCGCACCGCGCGCGGCATGCCCGATACTCGCGAGGTTCGCGGCAACACCGGCGGCAACACCGCTGCGAACGCACGAACGCACGCCCGGCGTTCCGTCGTCCGCCCATCCATTAGAATCGCTCCACCGCCCACCACGCCGACTTCGTCCGTGCCCGCCGATCATCGTCTCGACCTGAACCTGTTCCGCGTGCTCGACGCCGTCTACGTGCACGGCGGCATCGGCGCGGCCGCCCGCGCGCTGCACCTGACGCAGCCGGCCGTCACGCATGCGCTCAACCGGCTGCGCGCGCATTTCGACGATCCGCTGTTCGTCCGCCAGGGCAACCGCGTCGTGCCGACCGAGCGCACGCGCGCGATCATCGCGGACGTGCAGCTTCACCTCGCCGGCCTGCAGCGCACCGCGCGCGACCCGTCGGCATTCGACCCGGCGACGCTCGACCTGAGCGTCGCGGTCGGCATTCGCGACGTGCTCGAATCGATCGCGCTGCCGCAGATCGTCGCCGCGTTCGCCGACGAAGCGCCGGGGCTGCGATTCGTGAGCCGCCGCGTCGCGGTGCACGACATCGAACGCGAACTCGCGTCGGGCAATCTCGATCTCGCCGTCGATCGACGCGTGCAAACCGGCCCGCGCATCGCGACCGAACACCTGCTCGACGATTCGCTCGTCATCGCGATGCGGCGCGATCATCCGCTGACGAGCGGTCCGCTGCGGCGCGGCGACTACTTCGCCGCGCGGCATATCGCGGTGTCGTCGCTCGGCGAACCGCAATCGCTCGACGTGCTGCTCGGCAACGACGGGCGCTTGCGGCACATCCAGCTCGTGTGCCAGCATTACTTCGCCGCCTGCCAGATCGCGGCGGCGGGCGACCTGCTGCTGACGCTGCCGCGCACGTATGCGCTGCGCATGGCGGCGTTGCTGCCGGTCGTCGTGCAGCCACTGCCGTTGCGGCTCAAGCCGTTTCCGCTGCTCGCGTACTGGCACGAATCGCGCGAGACCGACCGAGCGCACCAGTGGGTACGCGAACGCGTCGCCACGCTCGTGCGCCGGGCTGCCGGCGTCGCCGGCTGATCCCGTCGAGCCGCGTCGACGCTCACGGCGCCCGCGGTTTCCGCCAGGACGGTATGCTGGCGGCTCGCACGCCGCGCATCGTCGCGCCCCCTCTTTCCCGCTTACCGGAGACTTGCCATGCCGCTCATCCACGCTGCCGCCACCCTCGCCGCCGACGCGCCCGACTACGTCGTCCAGCTGCAGGCCGGCACGCACGCGCTGACCGGCGACGAAGCGCCGCGCGAAGGCGGCCAGGGCCTCGGGCCGGCGCCGTTCGAGTTCGTGCTGGCCGGCCTCGCGCAATGCACGGCCGCGACGCTGCGCATGTATATGCAGCGCAAGACGTGGCCGGCTGTGCGCATCGACGTGCGCACCGAACTGCATGCCGATCGCGAAGGTCAGCAATACGTGCGCCGCGTCGTCACGCTCGATGGTCCGCTCGACGACGCGCAGCGCCAGCGTCTCGCGGAAATCTGCGAGAAGACGCCGGTGACGCTGTTCATCAAGCGCGGCACGCGCATCGAAACGACGCTGAACTGACGCGCGACGTGCCGGGCGCGCGGGGCCGGGCGAGAAACGCACCGCGCCGCACCGCGCCGCACGCAATCGACGCGCGACAAGCAAAACGGGCGGGCCGCGCACGATGCGCGGCCCGCCCGTTTGCCGAGGTCGCAGGCGCTTACAGTCCGAGCGCGGACAGGTCCAGCTTGCCGTCCTTCACCGGCGGACACCAGAAATACGCGCCCGTCAGCGGCCGCGTGAAGCGGAACAGGCCGTCGACGATGCCGTCGTCCGCGCCGCTCATCCGGCGCATCTGCACGTCGAACGCGCGGAACGAACCACCGAACGCGACGAAGTAGAGCCCCGCGCGGCGCGCATCGGACCACGGCGACGAACGGCGCAGCATGAATGCCTCCGGCTCGAAGCTCTCCTGCGCGGTGCGCTTCACGTGCGCGGACTCGGGTGCGTCATCGAGTTCCTCGTTGTCCGAGCGGCGGCGGCCGATGATGTGATCCATGTCGCCCGACGCAATGCGCTCCATCTGGTCGAAGTCGTGCAGCCATTGCTGAACCGCGACGAAGCTCGAACCGTCGAGCCCCGCGCCCTGCCCCGTGACGATCGCCGCGGCCAGCGCGTCGTCGCCGGTCGGGTTCTCGGTGCCGTCCTCGTAACCCGACAGGTCGCGATCGCTCGAATAGCGGAACCCGTCGACCGCGTCCTGCAGCGCGAATGCCGGCGCGAGCGCCCGCTCGATCGCCCGCGCGCGCAGCACGAGATCGCCGCGATCGTCGCCGCGCAGCCAGATCCAGACGTCGGCCGGCGTGATCGGCAGCGTGCGGTCGTTCACGGCGAACGCCGGATATTCGGCGAGGCCCGGGACCGGGTGCCCGAGGTGCGCGGCCAGCGCCTGTCCGAAGCCGGCGACCGTGTCGCGCCCATCGACGAGCTCGCGCAATGCCGTCAGCGCCGCCGCGACATTGCCGTTGTTCGAAATCGTGAAAGTGAGGTATCGGGCCGCCGTGTCGATCGGAGCCAGGATGCCTTGCTGAACGTCGCTCATCGTTTCCTCAGGAATGTATCGTGGTGAATCCGCGGGGCCGCAGCGGCCGGCGCGCAACCGCAGAGTGTAATCGATGCACGGCGCCGCCTCGTGCGGCACCGCACCGCGAGACGTGCACGAAAGAAGGGCCGGAATCCCGAATACTAACCGCATCGACGCTGCAACGCCGCATTCGTCAGACATTGCGGCGGGTCCGGCACTGCTGATAAAATCCCTTCACGTCTTTTCGGCGTCCTTTCAACCGTTCACTTCAGGGAGGTGCAGATGTTCCGAATGCCAGCAACCTTCCCGAACGTGGTCCCACGACGCGGCTGACCCAGCCCGTCGTCCGCGCCAGCCCCCGGGTGCTCCGCTAACCCGCCAGCCCGCGCATTTTCCCGACAGCCCGTTTCGTTTCGCCCGCGTCGTCCGTGCGGCCCGGCTGTTGCGTTTTCGACGTTCTCCGAACCGGAAAGTCCCGTCGCGCGATGCGCCGGGCAACGATACATGACCCAAAAAACCACCCATTCGGGCGGCCAGGCATTCCAGGCCGTCTTCGGCTTCACGTTCCGCTACTGGCGCAGGCAGCCGGTGCGCATCGCGGCGATCGCGGCATTGGCGCTGCTCGGCGCGCTCGCCGACGTGCTCACGCCGCTGTTCGCCGGGCGCCTCGTCGATGCGCTGTCGGCCGGCCTGACCGACCGTGCCGCCGCGTGGCATGCGGCCGTCACCGCATTCGGCACGCTGGCCGCGCTCGGGATCGGCGCGACGCTGCTGCGGCAAGGCGTCTACCTGAACATCATCACGCTCACGCTGAAAATGATGAGCGAGATCGCCGCCGCGTCGTTCCATCGCGTGCAGCGCTTCTCGACCGACTGGCACGCGAACAGCTTCGCGGGGTCGACCGTGCGCAAGATCACGCGCGGGATCTGGGCGCTCGACCTGCTGAACGACACGGTGCTGATCGCGCTGCTGCCGTCGGTCACGATGCTCGTCGGCGCAACCGTGCTGCTCGGCACGCACTGGCCGGTGATGGGGCTCGTCGTCGGCGCGGGTTCGCTGCTGTACATCTCGGTGACGGTCGCCGTGTCGCTCGGCATCGTCGCGCCGGCCGCGCGGCTCGGCAACCTGTGGGACACGCGCATGGGCGGCGCACTCGCCGACGCCGTGAGCTGCAACGCGGTCGTCAAGGCGTTCGGCGCGGAAACGCGCGAGGAAGCGCGACTCGCGCGCGTGATCGGCAAGTGGCGTCAGCGCACGCGCCGCACGTGGGTGCGCGGCACGTTCAACGGCGGGCTGCAGGGTGCGATGCTCGTCGCGATGCAGGCGGCGATGATCGGCGTCGCGCTGCGGCTATGGGCGAACGACGAGGCGAGCGTCGGCGACATCGCGTTCTCGCTGACGATGTTCTTCATGCTGCAGGGCTACCTGCGCGACGTCGGCATGCACATCCGCAACCTGCAGCGCTCGGTCAACGACATGGAAGAACTCGTCGCGCTCGAGCGCCAGCCGCTCGGCATCGACGATCGTCCCGGCGCGCCGGCGATCCGGATCGGGCAAGGCGAGATCCGCTTCGAACACGTGACGTTCCGCTACGGCAATCATCCGGTGCCGCTGTATGACGACTTCTCGATGCGCATCGCACCCGGCGAGCGCGTGGGTCTCGTCGGTCATTCCGGGTCGGGCAAGACGACGTTCATCAAGCTGATCCAGCGCCTGTACGACGTGTCGGGCGGCCGCATCACCATCGACGGCCAGGACATCGCGCAGGTACGGCAGGATTCGCTGCGCAGCCAGATCGCGATCGTCCAGCAGGAGCCCGTGCTGTTCCATCGCACGCTCGCGGAGAACATCGCGTATGCGCGCCCCGGCGCGAGCCGCGCGGAGATCGAGCGCGCCGCGCGTCTGGCCAGCGCGCACGACTTCATCGTCGCGCTGCCGGACGGCTATGACACGCTCGTCGGCGAGCGCGGCATCAAGCTGTCGGGCGGCGAACGCCAGCGCGTCGCGATCGCGCGTGCGTTCCTCGCGGACGCGCCGATCCTGATCCTCGACGAAGCGACGTCGAGCCTCGACAGCGAAAGCGAGGTGCTGATCCAGCAGGCGATGGAGCGGCTGATGGTCGGCCGCACGACGCTCGTCGTCGCGCACCGGCTGTCGACGGTGCGCGCGCTCGACCGCCTGCTCGTGCTCGATCGCGGCAAGGTGATCGAGGAAGGCAGCCACGACGCGCTGATCCGCATCGACGGCGGGATCTATCGCCGGCTGTTCGAGCGGCAGGCGCTCGAGCTGGCGAAGGGCTTGATCGATTCGCCGCGGCGCATGGCGGATGGTGATGCCGGGCCGCTGGGGGAGCCGGCGGAGGCTTGAAGCAGGCAGGCCTGTGTGGCCCGATGGCGAGGTGGTTGCCGTCGGGTCACGTCCTTGATCGGGTTTGAATCGAGGCCGTGCCGGTGCACGACCTGTTTTCGTTACCGCGGCTTCGGTGGATGCCGCCGCGCCGCGACCCTGTTCGCGATGGGGGTTCCCCGGATCACTTATCATACCGGCCAGGCAATTCGCGACAAAAGGCAGATCATGTTTACAGGCATTGTTCAGGGCGTTGGCGTCATCAAGGCCATCAAGGATCACGGCGAACTGAGAACGTTCAGCATCGAATTCCCCGACCGGTTCACCGCCGACATCGAGATCGGCGCGAGCGTGTCGGTCGACGGCGTCTGCCTGACGGTGACGACCCTCCACTCCCCGGTGCTGGTCGACTTCGACGTGATGCTGCCGAGCCTGCGAATCACCACGCTGGCCGACCTGACGACCGGTGCGCGAGTCAACGTCGAGCGGGCCGCGAAGGACGGTGCGGAAATCGGCGGCCATCCGCTGTCCGGCCACGTCGACTTCATGGGGACCATCCTGCACGTCGCGACGTCCGAACACAACCGGATGATCCGCATCGGTGTGCCGGCCGACTTCAAACGCTATGTGTTCGGCAAGGGTTATATCGCGATCAACGGCTGCAGCCTCACCGTGTCGGACGTCAATCGCGACGAAGGCTGGTTCGAAGTCTGGCTGATTCCCGAAACGCGCCGCGCCACCACCTTCGATGCGAAGGGCGGCAACGACAAGGTCAATATCGAGATCGAGCGCAGCACCCAGGTCGTCGTGGATACGATCCGGGAGTCGGTCAAGGAAACGCTCGGGGAATTGACCGGCGTCGTGACGGCGTTGCTGGCGGAAAAGGGCATCGATATCGAGGAACTGCTCGCCCGCAACGTCGCGCGGCTGCCGAAGCAGTAACGGCCCCCCTGTTCCCGGTGATCGGCGGGATCACCGGGTATCGGTTCGGGTCGACACGCCCTGGCCGGCCGCCCCGCACGCCGACGTCACTCCGCCTCCACCTGCGCCCCCTTCCCCACCGCCACCCGCTGCGACCGATAAATCCCCGCGTGCCCTGAAAACAGATAGGCGACCACGCAGGCGACGATCGCATACACGCCGACATCCGCGCCGAACAGTTCGATCGCCATGATCGTCGACGCGATCGGCGTGTTGGCCGCACCCGCGAACACCGCGACGAAGCCGAGCCCCGCGAGCACCGGCACCGGCAGCGCAAGCACCTGGCCCAGCGCGTTGCCGAGCGTCGCACCGATGTAGAACAGCGGCGTCACTTCGCCGCCCTTGAATCCCGACGCGAGCGTGACGACGGTAAACGCGAACTTGCCCGCGAAATCGTAAGCCGGCAGCGGCCCGTGAAACGCGGCCTCGATCGTCGGAATCCCGAGACCGAGATACTGCGGCACGTTCAGCACGGTTGCCGCCACGGCCACCATCGCGCCACCGAGCACCGGCTGCAGCGGCGCATGGCGGACGACGCGCCGGAACCACGCGGTCAGCGCATGCGTCGCGAACGCGAACAGCCGGCCGACGACGCCGAACGCGACACCCGCGACGACCGTCGCGGCCAGCGCCGTCGCCGACACGACCGGCACGAACGGAATCGCATAAACGGTGTGATGCACGCCCCACGCACGGCACACGACATCCGCGACGATCGCCGACGCGACGCAGGTCAGCAGCGCGTCGTACCGCACGCGGCCGATCGCGAGCACCTCGAGCCCGAACACGGCGCCCGCGAGCGGCGTACCGAACACCGACGAGAACCCGGCCGCGATGCCGCCCATCAGCAGCACGCGCCGGTGCTCGCGATCGAGCCGGAACAGGTGCGTGACGCGATCGGCGAGCGCGCCGCCCATCTGCACGGCCGTCCCCTCGCGGCCGGCCGACCCGCCGAACAGGTGCGTGACGACGGTCGCGACGAGCACGAGCGGCGCCATCCGCTTCGGCACGAGCGCCTTCGGGTCGTGAATCTCGTCGATCAGCAGGTTGTTGCCGCGCGCGACCGACTGACCGAACCGGTGATAGACCCAGCCGGTCGCGAAGCCGGCGGCCGGCAGCCCCCACAGCAGCCACGGATGCGCGACGCGCGTGCCGGTCGCCCAGTCGAGCGCGATCAGGAACAGCGCGGACGCCGTGCCGGCCAGCGCGCCGAGCAAGGCCGAGAGCGCGAGCCAGCGGCATACGTAGCGCACGGTCGCGAAAAAATCGGCAGAAGTCGAGAAAAACATGATTTCCAGATTCGACGGGACATCAAAACCTGGGCGGCAGAATACCGCGTGGACGGCCTGCGACCTCCTGACGACCCAGGAACACGCAGGCATCATCAGCCGGGCAAACCGGCGGTTGAGGGCCGAACCGTGCGCGAGGCGCCGCGATCGACCGCAGGGAGGCATGCCATCTCCGCAGGCGGCAATTGTACGCGACGCCGCCCGTCGCGTGCAATGCGGCCCGGCCGGGCCGCTGCGCACCGTCAGTCGAGCGGCATGCGCGTCACGCGCGAGATCAGCTGGGGCGCGATCCGGTCGAGCGGCAGGATCGCGGACGCCGCGCCGATCGCCGCGGCCGCCTTCGGCATTCCGTAGACGGCGCTCGTCGCTTCGTCCTGCGCGATCGTGTAGCAGCCCTTCGCACGCATCGCCTTCAGCCCCAGCGCGCCGTCGCGGCCCATCCCCGTCAGCAGCACGCCGAGCGCGTCGCCCCGCCAGCCGTCGGCGACACTGTTGAAGAACACGTCGATCGACGGCCGATACGGCGTCTCGGCCGGATGGCGCGTATAGCCGAGCACGCCGCGCGGCGACAGGCACAGGTGATCGTTGGTCGCCGCGAGCAGCACCTCGCCCGCCTGCGGCACGCTGCCCTGCCGGGCGACGCGCACGGGCAGCCGCGTATAGCCGTCGAGCCACTCCGCCATGCCGAGCGCGAACGCCTGGTCGACGTGCTGCACGATCACGAGCGCGGCCGGAAAATCGGCCGGCAGCGCGCGCAGCAGCGCAGTGAGCGCGGTCGGCCCGCCCGCCGACGCGCCGATCGCGATCAGCGTCGGCTCGCCGCGCGCAGGCACCGGCACGGGCTGCACGGGCGTCGCGGCCCGGCTTTCGAGCAGCCGGCCGATCTGGTCGATCTTCGCGAGTAGCGGCTGCGGCGCCGCGTCCGACGGCAGGCCGAGCGCGAGCGTCGGCGTGTCGACCGCGTCGAGCGCGCCGGCGCCCATCGCCTCGTAGACCGACGACGTGTTCGCGCTGACGCTCGCGGTCACGATCAGGATCGCGCACGGGGCGCGCGCCATGATCTGCCGCGTCGCGGCCACGCCGTCGAGCTTCGGCATCACGAGATCCATCAGCACGAGGTCGGGCGGATGCGCGACGCAGAAGTCCACCGCCTCGTCGCCGTCGGTCGCGACCCACAGCACGCGATGATCGGTGCGCAGCGCGATCACGCGGCGCAGCGCCTCGACGGCGAGCGGCAGATCGTTGACGATGCCGATGTTCATCCGCGCGCCTCTCCGATCAGGTCGTGCACCGCATCGAGCAGCGCCTCGTCGTGGAAACTGCTCTTCGCGAGGTAGTAGTCGGCGCCGGCATCGAGCCCGCGCCGGCGATCCTCGTCGCGATCCTTGTACGACACGATCATCACCGGCACGCGCTTGAGCATCGGGTCGCCCTTGATCAGCGTGACGAGCTCGATCCCGTCCATGCGCGGCATGTCGACATCGGTGACGACCAGGTCGAACGCGTCGCTGCGCACCGCATTCCAGCCGTCCATCCCGTCGACCGCGACGGTCACGTCGTAGCCGCGCTTTTCCAGCAGCTTGCGTTCGAGCTCGCGCACCGTCAGCGAATCGTCGACGACGAGCACGCGGCGGCGCCGGTCGGCGAGCGCGAGCTGCGGATCGCGCGCGAGCTTCGCGAGCTGGCCGCCGCGCACGAGCTTGTCGACCGAGCGGATCAGGTCCTCGACATCGACGATCAGCACCGGGTCGCCGTTCTCGAGCAACGCACCGGCCGCGATGTTCTGGATCTTGTTCAGGCGGCTGTCGAGCGGCTGCACGACGAGCATCCGTTCGCCGAGGAAACGGTCGACGGCGACGCCGTACAGCTCGGGCTCGCCGCCGACGACCACCACCGCCGTGCTCGCCCGCGCGACGTCGGGCTCGCCTGCATCGAGCAGCTGATGCGCGGCGACGAGGCCCGCACGCCGGCCGTCGAACGGAAAATGCGGCTGGCCCTCGAGCACGTCGATGTCGTCGTGCGCGAGTTCGAGCGTGCGGCGCACGTGCGCGAGCGGAAACGCGTACGGCTCGCCGCCGACCTCGACCAGCAGGCTGCGGATCACCGACAGCGTGAGCGGCAGCTGCAGCACGAAGCGCATGCCCGCGCCGGGCTCGTTGAAGATGCGCACTGCCCCGCGCACGCCGCGCACCATCTCCTGCACCGCATCGAGGCCGACGCCGCGCCCCGACACGTCGGTCACGGCGTCGCGCATCGAGAAGCCCGGCAGCAGCAGGAATTCGAGCAGCTCGGGATCGGACAGCCGCGCGGCCGTCTCGTCGTCGGTCAGGCGCTGGCGCACGACCGCCGCGCGCAGCGCGTCCATGTCGACGCCCGGCCCGTCGTCGATCACGCTGACGAGCAGCGAGCCGGCGCTGTGGCGCGCTTCGAGCGTGACGCCCGCCTCGGCCGGCTTGCCGCGTGCGCGGCGCGCATCGGGCGATTCGACGCCGTGATCGATCGCGTTGCGCAGCAGATGGCCGAGCGGCGCGTCGAGCAGGTCGAGGATGTCGCGGTCGACCTGCGTGCCTTCGCCGACGATCGAGAAGCGTACCTGCTTGCCGAGCGAGCGCGCGAGATCGCGGACGATGCGCGGATACGCGCGCGTCGCGTCGCCGAACGGCCGCATCCGGCACTGCAGCGCCTCGTCGTACAGCTGCTCGGCGATATGCGTGCTGCGGCGCTCGAAGCGGTCGAATTCGTCCATGCGCTCGGCGAGCGAACGCTGCAGGTCGTTGAGCATGTGCCGCACTTCGTTCACCGACGCGAGCACGCCCGCATCGAGATCGTCGGCGAACTGTTCGTACAACAGATCGAGCGAGCGGGCCGCATCGCGCTGCGCGCGCTTCACGCGCAGCATCGATTCCGCGAACGGCTTGAGCCAGCGCGATTCGACGAGCGACTCGCCGGACAGGCTCAGCAGCCGGTTCAGCGTATCGGCCCGCACGCGGCGCATCGCGCCCGCGCTGGCCGCGCGTCCGGCCGGGACCGGATCGGGCACGGCAGCCGACACGGCGAGCGGCGGCACCGCGGCACCGGTCCCCACGGGCTCGTTCGCCGCACCGTCGTGATCGCGAAACGGCACGGCGAACGGCGGCGGCGCGAAGGCCCGTGCCGGCATCGCGTGCGTGCCGTCGGCGCCCGTCAGCGCCAGCGCGAACGCGTCGATCTCCACCGACGAGACGGGCTGCGCCTGCGGATCGGCGACCCGCACCAGCAGGTCGACGCCGGCGAGCAGCACGTCGACATGCGTGGCCGTCAGTGCGATGGTGCCGGCCTGCGCGGCGACGAAGCATTCTTCCATCCGCCCCGCGATGTCGATGCCGAGCGGCACGCCGACGATGCGCGCGGCCCCCTTCAGCGAATGCGCGGCGCGCATGCACGCCTCGAGCGCGACGGAGTCGGGCTCGCCCGATTCGAGCGCGAGCAGGCGTTCGGACAGCGCCTGGGTCTGCGTGCGCGTCTCCTCGCGATACAGCTCGAGCAGCGACAGGTGACTCAGGTCGTCATCGCCGCTCATCGCATGCTCCGTGTGACGGCATCGAACAGCCGATCGTCGTCGAGCAGGCCCACCGACTTGCCGCGCCATGACAGCACGCCGCGCGACAGGCCGCCGCTTGCGCGCCCGACCGTCGCCGGCACGGGCACCCATTCGGATGCGCCGAAGCGCAGCACGCCCTCGACTTCGTCGACCGGGAACACCACCGGCTCGCCCTGGTGCGCGGCGACCAGCAGCCGCGTGAAGCGGCCGTCCGCACTGCGGCTGCCGCCCTTGCCCGCATCGAGGCCGAGCAGCGCGCCGATCGAGATCGCGATGCGCAGCGTGCCGCGAATGTTGACCACGCCGCGCACGGCCGACTGGCGGCGATGCGGCAGCGAATGGATCGGACGCGTGCCGGCGATCT
Organism: Burkholderia sp. Bp9140; assembly: GCF_003853425.1. NCBI lineage: Bacteria > Pseudomonadati > Pseudomonadota > Betaproteobacteria > Burkholderiales > Burkholderiaceae > Burkholderia > Burkholderia sp. Bp9140. The sequence continues at coordinate 201,408 of NZ_QTPQ01000002.1, forward strand.
CGCGCAGCACGCCGATCGGCAGCGCGAGCCATTCGTCGGCGACGCGAAACGCCAGCGCCGCCTGGCGCGTATCGTCGTCGCCGTGCACGCGGGTCGCATCGAACGCACTGATGCGCTGCGTGGCGTCGGCCATCTCCGCGACGCCGAGCGGGCGTTCGAGCAGTTTCGCCGCGTGATACGCGTAGACCGGGCAGTTCAGGCAGCGCAGGCAGTCGGCCAGCCGCTCGCAGGAGCGGTCGCCGTGCGTGCCGATCCGGTTCCAGCAATCGTCGACGCCGATCGTCGTGCCTTCAGTGGCAACGGCGTCGCGGTTCATTCTTTCGTCGGTCATCCCGATGTCGGCTCCCAACCCGTATTCTCATTATCCGGCCGAGCGCCGCGCACGCTCGAGCAGCCATCGCGCGCCGGCGCCGTCGCCGCCGACGTCGAGCAAGGTCGCGAGATGCGTCAGCGCTTCGTGGTGCGTCGGCCGCAGATACAGCGCCTTGCGGTAGAAGTCGCCCGCTTCCGCCACCCGCCCGCGCGCATCCGCGATCAGCCCGTTCAGGTAGAACGCGTCCGCGTGCGGCCCGGCATGCGCGGAGAACTGCGCGAGCACGCGCTCGGCCTCGTCGAATGCGCCTGCGTTGGCCAGCGCCTGCGCTTCCTCGAGCGTCGGCGCGGCGCCGTCGGCGACCGGTGCGGCGGGCGCGTTGATCGCGTTGACCGTGTTGACCGCGTGGGCCGCATTGGCCGGCGAGTCGGCCCGCATGCCGGTCTGCCGCTCGAACGCCGTCGCGCGCTCGGCCGGCGCGAGCGGAGCCGGCGAAGGCGCGGGACCACCCCACGCCGGCGGCACGACGGCCACCAGCGGGCGGGCTGCGGCCGGCGGCGCCACCGTGAAGCGCTCCGCGCGCCGGTACGGCGCGATCGCGGGCATCGGTGCCGCATGCCGCGCCGCGTACCCGTCCGCCGCTGCGCCGCCCTGCACGCGATGAAACGCGAACGCCAGCGGCACGCGCGCCGAGCACATCCCGCGCCGCATCGCGACGCCCGTTTCGGCCGGACCGACGAACAGCATCCCGTCGTCGACGAGCCAGCTCTCGAGCGAACCGATCACGCGATCCTGCGCGTCGCGGTCGAAATAGATCAGCACGTTGCGGCAGAACACGAAATCGTAGCGCGTGCCTGTATCGGCTCCCGGCTCGACCAGGTTCGCCTGGCGAAACTGCACGCATGCGCGCACGCGCTCGTCGAGCAGCCAGCCATCCGTGACCGGCGTGAAGTAGCGGGCGCGGAACTCGGTCGCCGTGCCGCGAAACGCATTGCGCCCATAGCAGCCGAGCCGCGCCTGTTCGATCGCGCGTATGCTCAGGTCGATCGCGTCGATCGTAAAGCTGGCCGGATCGAGCCCGGCGTCGAGCAGCGCCATCGCCGCCGAATACGGCTCCTCGCCGGTCGAGCAGGGTGCGCTCAGCACGCGGATCACGCGCCCGGGCATCGCGGCAAGCCGCTCGATCGCGAGCCGCGCGAGCGTCGCGAACGCCTCGCGATCGCGGAAGAACCACGTCTCGGGCACGATGAACAGTTCGATCAGCGCGCGCCGTTCGTCGGCCGACGCGTTGAGCTGTTGCCAATAGGCGTCGAGCGCTTCCGGCGTGACGGGCGGCCGCGCCGCCGACGGCAGCCGCTCGCCGTCGCCCTGCAGCGCGTGCACGCGCTCCGTCAGCGCGCGACTCAGGAAATCGTTGCCGAGCGAATCGGGGTCGATACCGGTCTCGCGCAGCAGCCAGCCGCGAAATCGCGAATCGGACGCTTTCATGCGGACTCCCCTCCGTGGCCCGGCAGGCCGTCGAACAGATACAGGCGCGCAACGTCGTCGATCAGGTCCGCTACCGAGACCTGCTGTACGATCCCGCCGGGCGTGTTCGCGACACGCCCGAGCCAGCGCGTGCGCGCGGTCGTCACGCCGCTGGCACGGAATGCCGTGCGGTCGATCCGCAGCGTCTGCGTCGCGCACTCGACGATCAGGCCGATCACGCGCTCGCGATCGCGCTGCTCGACGCGGTAGCGAACCATCACGAGCCGCGTCGAACGCAGCGCATGCGCGCGCCGCCCGAGCGCCAGCATCGGCACGTCGATCACGGGCACCGGCTGACCGCCGCGCATCAGCAGCCCGGCGATCCATTCGGGCGCGCCGGGCACGGCCTTGGTGGTCGCGAGCGGCAACACCTCGTCGATGTCGGCCGCGTCGAGCGCATAGCGCTCGCCGTCGAGCTCGAACATCAGGAACAGCGCGTGCGCGCCGCCGTGACTCTCGGCGCGCGTCACGCGTCGACCTTGAAGCGCGACACGCTGGTGCGCAACTGGTTCGCGACGAGCGTCAGGTCGTCGATCGCCTGCGACGACTGGCGCAGCGATTCGGCCGTCTGCTGCGCGGCTTCCGACAACTGCGACAGCGCCTGCGTGATCTGCTCTGCGCCGTTCGCCTGCGTCTGCATCCCTTCGTTGACCATCTGGAAGCGCGGCGCGAGCGTCTGCACCTCGGCGATGATCTGCGACAGCTGCCCGCCGACCTGCTGCACGTCGAGCATCCCGCGGCGCACTTCCTCGGAGAACTTGTCCATCCCCATCACGCCCGCCGACACGGCCGACTGGATCTCCTTCACCGTCTGCTCGATGTCGTAGGTCGCAACCGCCGTCTGGTCGGCGAGGCGGCGGATTTCGGTCGCGACGACCGCGAAGCCGCGGCCGTACTCGCCGGCCTTCTCGGCCTCGATCGCCGCGTTCAGCGACAGCAGGTTGGTCTGGTCGGCCACCTTGGTGATCGTCGCGACGACCTGGTTGATGTTCAGTGCCTTCTCGTTGAGGATCGCGAGCTTCGCATTCACCGAACCGGCCGCGTCCATCACGCTGCGCATGGTCTCGCCCATCCGCGTGAGGCCGCTCTGGCTCACGCCCGCGAGCGTCGCCGACTGCTCGGCCACGCCGGCCACCTCGTTCATCGTGCGCAGCAGGTCGCGCGAGGTCGCGAAGATCTCGCGCGACGTCGCACCGATCTCGGTCGTCGTCGCCGCGGTTTCGTTGGCGGTCGCCTGCTGCTCGCGCGACGTCGCCGCGATTTCGGCGACCGACGTCGTCACCTGCAGCGACGACTGCTGCGCACGCGAGACGAGCTCGGTCAGTTCGTCGGCCATCCGGTTGAAGCCCGTCTCGAGCGTGCCGAATTCATCGCGGCGGCGCAGGTCGAGCCGGCGCGTCAGGTTGCCGGTGCGCATCACGTCGTGCACTTCCACGAGCCGCGCCATCGGCACGGTAACGGAACGGTACAGCCCGTAGCCCAGCCCGAGCGCGGACAGCAGCACGATCGCCAACGCCGTTGCGAGGACGACCTCGGTGGCCTGCACGGATTCGCGGATCAGCTTCGCGGACTGGTCGGCGAACGTGCGGTTCTCCTGCACCAGGATATTCGCGTTGCGCACGACCTCGGCCCACGACGGCTGCACCTTCGCATAAGCGGCGACGGCCTGTTCGCGCGACACGCGGCTCTTCTGCACCGCGTCGTTCAGCAGCGGCAGGTAGCGGTCGAAGGAGCCGCGGAACGTCGCGAAGCGCTGGCGGTCGTCATCCCGGAACGTCGTGTTCTGGTAGTCGACCGACAACGATTCGACCGCCTTGAGCGCCTCGGCGATCTTCGCGAAATCGCGCTGCACGAGTTCGGGATCGGTATCGACGAAGGTTGCCTGCTGCAGCTGCGTGAACGATTCGTTGACCGCGCCGCGCAGCGACGCCGCGAGATAGACGCCGGGCAGCGAGTCGCGTTCGATGCTGACGGCTTCGGCGTTGATCGCACGCAAACGCTCGTAGGACACGCCGGCGGTCACCAGCATCAGCACGAACAACACGCCGAAGCTGAGCAGGATGCGGTTGCCGAGCGTCAGCCGGCCAGCGCCGACCGTCGGATGCAGGCTTTCATTGGTCGCGCGGGGCGTCACGGTGGCCATGTTCGTTATGGGCTTTCTAAAATCAGCGTTGAAAAAAACCGCGCCCGCCTGCGCGCCGGACGGCGCGCCACGAGCGCATCGGGGTCTGCGGGCGGCACGGCACCGGCGGGCCGCGCCGCGAAATCATCGCTCCGCTTGCGCCGGCAGCCGAAGCGCGACCATGAAGCCGCGCGGCGTATTGCGCATCAGGATCTGGCCGCGATGCCGCGCGGCCGTCGCACGGACGAACGCGAGCCCGAGGCCGAAGCCGCTGCGCGCCGCGCCGTGCGCGGATTCGAGCCGCACGAACGACTCGGTCGCAGCCGTGCGCTGCTCGGGCGCGATGCCGTTGCCGGTGTCCTCGACACCGATCAGCCAGGCATCGCCGTCGTCGCTCAGCGTGCAGTGCACGTCCGTGCCGGCCGGACCGTATTTCAGCGCGTTGTCGACCAGGTTCGCGACCGCGCGCGTGAGCATCATGCGGTCGCCCATCGTCACGCACTCGGTGTCGGGCACGTGGGCAACGACGCGGCTGCCGAATCCGGCCGCCTTTTCCCACAGCTGATCGGCGGCGTCGAGCACGATCTCGTTGAGACTCAGGACCTCGTGCGCGCGGCGTTCCGACTGCGCGCGCGTCAGGTGGATAAAGCCGTCGGCGAGCGCGAGCGCGCGCCGTGCGTGGCCGGCGATGCGCTCCATGATCGGCGGCATGTCGCCGTGCTCGGTCCGGTAGACCTCGAGCAGCGCGAGGATCGACGTCTGCGGCGAGCGCATGTCGTGCGACAGGAAATCCAGTGCTTCGTCGCGCTGCCGCGACATCAGGTACGAATTCGAGTGATAGCGGATGCGCGCGGTCAGCTCCATCGCGTCCGGGAGCTTCACGAGATAGTCGTTCGCGCCGGCGATGAATGCCTCGCGCTTCACGATCGGCTCCTCTTTCGCGGACAGCACGATGATCGGCACACGTGCGGTGGCGGCGTCCGCGCGCCACGCGCGGACGAGGTCAAGGCCGTCGATATCCGGCATCACGAGATCCTGCAGGATGACCGTCGGCTTCACGTCGCGCGCGACCGCCATCGCCCGGTGTGCGTCGGTGCACACATGCAGGTCGATATCGTGCTCGCTGCGCAGCGCGCGGCGGATCACCTCGCCGACGAACGGCTGATCGTCGACAAGCAGAACCGACAGCCCCGATTCGAGACAATCCGGCGCATTTTCACCGCTCGATTCTTTCATAAATACCGTTTCAAACGCCAAATCTCCAATTGATTCTTTCATAGGAGTTGTTTATCCGACTTGGGCGCCATCTTAATTTAGCGGCTGAGAAATCCGCCTATTGCTGCCGATCTGGCCTGTCGGCATTGCCTCACGGGGATCCGAACGCCGATTTTCCCCCGACGACGGTCGCATTACCTCCGCGCGCTTTCTCTCAATAAAGATAACCGGCTGATTCTAAATGAAATTAGAACACAGCATCTATCTCCTTCCGGTTTAGTTTTGCCAAATATGTTGAAAGAGCGGAATTCAGATAAATCAGATCATTTCCGCACGCGAAAGACGATAACGTTTGCGAACCCGGCGCCACGAGGTTTGCATTCGCTGCAAGGCCCGCGCGCCGAGCGTATTGGGGCCGGATTCCGAGGCGACGAAACCGGAAGAGATGGAGGGGGGAAGTCGCGCGCCGCGACCGCGACCGCGATCGGGATCGGCCGCGCCGCGAAGGCCCGGGGCACAGCGGGACGGGAACCGGCAACTGCAACAACGACGGCCGTGCGCGCACGGCCGGTCCGCGCGGCAGGTTACCCGCGCGCGTGCTGCGCGGACACTTCCTGCAGGTCGAGGTCGCGCTCGAGCATGTGCAGCATCTCGTCGTGGATGCGGCCCGAACGATGCAGGCGCAACAGTTCCGCACGTCCGGCCTTGATCGCGGCCAGCACGACATCGTAATGCGCGGTGCGTACCTCCGCCGGATACGCAGGCTCGTTCTTCGCCCGCTCGGTCAGTTGCGCGCGATACGTGTATTGCTCCAGCAGGCGCGGGTGAATCACCTGGCCGCTCTCGTCGCGCACCAGCGGCTGGATCGCCGCGAGTTGGGCCGCCTCGATGTGCGCCCACGCCATCGGCTCGGTCAGGTGATGCGCGGCGCGCTGATCGTGCTGAGGCAGGCGCAGCAGCCGGATCAGCGGCCCGATGGTCGTGCCCTGCAGCAGCACGGTGACGAGGATCACCGCGAACGACGCGACCAGGATCACGTCGCGGCCCGGCATCGCCTCCGGCAACGACAGCGCGATCGCCAGCGTCACGACCCCGCGCATCCCGGCCCAGCTCATGATCGTCGCGGCCTTCCAGTCGGGCCGAATCCCGCGCCCGACGATCCCGCGCACCGGCACCTTCAGCACCTCGACCGCATAGATCCATACGAAGCGCGACACGACCACCGCCGCCAGCACCGCGAGCACCGGCGGCACCATCGTGGCGAGCACCTGCTCGAAGCCGCCGAGCCGGTGTACCGCGCCGCGCAGCGACAGCCCGATCAGCACGAACACCAGCGCTTCGAGCAGGAACACGATGACCTGCCAGAACGCGGTGCCGCGCGTGCGCACGGCCGCCGAAAACACCTCGTGCTGATGCCAGCCGACGATCATGCCGGCCGTCACCGTCGCGATCACGCCCGACACCTCGACCATCTCGCCCGCGATGTACGCGATCCAGCCGGCGATCACCGCGACGGTGATCGCCAGATAGTCGTCATCGAGCAGTTTCAGGAACCACACGACGAGCTTGCCGACCAGGAAACCGACCACGACGCCGCCGAGCGCGAGTTCCGAGAAGCGCACGACCGCGTGCTCGAGGCTGAACGCGCCCGTCAGCGCGGCGGCAACCGCGAAGCGGAACAGCACCAGGCCGGCCGCGTCGTTCAACAGGCTTTCCCCTTCGAGCAGCACCATCAGCCGGCGCGGCAGCGCGACGCGTTCGAGCACCGCCTTCGCGGCCACCGCGTCGGGCGGCGACACGATCGCGCCGAGCACGAAGCATGCGGCCCACGGCAGCGACGGCACGACCCAGTGCACGGCAAGGCCGACCGCGAACGTCGTGAACACCACCGCGCCGATCGCGAGCATCAGGATGCCGCCGACGTTGCGCTTGAACTCCTCCCACACGGAGAAATACGCGCCGTCCATCAGCAGCGGCGGCAGGAACACGAGCAGCACGAGTTCCGGATCGAGGTTGATCGGCGGCAGGCCGGGAATGAACGCGATGCCGATACCGCCGATCAGCAGCGCGGCCGCGGGCGGCAACCGCAACCGCTTGGCGATGCATTCGAGCGCGACGATCGCGAGGAATGACAACAGAACCAGCTTGAATGCCGAGACGGGGGACATGAATCGACCTCGTGAAGAATGAATGCGTGCGCCAGCCGGCGTCGTACCCCGGTTGGCCATTGCGCGCGATTACATCACGATGCGACGCTTGCAGTCGAGCGCGTTCGGCACGCGCGGCGCGCGGCGCCGCGTCGATGGCGCACGGCGGGAAGTCGCCGCGCCCGCCGGTGTGCGTCGAAACGAAAAACGGCACGCGGGCCGGCGCGATCGCCCGCCCGCGTGCCGCCATGCCGCCTGCCCTCGCGCTAGCGGCGCCGCACGACCATCAGCCGCGGCTCGGTCATGTCCTCGATCGCGTAGCGGATCCCTTCGCGGCCGAGCCCCGAATCCTTCACGCCGCCATACGGCATGTTGTCGACGCGGAACGACGGCACGTCGTTGATCACGACGCCACCCACCTCCAGTTCGTCCCATGCCCGTTGCGCATGCGCGAGCGAATCGGTGAACACGCCGGCCTGCAGCCCGAAGTCGCTGTCGTTCACGCGCGCGAGCGCATCGTCGAAGCGGTCGAACTTCTCGAGGATCGCGACCGGGCCGAATGCCTCCTTGCGGTACAGGTCCTGCTCGCGGCCGACGTTTTCCAGCAGCGTCGCCTCGAACATCGCGCCGTCGACCTTCCCGCCCGCGACGATCTTCGCGCCCGCCGCGACGGCCGCGTCCATCCAGCCGGACAACCGGCGCGACTCGGATTCGGAGATCATCGGGCCGACGAACGTCGACGGATCCTTCGGATCGCCCATCTTCAGCGAACGCGTCTTCGCGATCAGCTTGTCGCGCAGCGCGTCGTACAGGTCCGCATGCACGAGGATCCGCTGCACGCCGATACAGCTCTGGCCCGACTGGTAATACGCACCGAACGCGAGACGGTCGACCACGTAGTCGAGCTGGCCGCGCTGATCCGCGTCGACGATCGCCGCCGCGTTGCCGCCGAGCTCCAGCACGACTTTCTTCTTGCCGGCCTTCTCCTTCAGCGCCCAGCCCACGGCCGGCGAACCCGTGAACGACAGCAGCTTGAAGCGCGCGTCGGTCGTGAACAGATCAGCGCCGTCGCGATGCGCGGGCAGCACCGAGAACGCGCCCTTCGGCAGGTCGGTTTCCGCGAGCACCTCGCCGATGATCAGCGCGCCGATCGGCGTGCGGCTCGCGGGCTTCAGCACGAACGGACAGCCTGCGGCCAGCGCGGGCGCGACCTTGTGCGCGGCGAGGTTCAGCGGAAAGTTGAACGGCGAGATGAACGAGCACGGGCCGATCGGCACGCGCCGCGTATAGCCGGTATAGCCTTGCGCGCGCGCCGAGATCTCGAGGTTGATCACTTCGCCGTCGATGCGCACCGACTCCTCGGACGCGACGCGAAACGTATCGATCAGCCGCGTCACTTCGCCCTTCGAATCGTTGATCGGCTTGCCGGCCTCGATGCACAGCGCCTCGGCCAGTTCGTCGAATCGCTCGCGAAAGCGCGCGACGCAGTGGTCGAGCACCGCCTGCCGCTTGTAGGCCGGCAGCTCGCGCATCGGCTTCGCGGCGTCGACCGCCGCGCCGATGGCCGCGTCGATCGCCTTCGCATCGGCCAGCGCGACACGGGTCGCGACCTTGCCGCTGAACTTGTCGGTCACTTCGAGATCGGTGTTCGCGTAGACGGCTTCGTTGGCCAGATAGTACGGATAGGTATCCTTCAACATGGAACGCTCCTTCCGGTGAACGGCGGATTCAGAGTTGCGCCGACAGGCGCTTGATTTCGCGGTTGAGCACGCGCTCGTTGTCCGAATAGTCGATCGGCACGTCGATCACGTGCACGCCCGGCGTCGCGAAGCAGTCGCGCAGCAGCGGCTCGAGATCGTCGGCCGATTCGACGCGATGCCCGTGCGCGCCGTAGCTTTGCGCATACGACACGAAATCGGGGTTCTTCAGCGTCATCGCGAAATCGGGGAAATTCATGTTTTCCTGCTTCCAGCGAATCATCCCGAACGCATCGTCGCGCAGGATCATCACGACGATGTCGAGCTTCAGCCGCACGGCCGTTTCGAGTTCCTGCGAATTCATCATGAAGCCGCCGTCGCCGCACACGGCGATCACCTTGCGCCGCGGATGCACGATCTTCGTCGCGATCGCCGACGGCAGGCCCGCGCCCATCGACGCGAGCGCGTTGTCGAGCAGCAGCGAGTTCGGTTCGTGGGCACGCCAGTAGCGCGCGAACCAGATCTTGTACATGCCGTTGTCGAGACAGACGATCCCGTCGACCGGCAGCGCGTTGTACAGGTCGTTGACGATCCGTACCGGATACATCGGGAAGCGCGGGTCGTGCTGGCCCTTCTGCAGATGCGCGTCGAAATGCGCCTTGATCATCGCGAAGCGCTCGAAATCCCAGTGCGGCGGCGGCGTCACGGCTTCCTTCATCTGCCACACCGCGTTCGCGATGTCGCCGACCACCTCGATCTGCGGGAAATAGACGGGATCGACCTGCGCGCCGAGGAAGTTCACGTGGATCACGGTCTTGTCGTCCGCGCGCATGAAGAACGGCGGCTTCTCGATCACGTCGTGCCCGACGTTGATGATGCAATCCGCGTGCTCGATCGCGCGATGCACGAAGTCGCCGTCGGACAGCGTCGCGTTGCCGAGCCACAGCGGGTGCGTTTCGTCGATCACGCCCTTGCCCATCTGCGTCGTGAAGAACGGGATGCCCGTCTTGTCGACGAATTCGAGCAGCATCTTGCAGGTCGTCTTGCGGTTGCCGCCCGCACCGATCATCAACAGCGGATGGCGCGCGGCCTGGATCGCGTCGATCGCGTGCGCCACCGCCTTCTCCTCGGCCACCGGCCGCCGGCTGTAGCTGCGCGGGATCGGCTTGCCGTCGCCCTCCTCGTGCGCGATGTCCTCCGGCAGCTCGAGGTGCGCGGCGCCCGGGCGCTCCTCCTCCGCGCGGCGGAACGCCTCGCGCACCGCCGACGGGATGTTGCCGATCGACACGATCTGCCGCGTGAACTTCGTGAGCGGCTGCATCATGTCGACAACGTCGACGATCTGGAAGTGGCCCTGCTTGCTGGACTTGATCGGCTTCTGCCCGGTGATCATCAGCATCGGCATGCCGCCGAGCTGCGCATACGCGGCAGCCGTCACGAAGTTGGTCGCGCCCGGCCCGAGCGTAGCGAGACACACGCCGGTGCGGCCCGTCAGGCGGCCGTAGGTGGCGGCCATGAACCCGGCCGCCTGCTCGTGCCGGGTCAGCACGAGCTTGATCTTCGATCGCCGCAGCGATTCGAGCAGATCGAGGTTTTCCTCGCCGGGAATGCCGAACACGTATTCGACGCCTTCGGCTTCCAGCGCCTTCACGAACAGATCCGATGCTTTCATGGGGGACTCTCGGTTGATGCCGCCTGCCCGGCTTACGGGCGCGCGACGTTCAGAACGCGCGCCGGCCTACGGCACGCGGACGCTTTACCTACTGGACACTGACCACGGCACTGCCCGCCGCACGTGCAACGTGCGGCGGCGCCTCCCTGTGCAGGAGGACAAACGGATCCGCCCGCGCGCGGCAAGCACGCATGCGCGGGCGGCAAGGACGTTTTTGATTGTAGACGGATTCGAGAAATTCCGGCTTCGACCGGATGGCCGGGGCCGGCCTTGCGAAAAGATCGGCCTGACGGCCAATTCGGCGTCAAACGGCGCGCGCGGCCCTACTGTGGGGGGGACCGAAATCATTCATCCAATCTGTGAACCATGGTTGACATGCTGCGATTCATGCCCTACAGTGCGCCTACATTCAGCATCCGGACCACCGACGTCTTCGACGCGTGGTTTGCCGGCCTGCAGGATCGCGTCGCCAGGCGACGCATCCAGGCCCGCATCGACCGCCTGTCGATGGGCAATCCGGGTGACTGGAAATCCGCCGGCTCCCCCGTCGTCGAAATGCGTATCGACCACGGCCCTGGCTATCGCGTCTATTACGTCAGGCGCGCAACGATATGGGTGATCCTGCTCTGCGGCGGCGACAAGTCGACGCAACAGGCGGACATCCGCGCCGCGCACGCGATGCTCGAGCGGCTCGACCTGGAGTGATCGATGGACAAGATCAAGACCCGGCCGTGGGATTCGGCCGAACACCTGAAAACCGACGACGACATGGCCGACTACTTCGAGGCCTGTCTGCAGGAAGCCGGCGACGACCCGGCCTTCATCGCGCATGCGCTCGGCGTGATCGCCCGCGCGCGCGGCATGTCGCAGGTCGCGCGCGACGCGGGCCTGTCGCGCGAAGGGCTGTACAAGGCGCTGTCGCACGACGGCAATCCGAGCTTCGGCACGATCCTGAAGGTGATCAAGGCGCTCGGCCTGCAACTGCACGGCGCGAAGGCGCACGCGTGATTCGACGGCGCGCGGCAGTGCGCGCGGGCCGCGGCCGCGTCAATGCAGCCATCCGCCCGCCCAGCGCGGCACCAGCGACACCAGATACAGCCCGAGCCCGATCAACCCGCCGACCAGCGTGCCGTTGATGCGGATGTACTGCAGGTCCTTGCCGATGTTCAGTTCGATCTGCCGGGACATTTCGCGCGCATCCCAGTTGCGCACCGTATCGCGGATGTGACGCATCAGGAAATCCGCGAAATCCGGCGCCATCTCGTGCACGGCCTTCTCGACATGCTCGTTCAGCGACGCGCGCAGCGCCGGGCTTTCCGCAAGCCGTGCGCCAAGCCAGCCGCCGAGCGTCGCGGCCTGCCGGTGCAGCGCCGAATCCGGGCGCGCGAGATCCGCCTTCAGCCAGGCGCGCAACTGACCCCACAGATCGCGCACATAGTCGTTGAACGCATCGCCGTCGCGGATGTAGCGCTTGATCTCGTCGCCCTTCGCGATGAATGCGGGGTCATGCTTCAACCGCTCGGTCAGCCGCACGACCGTGCGGTCGAAGCGCTGCCGCAGTTCGTGTTCGGGATCGGCCGCCACTCCCTCGAGCACGCGGCTCACCGCGCTCGCCAGCATCCGCGCGCCGTTCTCGCCGAACCACTGCGTCGGCATGATCTTCTCGACCTTCGGGTACTGCGTCTTCAGCCATTCGACGATGAAGCCCGCGATCACCTCGCGGTTTTCCTCCTTGTCGAGCACGTCGACCACCTGTTCGATCGCGTCGTCGAGCAGCGCCTGGTGGCGGCCGTCCTTCGTCAGCGTGTCGAGGATCGCGCCGGCCGATTGCGACAGGTCGATCCGGTCGATCACCGCGCGGAACGCGTCGTGGACGAACGACTGGATCCGCGCATCATCGGTCATGTCGAGCGCGAAGCTCATGAGCTTCGTCACGTAGCCGCCGAGCGCGTCGGTGTTCGCCGGCTCGCCGAGCCACGCGCCGAGCTTCTGCGCGGGGTCGTGCTGGCGAATCTGCGCGGCAAGTGCGTCGGGGCCGAGGAATTTCTCGCGCACGAACACCGCGAGGTTGTCGGCGATCTTGTCCTTGTTCTTCGGGATGATCTCGGTGTGGCGCGACACGAACGGGATCGGCACGCGGCGAAACAGCGCGACGACCGCGAACCAGTCGGCGAGCGCGCCGACCATCGCGGCCTCGGCCACCGCCTTGAAACCGTCGACCCACGGGCCGCGCGGCAGCAGGATCGTCGTGACGAATACCGCGACGGCGGCCAGCAGCAGCCATAGCGCGCGGCGCTTGCTTCGTTTCAGTTCGAGGGCTTTGTCTGGCGTCATGGGCGACCGGTGAAACGGCAATGCCGCTAATATGCACCGATCGCCCGCCCGCGACAAACCCGCGCGTGACGCGCGAGCCGGGAACATTGTCCGCACCGCGCTCTGGCTACGGTCGATCCGCTCGTCGCCCGATATCGATGCGAACCCGGCCACACGGGTCGCGTTCGCGCACTGCGTCAGAGAAACGTTTTCAGGTTCACCGCCGGATCGGCGAGCTTCGCCGGATCGGGCGCCGCCCCCACCGCGATCAGCCGCCGCGACGCACCGATGTCGCGCCCGAGGTTCACCGCGGCCACCGCCGCGATCTTCCCGTCGTCGTCCAGCCCGAACACCGTGAACGGCCCGCTCGCCGGATCGCCGCGCACAACCGTCGTCCGCTCGCTGCCGAACAGCCCGAGCATCTGCAGGTTGCAGTCGTACTGATCGGACCAAAGCCACGGCAGTTCGGCATAGGTTTCGTCCGCGCCGAGCAGGTTCGCGGCCGCGACGGCCGGCTGGTTTTCCGCGACCTGCCACGACTCGATCCGCACGTGACGCCCGAGCAGCGGATTGAAGTGCATCGTCACCTCGCCCGCCGCGAAGATCGCACGGTCGGCCGTGCGGCATCCCGCATCGACATGGATCCCGTTGTCGACCGCGAGGCCGGCCGCCTGCGCGAGTTCGACATTCGGCACGACACCGATCCCGATCACGACGATATCGGCCTGCACGTCGCCGCGATCGGTCTCGACGATCGCGCCGCCGCCCGGCGCTCGGCGAATCGCGCGCGGCAGCGTCGCCATCCGGAAGTTCACGCCGCGCGCGTCATGCAGTTGCCGCGCATACGCGCCGACGACTTCCGGCAACGCACGCTGCAGCAAGCGCGCGGCCGGGTCGATCACCGTCACGTCGCAACCGAGCTGGCGCGCCGCGGCCGCCACTTCGAGGCCGATGAAGCCGCCGCCGAGCACCGCCACGCGACGCCCCGGCGCAAGCTGTGCCCGCAACGCCCGCGCGTCCGCCACGGTGCGCACGTAATGCGGAACCACGCCTTCGTCGACCGGACCGCCGAACGCACGCACCCGCGAGCCCGTCGCGAGCACGAGCCGTGCGTACGGCAACGTCGCGCCGTCGTCGAGCCGCACACGCCGTGCATCGCGCTCGATCGCATCGACGCGCGTGCCGAGCCGCAGCTCGATGCGCTGCGCGTCATACCACGCGGCATCGCGCACGAACGCGCGCTGTTCGCCGCCGTCGCTCAGCAGCGCGTCCTTCGACAGCGCGGGCCGGTCGTACGGCAGTTCGCGCTCCGCGCCGATCATCACGATGCGCGCATCGGCGTCGCGCGCGCGCAGCGCCTCGGCAGTGCGCCGCGCCGCGTGGCCGGCGCCGACGATCACGAACGGGTCAGCCGACATTGATTTCCACCTGCCCGTCGACGATCCGGATCGGATAGGTCCGCACCGGCTCGGTGATCGGCGCGCATTTCGGCGCCCCCGTGCGAATGTCGATCAGCCCCTGGTGCAGCGGGCACTCGACACAGCCGTCCTCCACATAGCCTTCGGACAGGCGTGCGTGACCATGGGAACAAAGGTCGTGCATCGCGAACAGTTCGTCGCCGATCCGGAACACCGCGATCGGCTTCTGGCCGGCGACGCGCGCCGCCGGTTCGTCTTCGGAGAATTCGTCGAATGCGCCCAGCGGATGCCATTCGGCGAGCGTTGCTTCGGTCATGTCGTTTCCTTGCTTCGTCGGATCGGTCAAATCGGGGTCGCGAGCAGCGTCTGCACGCGCGACGTGTCGTAGATCACGCGCTTGGTCTTGTAGCGCAGCCCGTCGGGCGTGCGCATGACCGTGTCGTAGTACTTGCCGGCCTGGTACACGTTCGATTCGCCGTTGCTGCGCGTCTGCACGACGACGTAGTTGCTCTCGGTGTCGATCTCGCCGTCGCGCTGAGCGACGATCGTGAGGCCCGACGTCATGTGCCGGTACGTGTGCTCTTCATAGATGTTCGCGTGCCGCAGCGACACCACGCGGTCGCGCAGCATCCGCTGGTTCGTGCAGTGGACGATCCCGACCGGCAGCCCGAGATCCGCGTTCTCCTTCGGCACGATCTCGTACGTGCAGTCCTCGGTGAACATTTCCGGCCAGCGTTCGAGCCGGTCGTTGTCGAGGTGGCCGATGTAGCGGTTCTGGAGCATGTAAATCTCGAACCACGTCTTCATGTCTTCCGTCAGGTTTTCCATCGTTCCGCGCTCCCGCTTCAATAGCCCATCAGCTGCTGGTAGCCGACCCAGAACTTGCGGATCAGGCTTTCGGTGATCACCGTGTCCTGCTGGTCCGGATTGCCGCGCGACATCTCGATCACCGACGTCGCGTCGGCGTCGCGCACGGTACCGCGCTGCACCAGCTCGGTCGCCTCCGTGTCCTCCATCGAGATATAGCCGGCCGGCCCGACGAGGTTCGCCTGCTTGATGCGCAGCGCGCGCAGTTCGGGCGTGTCGTCGGCATAGCCGAAGAAGTGGAAGATCAGCTCGAAGTTGTCCGGCCCCTTCGGCAGGATCTGGCGCGCGACCAGCGTGTTGTGGATCTGCTGGATCACGAGCTGCGGGAAGATCGGCTGGATATGGTTCGTGCAGTCCTCGTCGTATTCCGACACGAGATCGAGGATCGACTCGTCTTCCAGATGGAAGCCCTCGTCGAACGAGCGGATGTTCTGCTGCTTGTACGCGGCCGACGTGTCGTCGCCCGTCTTCGTCACCGTGATGATGCTGTGCAGCCCATGGTTCGCATCCGGAATCGAGCGCGCCTTCATCCCGACACGGAAGATGTTGAAGGTCGTATGGAACAGATGCAGCATGCTCGCGTGATACGGATCCTTCACGTTCTCCATGTACAGCTTCCAGTTCGACTTCGAATACTGGCGCGTGCAGCCGAGATACTCGATCGGCTTGTGGAAGATCCGGTCGATCCACGGCCGCATCTGCTCGCCCAGATAGTCGGCCAGCGGCCCCACTTCATCGCTGAAGGTGGCGAACACGAGCCCGCGATAGCTGTCGACGCGCAGCTTGCGCAGCCCGTGCTGCTTCGGGTCGAAGTCGGCCGGCATCCCGGTCATCCCCTTCTGGCCGCGCCGGAACGGCACGCCGAGCAGGTTGCCCTGGTTGTCGAAGCTCCACTGGTGGTACACGCACGTATGCGAACTCGCGTTGCCGCGCGACTTGCGGCACACCTGCGCGCCGCGGTGCGCGCAGCGGTTCACCCATGCGGACAGCGTGCCGTCCTCGGTGCGCGTGACGACGACCGGCGTGTCGCCGACGAACGTGCTCTTGAAGTCGCCGGCGTTCGGGATTTCCGCTTCCAGCGCGACGAAGTTCCACGTCGGCCCGCGGAAGATGCGTTCCTGCTCGCGATCGTAGACCGCACGCGAACTGAACACCTTGTACGGTACGCGCGAGCCGTCGTCGTGCGGAAAACGCACATCGGACGCGTCGTCGCGCGCGGCGAATACGACGGGCGATTCTGTCTGCTCCATGTCGGACTCCTTGTGGTTCCGTTTCGTTGATTGCATGGAGCCGATTTTTGAAAAGCTAATATTCGGCGTCTATCCGGAAAGTGCGATTGCGGCGGCGCAATATCCACTTTCGGCGGATTTCTGCGCTAGCATGGCGGCACACGCGACCCGGCGCGCGATCGCGACCCATTCGTCGGATCGAAGCGCGTGTCGCACAAACCAAGGCTGAGGCCCATGTCCCCAACGTCGTTCGAGCCGCTTGCGCTGCGCGCGCACCGGCTGTTCGAATCCCGCGATCTCGACGAGACGCGCGAGCGGATCTCGCGCGTGATGCAGCCGCACGCGCTGCTGCCGAGCGGCCGTGTGCAAGGCGCATCGCACATGGATTTCGTCCGGCTCGGCGGGCTCGGGATCGGCACCATCGCGTTCGGCGACGCGATGCGCGTGCAGGTCGACGCCGTCGACGGCTATTACCTGCTGATGTTCTGCCTGTCCGGGCAGGCCGAGGTCCGCGCAATGGGGCGCCGGCTCGGCGTCGACGGGCAGACGGGCGTGCTGTGCGCGCCCGGCGAGCGCTTCGACGCGGTGCTGTCCGCCGACTGCGAGCAGTTCGTGCTGCGCATCGATGCGGCGACCGTCGGTTCGCTGACCGGCGACCCGCGCGCGACGCTCGATCCCGTGCTGCACATCAGCGATGCCGCGCTCGCCGCGTGGCGCCAGCAGTTGATGCTCGTCGCCCGCTCGCCGGAACTGCTCGAGCGCGCGAATGCCAACCCGCGCGTCGCGTCGCAGCTCGAGCACCTGCTGATCGACCTGCTGATCGAAGGCCACCCGCCGTCGGTGCTGAGTGCACGCCACGATCCGGCGCCCGGCTTCGTGCGGCGCGCGCAGGAGTTCGTGAACGCGTACTATGCGCAGCCGCTGCAGCTCGCCGATATCGTCCAGGCCGCCAACGTGCCGGAACGGACGCTGCGCGACGCCTTCCTGCAGTTCCGCGGGATGAGCCCGATGCAATACCTGCGCGCGACGCGGCTCGAGCATGCGCGGGAGCTGCTGCGCGGGTCGGTGTCCGAGCGACGGATCGCCGATATCGCGCTCGATTGCGGGTTCACGCACCTCGGGCGGTTCGCGATCGCGTATCGGGAAAAGTTCGGCGAATCGCCGTCGGAGACGCTCGACGGGAAGCGCTAGGCGGGCGCGCCGGCGTGCTGCCTGGCTGATTGTCGGCGTGGTCGGCTGGTCGGCTGGTCGGCTGGTCGGCTGGTCGGCTGGTCGGCTGGTCGGCTGGTCGGCGTGGCCGATCCGACCGATCGGCCTGCCCGCTCGCATCAGCGGCGAATGACGTCGCATCGCGACACCCTCCCCGCATTCGACCTGACGCGCCGAAATTGACCGTTAGTTGCGATCGATACGCAAACGGCCCCGCCCTTACCCGGCCGGCGCGATCATCTCCCGCGCGATCGCGCAGAACGCGGTCGTCGCGGCGCTTTCGCCGTGCAGCCGGCGGCTCATGATGATCGGCGACGTCGCCGTGGGTTCCGGCAGCCGCCGGTAGACGACGCCCTTCACGCGCACGCCCTCCACGCTTTCCGGCACCAGCGACACGCCCACCTGCGCGGCGACAAGCCCGAGCGCCGTCTGCAGCTCGCGCACCTCGTGCACGGCCGCCGGCACCAGCGCGCCGTCGCGCAGCGCCGACAGCTGCTGATCCGCGAAGCTCGGCCGCGGTGTGCTCGGATAGACGATCAGCGTCTCCTTCGCGATGTCCGCGAGCGTCAGCGGCCGGTCCGGATCGGCGAGCGGATGTCCGACCGGCAGCGCCGCGATCAGCTTTTCCTCGATCAGCGCCTCGCGCACGAGCTGGTCGTCGTCGAAGCGCAGGCGGCCGAACCCGACGTCGATCCGCCCGCCCTTCAGCGCGCCGAGCTGCTCGAGCGTGAACATTTCGATCAGCGACAGCTCGACGTCCGGGTGCGCCTCGCGAAATGCGCGAATCACGTCCGGCAGCGCGCCATAGAGCGTCGACGGCACGAAGCCGATCACGATCCGCTCCGACAGCTGCGCGAGCCGCCGCGTCAGCGGGCCGAGCTCGTCCGCCTGTTCGACGACGCGCGTCGCCTGCGCATAGAACACGCGCCCCGCGTCGGTCAGTTTCAGCGGCCGCGCGCCGCGCTCGAACAGCGGCAACCCGACCTCGTCCTCGATCGCCTGCAGCTGGCGGCTCAGCGGCGGCTGCGTCATGTGCAGCCGCTCCGCGGCCCGCGTGATGTTCATTTCTTCCGCGACGGCGATGAAGTACCGGAGCTGACGCAATTCCATTTCATGCCTCAAAGGTATGGAAGTAGTCGGAAAGAGTGTTGGACGACGCCGGGCGGGAATTCCTACCATGTGCACCAACAGGAGGAATCGCATGATAGCAACTGCCGCCACCATCGAAAGCATCGAGACGCTGCTGGTCGATGTGCCGACGATCCGGCCCCACAAACTGTCGGTCGCCACGATGAATTGCCAGACCCTCGTGCTGGTCCGCGTTCGATGCACGGACGGTATCGAAGGCGTCGGCGAGGCGACCACGATCGGCGGTCTCGCGTATGGCGAGGAGAGCCCCGAGAGCATCAAGGTCAACATCGACACCTACTTCGCGCCGCTGCTGCAAGGCATGGACGCGACGCGCCCGGGCGCCGCGATGGCACGTGCGCGCAAGCTGTTCCAGGGCAACCGGTTCGCGAAGTGCGCGCTCGAGACCGCGCTGTTCGACGCGCAGGCGCGCCGCCTCGGCGTGCCGCTGTCCGAGCTGTTCGGCGGCCGCACGACCGATGCGGTCGACGTCGCCTGGACGCTCGCGAGCGGCGACACGCAGCGCGACATCGCGGAAGCCGAGGCGATGCTCGACGCGCGCCGCCATCGCGCGTTCAAGCTGAAGATCGGCTCGAACGCGGTCGACGACGACGTCGCGCACGTGATCGCGATCAAGCGTGCGCTCGGCGAGCGCGGCGACGTGCGCGTCGACGTGAACCAGGCATGGTCCGAAACCGACGCGATCCGGGCCGGCGCCCGACTCGCGGACGCCGGCGTGAGCCTCGTCGAGCAGCCGATCGCCGCAACCAATCGCGCGGGGCTGAAACGCCTCACGCAGCTCGCGCAGATTCCGATCATGGCCGACGAAGCGCTGCACGGCCCCGTCGATGCGTTCGCGCTCGCGCAGGACCGCGCGGCCGACGTGTTCGCGGTGAAGATCGCGCAATCGGGCGGCCTGCTCGGCGCGGCCAGCGTCGCATCGATCGCGTCGGCGGCCGGCATCGACCTGTACGGCGGCACGATGCTCGAGGGCG
The DNA here is from genome assembly GCF_003853425.1 of Burkholderia sp. Bp9140. Lineage (NCBI taxonomy): Bacteria > Pseudomonadati > Pseudomonadota > Betaproteobacteria > Burkholderiales > Burkholderiaceae > Burkholderia > Burkholderia sp. Bp9140. The sequence continues at coordinate 221,260 of NZ_QTPQ01000002.1, forward strand.
CGGCCGGCACGATGGCGTCCGCGCAGCTGTTCAGCACGTTCGGCTCGCTGAAATGGGGCACCGAGCTGTTCGGCCCGCTGCTGCTCACCGAGGAGATCCTCGTCGAGCCGCTGCGCTACCAGGATTTCAAGCTGCACCTGCCGGCCGCGCCCGGCCTTGGCATCACCTTCGACTGGGCCCGCATCGAACGGATGCGACGCGACGCCCGCTGATCCCACACGACACGACAACCGAAACCGGAGACACAGATGAACAAGCAAGCCATCGACGCCCTGCTGAAGACCTTCGACGACGCCGCGGAAAAGCCCGGCAACCCGCGCGTGCGCGCGATCGTCAACCGGATCGTGAAGGACATCTGCTATACGATCGAGGACTTCGACGTGCAGCCGAGCGAGTTCTGGACCGCGCTCAACTACCTGAACGAAGCCGGCCGTGAATTCGGGCTGATCGCCGCGGGCCTCGGCCTCGAGCGCTTCCTCGACGTGCGGATGGACGAGGCCGAGGAGAAGGCGGGCTTCCAGGGCGGCACGCCGCGCACGATCGAAGGGCCGCTGTATGTCGCGGGCGCGCCGGAATCGGTCGGCCATGCACGCCTTGACGACGGCACCGATCCGGGCCAGACGCTGATCATGCGCGGCCAGGTGCTCGGCCAGGACGGCGCGCCGCTCGCGCATGCGCTCGTCGAGGTGTGGCACGCCAATCATCTCGGCAATTACTCGTACTTCGACCCGTCGCAGCCCGCTTTCAACCTGCGCCGCTCGATCCGCACCGATGCCGAGGGCCGCTACAGCTTCCGCAGCGTGCTGCCGGTCGGCTACAGCGTGCCGCCGGGCAGCAAGACCGAGCAACTGCTCAACCAGCTCGGCCGCCACGGCCATCGTCCCGCGCACATCCATTTCTTCGTTTCCGCGGACGGATATCGTAAGCTGACGACGCAGATCAACATCGAAGGCGATCCGCATATCTGGGACGACTTCGCATTCGCGACCCGCGAAGGGCTGATCCCGCAGGTCAAGCAGGCCGAGGGCGCGGAAGGCAAGCCGTATGGCGTCGACGGGCAGTTCGCGCTGATCGACTTCGATTTCTCGCTGCTCAAGGACAAGCAGGACGTGCCGGCGAGCGAAGTCGAGCGGGCGCGTGCGCAGGCCTGAGCGCCCGTCCCGTTCGACGCATCGATCACGCAAGGAGTACAGGATGCTGTTTCATGTGGAAATGACCGTCCGCCTGCCGGCGGACATGGATCCGGTCAAGGCGGCGACGCTGAAGGCCGAAGAGAAGGCGATGTGCCAGCGGCTGATGAACGAAGGTGTCTGGCGGCATCTGTGGCGCATCGCCGGGCAGTATGCGAACGTCAGCATTTTCGATGTGGAAAGCGTGCAGCAGCTGCATGATGTCTTGAGCCAGCTGCCGTTGTTTCCGTATATGGAGATGGAGGTGCGGGCGCTGTGCCGGCATCCGTCTTCCGTGCGGGAAGACGATCGGTAATTCAATGCGATGGATGCCGTCACGAAAAGACGGCATCCGTCGCGAAATCACCGCGTTTCCCTGACTCCCGGCATCGCGCCAGCCGCCCGCAAATCGTTCCTGGACAGTTCCAGCCTAAGCGGCTTTTCGGCGTCGAGTTTCTTCTTCTCGACGACTCGCTTCCAACCACCGTTTTCCCCGGGATTCCGATAAAGCGCCACGATCGCGACATAATTCGTCTCTCGCTGCATCGGCTGGGACAGGCTTGCCGACGCCCCCGGATTGACGACCGTTGACGTGTCGGCTTGCCAGTCCTGCGCAAGCACGGTTCGATCGTGCTTCAGCAGATCCTCGTAAGACGCGCCATCGAACGCCTTGCGATCCTTCAACTGATACACGCGCACCGCCACCGATGTCGGCCGCCCCGCTTCGTCGGGATTCAGTTCGGCGCGCGCCGTCAGATCCACGTTCAGCACTTTCACCTGTTTGAAAAACACTGCGCGATACGCGTTCGACGACGCATCCGACACCGACTGCCAGGCGCCGCAGCCCGACAAAAGCAATCCTGCAGCAACGGCTGCCACACTCATTCGATTGAACATTGAGACTCCGAAATCAGATCGTGCGACGCACGAGATGCGGGTTGGGTCGAGGCATCGGAAACGCTTCATAGACGCCTAACCCGATATCGATCAAACGCGTGTCCGACGACGGCAGGACGGTCGTCCAGCCGAGGCGCGGCGCAGGATCGGCGCGCCCGATCGAGACGACCGGTTTCGGGACGAATCCGGACGACACCTTCATTCGCACATGCACGTCGGCCTTGATGCCGACATACATCCGAATGAACGCCATCAGCTCACGATGCAGCGATGCGCCCGGCAACAGATCGTGCGCCTGCCGCGCGTCGGCAGGTCGCAGCGTGACACGCACCGCCCGACTCCGGTACGCAATGCGCTTGCCGAGCACGTAACCGCCGCCGAGACCGACACGCCCGGCGTCCTCGTCAGCGGCGGCGGCCGAATTCGTCGACGTCAACGGCCGCTGCTTGCCCGCGCTCGTCATGACCGCCCAGAATTCGTCGACGCGTACGTCGGCACCCGGCGCGGCCAGCGCGATGACGCCAGCCAGCCCTTCGGACGTCCGCGTGCGCTGAATCAGCAGACCGAGCAACGCAAGCATGCGCGACGCCGGCAATCCGGCACGCGAAGGCTTGTCGCCCCATCCGAATCCGGCCAGACACAACAGGCTCCGCGAATAGTCGTCGGTACCGCCGGCCTGGAAACGCTCCGGATAGCGGTATTTCTTCCATGCGCGATACAGCAGCGTCGCGATGCGATGATTGAACGGGTCGAGAAAGGCCTCGACCGCTTCATGCCCCTCTTCGCGCAGCGCAATCTCGTCGATCGTATGCGACGGCATCGCGGCATCGACGCCGTACAGTCCCATGAACGTGGTACGTACGGTCGGCGGTGCATCGGGATCGTCACGCTCGACCGCGGCCATCTCGCCTGCGGGAAAGCCCAGGCGCGGACGCGGACGAAACCGCACCGGTTCTTGTTCCGGCGTATCGCGCATGCCGAAACCGGGTGTGTCAGGGGCGCTCGCTTCGATGAGCCGACAGAACTGCATGAAGCTCATCTTCGGCGCACTCGCCAGCAATGCCGCGACGAATGGCGGAAGTCGTCGCTCGCCGGCCGTCACGATGCCATCCCGATTGAGCGCGTACTTCATAACGCCGCCCGGCTCGCCTTGCTGCGCGGCCATTCCGTTCGGACCTGGGCAGGCAGGCTGACGATCGCCAGCTTGGTGAACAGGTTGATCTCCGCATACGCCGCGAAGAACCGATGCAGCAGCTCGCCGAACAGCATCACGTCACCTTCGCCGGAAAACGCATGCGAATCGAGCGTGACCTCGATCAGCACGCCGCGCTCGACCGCGCCGCCCGACACTTCCTCGATCAATTCCTGAGACACGTGCAGGATGCCCGCGAGCCGGCGCCGGTTCAGCTCGTCGTCCGTCCAGTCGTACAGCGCCAAGGCGCCGCGCAACACTTCCGCGTTCATCATCGACAGGAAATTCGGCGCCAGATGCGACAGTACACGCCACTGGAAGCGATCCTCGGTCGGCGGATACAGCGGCATCGTCGGCGACACGAGATTACGCACGCCGGCGACGCTCTGCGAACTGACCACGACCTCTTCGAGACTCGCCTCCCTCAACCCCTTGCGCGGCAACATCCCGTTCGTGCCGGTCACGCGCAGGGACAGGCTTTCCTCGGGAAGCGTGTCCATCGTCTCCCATGCATGGCCGCCGAGAATCACCCAGGTTTCGTGCAGCCCCGACATGCCGGGACGCACCCGTGTATGGAAATAGCGCTCCGGCGCTTCGTGCCGCAGCATGCCGCCGCGATGCCGGAACGTGGCAAACGGCACGTACTCGTATCGCTCGGCCGTGTCGTGGTCGAACGTCGCAACCGCATCGACGGAATACGTTTCGACATGCTCGCCCTGGTGGCCGGCCGGAACGACGCGATACTCCGTTTCATGATGGTCGATCTCGATGGGCTCGGCGTCGAGTTCGAACAGGTTGATGACCGGTGTGCAGAACAGGCGCAGGTTCTCCGCGTTGAAACGCTGATCGGACGGATACGCATGTTTCAGCACGATCTCGAGTTCGAAACGCGTCGCGCCTTCCGGAAGCTTCGTCACATCCAGCCCGCACAGATCGACGAACAGGAACTTCTCGCGGAACGTAAAGTACTCGAGCAACAGCTGATACCCGGAAAACGCCGCGTCGGCCTTCGGCCACAGCCGTTCTTCCGTCGAAAACCCCGCAGGCTCGATCGTCACGGCGGTGAGCGGCACCGGCTCGCCGTCGCGAACTTCCGGGATGCGCCAGTGGATCGCGTCGACCTGTCGCGTCAGCGCGAGATGCATCGCGAATGCGGTCGGCAAATCCGCGTTCAAATGCAAACGCAGGCGGGACAGATCGGTTTCGTTGCGCAACGCCGAGCCTTCGAGCGCGAAACCGATCCGGATCACCGACCGGCCGTCATGGCGCACGCCTGGACCGGCATGCGTGATCGCGATCGGCTGGAGCGCAACGGGCTGCGTGGTCCGGTACCGGCACTGAACTGCCCGCGGCGCGGAACCGTCGCCGCCTGGCGACGGGATATTGACCGGTGCGGACCTGACGGGGATGCCGGCCGGCAGCACTTCGGTCTTTTGAAGCTTCTGCGCGAACGGAATCAGCTCGACGATCGACAGCGACGGAATCATTCGCAGATAGTGCGGCCACAACAGGCTGACGAGCCCCTCGGTCAGCTCGGGCAGTTCATCGTCGAGTTTTTGTCGAAGTCGGCCGGTCAGAAAGGCAAAGCCCTCGAACAGCCGCTCGACGTACGGATCCCGATCGCCGACGCGGTCGAGATTGAGCAGGCGCGCGCGATCGGGATGCGCCTTCGCGAATGCCTTGCCGGATTCGCGCAGGTAGCGCATTTCCGCTTCGTAGTAGCGCAGGATGGAATCGTTGTCGTTCATGGCGTTTCGTTACGAAAGAGTCAGCGCGCGTGCAGGATCGAGCACCGTCAGTTCGGCCTGCAGCTCGGCGATGCGACGCGTGAGCGCCGGCTTGTCCGCGTCCTTGCGGTTGCCCAGCGCCTTCAGCACCTTGACCAGTTGCTGCTTGACCTCGAACGTCAGCGCCGGCTCCCAGCGCATCAACGGCAACGATCGTGACGATGCATCGAGTTCGGCAAGGAGAGCGAGGGCCGCGTCGGGGCGGCCGGCGTGATCGGCCAGCCGGGCCATCACGAGCCGCTGCAGGTAGCGATGTCGATCGGTTTTCATGCCGGGTAGCGCCTCGAGCCATGCGAAGGCAGTCTCGACACCTTCGCGTGACGTCAGTTCGCGGGCCTGCGTCTCGATTTCCGGCCAGTCGCCGGCGGCATCGGCCTCGCTGTCTGCCGAGACGGGCAGCGGGGCGACCGCCTCCCCCGCCTCGAGGTCGCGCACGACCGCATGCCGTGCAATCCATTCGAGTGTCGTGTCGTCGGAGAATGGCGTTCCATCGCTGAATGCCAGCCGTTCGATACCCGGCAGTCTCTCGAGGAACAGCGCGAAGTCGGCGCGCAGCAGTTCGCGCCATGCGCTGTACGGCGTACCGACGTGGTCGAGCGCGACGTGCTGAAAGTACTGCAGGTCGAACCACAGATGATTCACGCCTTCCATGAACGCCCCCTCGACACGCTCCAGCAGCTCGTGCCAGTGCTTCTGCAGCACGAGGCGCTTCATCTGCTGACGCAACTCGGCGCGTGGCGGCGCCAGACGCGTATGCGACGCGGCATCCGACGGCGGCACGTCGTGCAGCGTGTCCCAGCGAATGCTTCGCACGAGCCGCACCGAGGGCAAATAGCCGTTTTCCTGATCCCTGAGCCACGCCGACATCGAGCGAGCCTGCTCGAGCAGGTCGCGCGCCGAAGTGATGGCGCCGCTCGACATGGACGCGAAAGCAGCCTTCGGGGCAGGCAATGCGTGTGGATCCGTGCCTCGAACCGGCTCCTCCTTGCGCTCGAAGCGAGTAACCAGCGGCTGCAAATTCGGGCGAGCGGCGTCCTGCCAGTTTCCCGTTTGTTCGATGAGCTCGTCGAGCGCGGCCAACGTACGCTCGAGATCGGCTTGCGCAAAGTCGCCGCGTGCGTCCAGCGCCTCGGTCACGCGGGCGGTTGCCAGCATTTCCAGCGCTGCCCGCTTCGCTTCGGCCCGTGCGGGCAGCACGGCTTCGCCGAACCGGTCGACGAGTGACGCGGCGAGTTCGAGCCCGTCGGCGAATCCCGCCGGCCCATCCTGGCGCAGCCGCGCAAATGCGTAGTAACCGACCAGACGAAGATCCTTGCCGGTTTCCTTGAGAAGCTGTTCGCATGCGCGAACGATCAGCCCGTCGTCGATTCCCGACAGCTTGGTCGCTTCGTCCTTCAGTGCGAAGAATGCGTCCTCGTAGCCGGGATCGCGGCCGTACGCGTGCTCGCCCGGTATAGGCGCGAGCCATGCCGACCAGGTGGACTGACGAGATGCGCGAAGCGAATCGATGCGGGAACCGCCGACGAGTGTCTTGACGAAATGGGCGAGCGTCATGGCCGTTCTCAAAACGCAAATGCATCGCCCAACAACCGGAGGGCGTGTCCAAAGGGTCTCGATGGCTCGTCGGCGGACATTGAAGTCGTCGCCAACGACGATACCGCCATGCCCGGATGGGTCCCGGGTTGCTTCGTGCCGGACGAGACAGGTTGCACGTCCGGTCGAGCCAATTGCGTCGCCGCGGATCGACGCGGTGCCGGTTGCGACATCTCGGTCATCGGCGCATCCCGCATCGACATGACACCCGGGAGCCCGGGCGGCAGCGGCACGGCAGCGTGCTTTGCCGCAGCGATCGCCGCCGCGGGCAACGGCGGCGGACTGGCCGTCGAACCCTTCGGCCCGACGCTCGTCGCGCCGGTCATGAAAATCCGTGCCGGCAACGCGAAATTGCGAAGCTGGAGCACATCGAGCGGCCCGGCACCCGCCTCGCTGCGCAACTGCACGCTCAGCGCAATACCCTGGCTCGTGTCCGGCGTCCACGTCAGCAAATAACGTGCGTTGTCTTGTTGCGTGACCTTCGCTCGTTCCAGCAGCCGGATCAGGCCGAAGCGCCCTTGTGAATCGAGCGCGGTACGCAATCCGCCCTGCTCGGTCCGCCACGCGATATGCGCCCGGTTTTCGAGCGACTGGCCGGGCCATTCGAACGGCGTCCATTCCTGCTTCTGGTTGAAGTAGTGCAATTCGCGGCCGGACAGCACGAATCGCATGTCGGTGACACCCGGCGTCGGCACCGCCTGCAATTCGTAGCGCACGCGCGCATCGCCGGACGGGAACAGCACCGTCGACGTGCGCGTGAGCTTGTTCAGGCCGGTCAGGAAGACGGGATCGATCGCCAGTGCACCGGAATCGGCCCCCTGCGAAGCAACCCAGCGGTCGCCCTGGCGCTCGACGACACCGGCCAGCTGCGACGTCACGAACTGCGCGATCACGCCGCTATCCGGACGCATGAAGCGCGCCATCTCGGGTAGCGACGCGTCGTTGTCGGAGTCGGCGAACGGATAGCGGCCGCCGAAGGTCTTGTTCCAGTCGGCCAGGATCGCGGTGCGCCAGATTTCGTTCAGGCTCGACGCGGCGGGCTGCACGATGACCTGCCATGCCTGATCGAACGGCGCACGGAACAGTGCGCCGAAACCGGACCACTGTTCGCCGAGGCTTGCGGCGACACGATTCGCGTAGTCGCGGCTGTCGGCGATGTCGGAGGTCTTGCCTTGCAACACCGACTGTGCGGCCAATCGAGCAACGGCGTCCGGGTCGGCGCTGGAGACGATTTGCGAGGTCTTCAGGCGCATGGCCGTGATGCGCTCCAGATAGCGGGCAAGGCTCAGGTCGCCCGTCGCGGCCATTTGAGCGCTGGCCACCTTGCCGTTGGCCGGCATGCCCAAGGCGAGATCGCTGCCGGTCAGGCGCAGGATCGGGCCGAACGCGGCGGCCAGCGGGGCGAGTTGCGGTTTGGCCTGCTTCGAAGGATCTTTCTCGTCGGCGCCGACGAGCTGTTGGGCCTTGCTGATCAGCGTGTCGGACAACGATTGCGTGCTGGCGCCCGTCCCCGCCTGGTAGACGATCGCATTCATCAACGCGACGAGCGGCGAGCGTTGCGGATCGCCGAGCAAGGTCAATTGATCGGCGGTAGCAGACAGCGTGGACGCGGGTTGCCAGCGCACGCTGTTGAGGAACTGGGCCCAGGCGCGTGCGTAGTCGTCGAAGTAGCGTTGGCGCAATTGGGTCTTCAGGGTGGATGAGGACTGGCCGGCGGCTTGGGCATCGGAGAGGACCCAGTCAACGGCGACGTCGTCGTGTTCGCCTGCTTCGTCGATCGCCTTCGATATGCGGTCGTCCCATGCGGCTCGCGTGAAGACGCCAGGCACGGTCGCCGATGCGTTGAAAAGGCCTCGGCTTGACACATCGCCGAGCAGCGTTGCGAGCGATACGGGTGGATACTTCGGTGCCGCGTCGTCGAGGATGTGCTGATAGATCGAGTCCGACGAGTTCTGGATGCCCCGCACGCCGATCACCGTCTGCCGTGTCGACGCGACCAGCCCGAGGTCGGGCACGATCGGCTGAAATCTGCCTTGCTGCAAGTGGCTCGTGAAGAACGCGATAGCGTGCTGACGTAAATCCTCCCAGGTACCCGCCGACAGCGACGAATTGCTCGGGCGCGCAGGCATCGACGTCGCCATGAGCTGCGGTGTCAGGAATGCCGCCACGGCACGCTCGGGCTTCGCAAGCATCATGTAGGCCTTGAGCGTGTCATAGGCAGCCTGTACCTGCGCGTTGCCGCCGCTGGCAATCTCGGCGTCCGACAGCGATGCGAGCTGATGGAGGCGCGCCTCGAGCTTCTGACGGATCGGTGCAGCGAGGATGCGGTTCGCTGCGACGGAGTAGCCCGGCCATATCATGTCCAGCAACAACCCGTCACGATTCATGCCGAACCTTGATGTCCAGGGCGCTCCGGCACGCAGATGCTCCTCCAGCGTCTCGATCTGCCGGTCCAGGCTATCGAGGGCTTGCATGGCCACGGCGCGATCTCGAGCCGCGTTGAGCTTGGTGAATGTCGCCGCGATGTCCACGATCCTGGCGCGATTGCCGAACCCGGAAAACATCGCGCCCATGATCCAGCAGCAGACGAAGATTGTCGCGAGTCCAGCGGCTGCGACCGACCATGAGAAGCCGACTCGCCACCCGCCGATCTTGCGGCCGTGCTCACCAGCGGCTTGCCATATCGTTCGATGTCGAAGCACCGGTACCTGCTGGCCGTCGCTCGCCCCGTCGGGAATCGACGCCAGTAATTCCCGCTCCGCAAACAACGGCGCAAACAACACGCCATGAATTTCCTGTCGCCAGACGCGCGATTCACCGGCTTTCGTCACGAATTCCGAAAGCGCACTTCGGCGCACCGAAATGTGCTGTGACAGTCTGGCCCGGTAACTATCCAAAACGTCCTTGGCGAGGGACGCAACGCCCGTGTCGGCGAGGTCGACCGAAAGCCGTTGCAACCGCTCGTCGACTTCGTCGACGCCCACGCGCCGGTTCCCCCAGGTGAAACCAATCGCCTCGTCGATACTTGACGATTCGCCACCAAAATCGGTAACGCCCAGCAGGTATGTCGGCGACGCCCAGCGCAACGCACGCGCATGGCGGGCGAGTTGACCGGCAAGCGTGTGAACGTCGAACGTTCCGACTGCGGCGCTACGGTCGGGTGCTATCGCCACGGTTGCATCGACCGGTCGGCGGCGGCGCAGGCGCCGGATCTGATCGAGCCATCCGGTATCGAGCTCGTCGCCTTTTTGCGTCGCATAAAGCAGCACCACGTCGCCGGTGACGGCATATCCGGTGTCGACGATGCCCGGTGCCAATCTCTTGACAAGCGGCTCCTCGCCGACGATCAGCACCCACCGTTCACGATAGCGCCACGGCCAGCCATGGCGTTCGACCAGCGTGCGCTTGAGCATTTCCGCTCGGACCCGTGCGTAATCGGTCTGGCCTTCGTTGGAAGTCGGGGATATGCGGTGACCACGGTCGTGCAGCCATTTCCGCACTGCACGCCATGCGTCGGCGCCCCGTGATGATTCGGCGTGACGAAAGGCCAGTACCAGGATCACGAATGTGATACTCAGCACCGCGATGGCGGTCCCGCGCTCTGCCGGGGTCAAACCGACGGAATGCGGTCGCATCCAGACAAACAGTCCGGCCAGGACGACCGCGATAAAGGATCCGAGTAAATCGATATTGAATTTCCGGTTCATGCCAGCGCGTGTGTTTTCTTTGATTCGTTATCGATAACCGTCGTCACTGCGACGAACGTACGGTCTTCCAGACGTTGTGCAACAAGTTGCGACGTCGACGACGCTTTGGTTTGGTGCAAAGCGCAGGCCGCCGCAAGCCAGCCGGCCGAAGCGCCCACATGTCCAACCGTGCGGTTCAGATCGAATTCCCGTGCTGCTTCGCCGCTCGCCTTTTCCTGCCCCACCTGCCGAAGCGTGGCGTGCAAACGGCCGACGGTTTGCCCGTCGAATCCAGTCGTCCATAAAGCGCCGATCGCCCCCGGATCGACGCTTCCCCAGCGAAGCGCATAAGTCAACGCATGATCAAGGTCTCCGTCGCTTGACATCCGCGGCCTATGCAAGGCTGCCACGGGCTGCAACCTGAATCGCGATGCAACCGGTACCGAAGCCAGCAACAAGCCGACACCCGCCTCCGCTGTACCGTCGGCCGGTTCCTCGGCGATCACGTTCCTCAGCGTGATGGAGATGACCAGTGACGCACGGCGCGTCAGCGGCCCTCGTTCATCGTCGAGCCATGAATCGATCGCCATCAAATCCAGGGATTCCGGTGCCCGGTCCGCATGAGCGGACCGAAATTTGCGGTCGCTCCATTTCTTGCGCCATAGCTCGATCGCATCCATCTCCCCGGTGTAGCCGGATACATCGAGCCACACGCGAAGCGGCAATTCTGCCGGGACAACCGAAATCGATGCACTCAAGTCGTTCAGCAACCGACCGTAAAGCCAGTCGAGGACGATCTCCTGACGTTCGGAATCGTTTTTGGCCAGACGTGCATCGATCGGCGCGAGCCATCGAGCCTTCATCGACCCGTTTTCCTCGTGCGTCGATGCCCTTGCGTCCAGCTTCAAGGTTCCGGCGACGATCGCGTCGACGTCGTTTTCCACGTCGTTTTCCGTCACGCAAATGGCGGTACCCAGAACGAGCACCGGAACGCTTTCCCTCTCGAACGCGCTTTCCGTATATTGCTTGCAGGCTGCGTTCCATGCATGCACGCGCAGACGGCGCCCCTCGTACATGCTGAAGGGCCGGGATGCGACGAGCGCCGCGAACCCGACCGGATAAACCGTCACGCTGACCCAGAACCACGGTGTCCGCGTCGGCTCCGCGGGTGGCCAAAGGATCAGCACGGCGAACACCCCGAGCAAGGTCAGCACCAGGAAAACGATCGTCCATACGAACCGGGATGGCGGCGTGTCCGGAATCGGCTCTTCAGGCGGCAGCCTGGAAAAATCCAGCGCCACGGCTCAGTAGCGCCCGCTGTCGGGAAGCGAAGAAATCAACCGGCAGCCGCACTCGCAAGGATCATCGTGCTGTGCGACTTCGCGATCGTCGTCGAACGCACCCGACGTTGCTGTTGCGATCCGGTTATTGCCATGCCTGGGACACGTCACGGGATCGTGAACGCGCGCAATGGGACGGTTCATGAAAGAACAGGTAGCCGAGCCGGCCGTTACGTTACCGCCGCCCGTATGACGATCTCCTACCCGAATGATGCCTGCCATATCTATCCTCGAATTTACCAAGTTCCGCTGCTGCCAAGCGACGTGGTCGACTGGCTCGGCGATCGGGCAGGCCCGGTTGGCCGAGCGCCAGGCGACATCGCTTCGGTCGCTTGCCTGACACGCTCCCCGTGTTTTTCATCACGTTCGCGCTTCTTTTCCTCGTTGACGTAGTCGCTGCTTCCGAACGTGTCCGTCGCACGCGTCTGGAAGTACAGCGTCGACGACAGCATGTGGTCATGCCAACTCGTCAGCATCGTGTCGTGGACCAGCAGATCGAACAGCGCCATGACCTTCGGGGGCAACGGGTTCTTGCCGCTCAGGCCCATCTTCCATGCCTGAATCAACGACTCCTGCTCGGGCGTGAGCATCTCGGCCTCGAATACCCCTATGCTGAACTCCGGATCCGCGTCCCAAGGCAACGTCCCGTCTTTCTCGCGTTCACGCATGACATCGATTGATTTCTGCACACCGGTTTGCCTGGACTGTCGCTTCGACAGCGCTTCGAATTCGCTCTCGATGCGCTCCCAAACACCGACTGACGGGCGCGCTTTCTCGATACCCGTGTCTCGGCCGGAAAGCATCTCGGGCAGGATGGCGTCCTGCCAGCGTGCATAGGCCTTGCCAAGCGTCCCGCTATCGACCGGCGGGCGTTGGTTACGTAGCGCCACATAAGCCGCTTCGGCTTCGTTCCGTTCCTTCAGCATTTCCCGGTGCCGGGCAGCGAGCTGGTCGAAGCGACTCGTCACCGTCGCGCGGAATGCGGGCGATTGATAGCGAACCGCCATCCAGCGCAGGAAAACCTGCATGTGCTCGACGAAATTCAGACGCGCGACGTGGGGGACTATCTGTCGGTAAGCGTCGATCAGTTCGCCGATTCTGTAGGCCGTCTTGCCATCCGATATCGGTTGTGCAAGTGTGAATCTCTGAAGCAATTCCGGCTTCCATTTCGCCATGTCCTCCATCGTGTCGAGCACGACGCCATGCGAAATAGCCTCGTTCAGCATGTCGCGCAGGACAACACGCTGCAGCTCCGCACGTGCTCCGAGCATTCCAGGCGGCGCTCCGCCGGTGATATCTTCGCTCGTTCCCGGATAGAGATATTGCAGGCCTCGGGTTTTCTCCAGACTATCGAGTCGCTGATAAAAACGCAGCTCGTGAGCAGCCGCGAAATGCACGCACCGTTGAACCGATGCCGGGACCGAGAGTTCGCGGTCGCCATAGTTCTGCTTGAGCAGGCCCAGTATCGGGACCATGCCGAGCAACGTGTTTTCCTCCATCAGCGAAGAGACAGCATCGAGCAGCCCGAGGAACTTGATCTCGACGGGAATCACGGTGTAATTGGGATCCTTCGGATGGACAAAGGCCAGCGTCGTGTCGGTCGGATGCTTGTACTTCCGTGTCAACTCGTTCGCCAGCGCTCGAGCGAGGACGCAGCCACGATCCGCGCCGAAGATGGATACCTGAATGCGCTGAATCTTCGGCATCTTCTGCCTGACATCATCAATCGCGTTTTCAAACTGGTTCAATGCAGCCGTCAATCGATCCTCGACGCCAGTTCCGAATGCGCGCGCGACCGCACGGTTGTCTCTGAACCACGGAATGGAATCGATCCCGACGCTGAGAAACACCGACTTGGCGGTGCTCCAGCCAATCGATAGAAAATTCTTCTTCGTATCGTAGAGAATCGCTCGGGTAGCGGCTCGACCACGACGAATCCAGCGATTCTCGCGGTAGAGACTCAATACTCGACCGACATTGCGCGGTGCGTTGGCAACCGATTCGGCCAGATCGTTGAACGTCTTCGCGATCGGTCGATACGAAAATTCCTTGATCCCTTTCTTGAACGCATCGGTGAGAGCACCCTTGGGGTCGATCGGGAGTCGATCTACTCCGGTCGCTTTTTTTCCGACGCTTGCCGCCGATGTTTTTGCGGCTTTGACGCTTTCTCCTGCAAGCTTCCAAACTACCGATTCAGCCAAACCATCTCGGACATCGCTGTTCAGTTCCGTGCCGAGGCCGGAGAAGTAAAATCGATACCAAAATTGGTTCGGTACACTTGGACGACGTCGATCGGTAATATTTCGATGCGCCTCCCACAGACGGCACACATTCGAGTAGCGTGACGAACTCTTATCATCAAAGTCACGATGGCGGCCAAATCCATCAAAGAAAAACCCCATGTGGACCACGGCTCCACAAGGAATACAGGCGTCGTGGGGATAGGCCCTACGACTCTCTCCAATCGCGGCCCGGACTTCGACCGGCGTTTGATCATCAGGATCAAGGTATGCATTTTCAGCCACGATCACCTCCAGTCGGAACAGAAGTAAATCGATTACCTTTGATCTCCTTTAGTACGGATTCGGGAAGCTTATTCATCGCATCACTAAACGCCCCTGGCTTTCCCTTCGCCTCCTTCAAGATCTGCTGTACGGCCGGATGCTCGTCGAACTTCGGATTAACAAGCTGCGTGTAGTACACGTACTGCTCCAGATCGGACGAGTCAGTCAATCGATACTTCAGCCAACCCTGTGAAGCCACCTTCGCGGTCCGTCTAAACGCCACGGCCATGTCGGCATCGTCCGGATTCGCCGCCTTGCCGTACTTCGTTTGCAACCAGTGATCCACTTCCGTGTAGTCGATCCTCGTTCCGCTCATGTCGTGCCGGATTTCGAACTCGATGTGATCGTCCGGATAGAAGTGCACCGCCAGCACCACGTTCCCCGCTCCCCCCGTGACTTTTGTCGGCGGAAACCTGACCTCCGTCTTCTTGTGGATCTTCTTGATCGGTGCGTACAGATCCTTGATGGCCTCGTCAGCGTCGTAGACTTCCCAATCGACCGTGAACTCCGTTCCCTTCAACTTGTAACAACAACTCAGGCTACCCGCACCTGCGCTCGGCGGCAGGTCCCCCCCGCCACTCGCCCTGTTGCCAAACTTGTCTCGGATCGTGAACTCGCTGAGGTTGAACGGTGTGTAGTTCAAACCCATGATGCTGACGCCGCGGTACGTCGGCTCCGACGAGAACGCATCACATCCGGCCAGCACTAGCGTGACCGCCAGCAAGACGACGAACCGTTTAAACATTTTGGGAACTCCTCCAACGCAAGAACACAATCCAATACAACGCTCTACTAAGCACGCAATTCATCCCCGACTGCCAGGAGAACCGTCATCGATCCAATGCGGATGCCACTCGGCTGCGTTTAATCAAAGCGACTTCCCCTGATCTCTCGAACAACAGCGCCAGGCAGGCTTTCCATCGCCTCACCGAAAGCACCAGGCTTTCCCTTCGTCTCCTTCAAGATCTTCTGCACGATGGGGTGCTCGTCGAACTTCGGATTAACAAGCTGCGTGTAGTACACGTACTGCTCCAAATCGGACGAGTCAGTCAACCGATACTTCAGCCAACCCTGTGAAGCCACCTTTGCAGTCCGTCTAAACGCCACGGCCATGTCGGCATCGTCCGGATTCGCCGCCTTGCCGTACTTCGTTTGAAACCAGTGATCCACTTTGGTGTAGGCGATCCTCGTCCCGCTCATGTCGTGGCGGATTTCGAATTCGACGTGATCATCCGGATAAAAGTGCACCGCCAGCACCGCGTCTCCCGCTCCACCCGTGACTTTTGTCGGCGGAAACTTGACCTCCGTCTTCTTGTGAATCTTCTTGATCGGCGCGTACGGATTCTTCATGAACTCATCCTGGTCATACAGTTCCCAGTCGACCGTGAACTCCGTTCCCTTCAGCTTGTAGCAACAACTCAGCCGGCCCGCACCTGCGCTCGGCGGCAAGTCCCCCCCGCCACTCGCTCTGTTGCCAAACTTGTCGCGGATCGTGAACCCACTCAGGTTGAACGGCGTGTAGTTGTGACCCATGAGGCTGACACCGCGGTACGTCGGCTCCGACGAGAACGCATCACATCCGGCCAGCACCAGCGTGACCGCCAGCAAGACAACGAACCGTTTAAACATTTTGGGAACTCCTCCAACGCAAGAACACAATCCAATACAACGCTCTACTAAGCACGCAATTCATCCCCGACTGCCGGGAGAACCGCCATCGATCCAGTGCGTATGCTACTCGGCTGCGTCTAATCAAAGCGGTTTCCCTTGATCTCTCGAACAACGGCGGCAGGCAGCGCCAGCATCGCGGCACCGAATGCACCCGGCCTTCCCTTCGTCTCCTTCAAGATCTCCTGTACGGCCGGATACTCGTCGAACCTCGGATTAACAAGCTGCATGTAGTACACGTACTGCTCAAGATCCCTCGAGTCAGTCAATCGATACTTCAGCCAACCCTGTGAAGCCACCTTCGCGGTCCGTCTAAACGCCACGGCCATGTCGGCATCGTCCGGATTCGCCGCCTTGCCGTACTTCGTTTGCAACCAGTGATCCACTTCCGTGTAGTCGATCCTCGTTCCGCTCATGTCGTGCCGGATTTCGAACTCGACGTGATCGTCCGGATAGAAGTGCACCGCCAGCACCGCGTCTCCCGCTCCCCCCTTGACTTTCGTCGGCGGAAACTTGACCTCCGTCTTCTTGTGAATCTTCTTGATCGGCGCGTATAGGTCCTTGATGGCCTCGTCAGCGTCGTAGACTTCCCAATCGACCGTGAACTCCGTTCCCTTCAGCTTGTAGCAACAACTCAGCCGGCCCGCACCTGCACTCGGCGGCAAGTCCCCCCCGCCACTCGCTCTGTTGCCAAACTTGTCGCGGATCGTGAACCCACTCAGATTGAACGGCGTGTAGTTGTGTCCCATGAGGCTGACGCCGCGGTACGTCGGCTCCGACGAGAACGCATCACATCCGGCCAGCACCAGCGTGACCGCCAGCAAGACAACGAACCGTTTAAACATTTTGGGAACTCCTCCACTGCAAGAGCACAATCCAATACAACGCTCTACTAAGCATGCAATTCATCCCCGACTGCCGGGAGAACCGCCATCGATCCAGTGCGTATGCTACTCGGCTGCGTCTAATCAACGCGACTTCCCTTGATCTCTCGAACAACGGCGGTAGGCAGGCTTTCCATCGCCTTACCGAATGCACCCGGCCTTCCCTTCGTCTCCTTCAAGATCTGCTGTACGGCCGGATGCTCGTCGAACTTCGGATTCACAAGCTGCGTGTAATACACGTACTGCTCCAGATCAGACGAGTCAGTCAATCGATACTTCAGCCACCCCTGTGAAGCCACCTTCGCAGTCCGTCTAAACGCCACCGCCATGTCGGCATCGTCCGGATTTGCCGCCTTGCCGTACTTCGTTTGAAACCAGTGATCCACTTCCGTGTAGTCGATCCTCGTCCCGCTCATGTCGTGCCGGATTTCGAACTCGACGTGATCGTCCGGATAGAAGTGCACCGCCAGCACCGCGTCTCCCGCTCCCCCCTTGACTTTTGTCGGCGGAAACCTGACCTCCGTCTTCTTGTGAATCTTCTTGATCGGCGCGTACGGATTCTTCATGAACTCGTCCTGGTCATACAGTTCCCAATCGACCGTGAACTCCGTTCCCTTCAACTTGTAGCAACAACTCAGGCTACCCGCACCTGCGCTCGGCGGCAGGTCACCGCCGCCACTCGCTCTGTTGCCAAACTTGTCGCGGATCGTGAACTCGCTGAGGTTGAACGGCGTGTAGTTGAGACCCATGATGCTGACGCCGCGGTACGTCGGCTCGGACGAAAACGCATCGCAACCGCTCAGTATCACCACTACAACCATCGCCAAACATAGCCGCCTAATCATGAGCAGACACACCTGATTCCTCGACACATGGCACCACACGAGACGCCTCCCGCAACACCTCTGCATCGATCTGACTCAACGCCTCGCGATAGGTCTGCTCCCTGTTCATCGCGCGGGCCAACCGATCCTGAATCACCGGGTGCTCGTCAAATCGAGGCGACACGACTACCCCCTTCGAAACGTAGTTCAACAGATCGTCATCGTCGGTAATGCGGTATCGATCAGCGCGTTCCAGCTGTTCGGACACGTTCCGGTAAAGCGCCGTGTCCGTGAAATCGTCGAGCATTGCCCCATACATCGCGCGCAACTGCATCGCGACCTTATCGGCGCGGCCAAGCCGCAGCAATGCCATGTGTTGCTCGACCGTCATCGCGGGTTCTTCGTCGACAATTCGATCAGACGCGCCAGCATCATTGCCCCAGACGACCTCGTTCAATTCGCGATCGCGATACCAGATCTCGGCGCATGGCGAGAGAAACGCTTGGGCCTGCACCTCGTTCCAGACCCTCCGCAAACGGCCAAGAATCCGGTTGTCATAGAAATGCAGGAAGAACGCGCGCTTATCTGGCGTCGAGTAGCGGCAGTACGACCGAAAGTGTTCCGCGAGAAGCCCTGTCGGAAGCGGCGACCAGATCCATGTCAGCATGTATGTCCCGTCGGCGTCACGCCAAAGCCGGCGGACGAGCCGGCTCTGCAGATCGCGCGCATCGTCGAACGCGAAGCGATCGATCGCGATCAGATACGGAGCAATATCCGTGTACGTCTCCAGGACAGTCCCGTGCCACAGCGACAGCCACTCCAACCCCGGCACCTGAACCAGGAGCTTGTCGAGTTCCGGATTGGCACGCGTATCTGCCAGTACGTACAAGTACGTCGAGGCGTCGCCGGCATCGTATGCATCGAATTGCGATAGCAGACGATTGCGCCAAACGGCCCATGTCGCGTCAACATCGCCAGTTGACTCACTACGGCTGGATTGCGACATCAGGCAACCTCCGTCATTGCTTCGACACCGCGCTGCGCATCCAGCAGACATTCCCTGCACGGACCGATCGGCATGGCCGGTCGGGGGACCGACAGCGTATTCGGGCCGGTCCAGCGGAAATTGCCGCATTTGAGCGTGATATCGCCGGGACATCCAAGCTCGATGTTGCCGCCATCGATCTTCAGGTAAGCACCTCCGCTCGTCAGCGTCAGTGCGCCGCCCGAAGTCGCGAGAATCGAGCCGTCGACGCTCGTGAAGTGCATATCCTTCGAAGCCGCCAGCGCCATCGCACCCGTGCGCGCCTGAATCACGACATCCTGCTTCCCAGCTGTGACTCGCACGCCTTGCGCCTGCGCGAAAAGCGATACCTGTCTCCCTGCGGCAACGGTGAAGTTCTTCATGGTCCCGACGTCGAAGTTTCCACCGGCAGTCGCGATCAGATTCCGGTCCGCATTGACCTGAAAATGATCGCCTGACGTAAGCCCGATACCCGATGGCGCGCTCATGAGAATGGCCCCACGCTTCAAGCCATCGAGCGCCTCCGCATAAAGCGCCTTCTGCTCCTGCAGCTCGGCCACAGTTGCCTCCGCGGCGCGAACGGCGTCGGCAAGCGACTCCATGCGCTCGATGGCCCGCTGCAGCTGTGCCTGCGCATCTCTCATATCGAGCTGATGGCCCGACGCTCCCGCCTGCGCCTCGGTAGTCAGCAACATGCCCTTCGGACCGCGCACCGCGAGATGTCCGCTGGTACGCAGCTCGGCGCCTTTGCCTCGCTCATTGCGCGCATCGTCGACCATGTGCCCGAGATTGAGCTCGCTGGTCTGGTACGGCGTGGTCAGATGGACATGCTCGATACCCTCCTTGTCCTCCATCCGCAGTTCGTTCCGGGCTGCGGTGCGAACGATATTGCGAGTGTGGTTCAGGTTATTGACCAGATCCGGATGCAGGCTGTCGTGCATCGCCCCGATGATCACCGGCCGGTTCGGATCGCCGTCCGTATGGACGATCGCCACCTCCGCCCCATCGATCAGCGGGAAGTGATGTCCGTAGTCGTCCCCGCTGTACGGCTTCGCAAACCGCACGGGCCGGCTCGTGCCGCCGGGACTCCACTCGTCGAGATCGAACGGCAGCTTGATCACGTACCAGCCCTGCTCGGTCAGATACGCGTACTTGTAGTCCCCCGGCGACGTAATCCGCGCCGGCAAGATTCCGTCGACAACCGGCCGCGACACCGACGCCACCGGCGTCCGCCACACCCGATCCGACGGAATCCCCTCGAACGTGACCCAGTACGATTCGCTGCGCCCGCCACGCGATTCGACCGATGTCACGAAAACCCCATGCTTCGCATCGACCGGCTTCGGATCGATCCGCATCACCTCGCCGGCTTCAAGCCAGAACGGGTTGCCCGTTCCCTTGAACGTGATCTGCCCGGCCAGATAAGCCTCATGCCTCAACCGGGCAATGCGATTGCCTTCCTCGGGCGTCTCGTAATGCTCGCCCCAGTGATAATCGACGGCATTGGTCGTCTTGTCGTCACGCGCGGTGTTTTCCTCGACCAGCAGCGACACCCCGGCCTGTCGATGGTTGTAGTCATGCAGCCTCACCGCTTCCGGCACGCGCTGCGTTTCACGTCCGAGCGTCTTGATCGCGTCCGCACCGACACTATCGAGCCCCGAATCGCTGCGATGCGGGACGACACGCTGCTTGCGCGCATAGGCATCGAGATCGTCGCCGAACACCACCACCGCGCGATCCTTCTTCTGTTCCCACCGGAACCAGATTCCCCCCTCGGCGCACAGGCGCTGAATGAACGCGAACGTGGTCTCGCGATACTGGGTCACGTATTCGCGCCGCTTGTATTCCCCGCGCAACTGAAACTGAAAATCGACGCCAGCGCGGTACCCGTAATGCCGCAACGTATCGGTCACGATCTCCTCGACCGACTGCTTCTGAAACAACCGACTGGTGACCCCGCGATCGAGATCGGCCAGCGTCGGCTCGAGCACGACCCGATACCGCGTTTCATCCGCGGACGTCTCGATCTCGTCAAACCGCGTGATGACCCCGTGAACCGTATACGCAGGCGGCTTCTTGCTGAACTGCCCGGCGCTCTCGCCGAACATCTTTCGCAGATACGCCATGTCCGGATCGACCGGATCCACGACGAACTTCGCCGGTCGTCCCAACACCTGATCCATCGGTATTCCCGCGACCGGGCTCGTGAACTCGATCTCGTACCGGTAAAGCTGGCTGATTCGATCCAGCCCGGTAAACGTCAGGATCGAGAACGGCGCCGGTTGCGGCGCGAGCTTCAATTCATAAGCCTGCGAAGGCAGAATCATCGACATGGAATTTCCCGGTTGCTCGACTGCACGGCACGCCGGGGTGCCCCCGTACACCCCGGCGCCCCCTGCGACTCACGTCGAATCAGCTCTTGGCCTTCGGCATCTGGGACACGAGCGACAGCCCGATATCCATCCCTTCCACCTGGAAGTGCGGCACGATGAACAGCTTGATCCGGAAGAAACCGGGGTTGTCCTCGATATCCTCGACCGTCACCTTCGCGTCGCGCAACGGATGCGATGCCTGCAGTTCGTCGCCCGGATCCTTCATCTCGGTCACGAGACCCTTGATCCAGCCGTTCAGTTCGAGTTCGAGCAGACGGCGGTCCTTGGTCGTGCCGATGTTCTCGCGCTGAATCAGCTTCAGGTAATGCGCGATGCGCGACAGCAGGAAGATGTACGGCAGCCGCGCGTTGATGCGGCTGTTCGCGGTCGCTTCCTTGGTCTCGTACAGCGCGGGCTTCTGTGCCGAGCTCGCGGAGAAGAAGCAGGCGAAGTCGTGGTTCTTGTAGAACGACAGCGGGATGAAGCCGAGATTCGCGAACTCGAATTCGCGCGTCTCGGGAATCAGCACTTCGGTCGGGATCTTCGGCTGATAGCCGGTGCCGAGGTCGTACAGGTGGACCGGCAGGTCCTCGACCTTGCCGCCCGCCTGCGGCCCGCGAATCTGCACGCACCAGCCGTTGCTGACGAAACTGCGCACCATGTTCGCCGCGAACGCGAACGACGCGTTCACCCACAGATACTTGTTGTGGTCGGGGCCCTTGACGGCTTCCTCGTAGTTGAAGGCCCGCACCGGCGCCGTGTCCTTGCCGTACGGCAGGCGACCGAGCACGCGCGGCATCGTCAGGCCGACGTAACGCGCGTCGTCGGTATCGCGGAAGCTCTTCCACTTGATGTACTCGGCACGATCGAAGTAGTTGCCGATGTCCTGGATCGCAGCGACGTCCTCCATCGACTGCTTGCCGAAGAACGCCGGCCCGACCGAGCCGATGAACGGCATATGTGCGGCGGCGGCCACCTTCGAGATATTGCGCAGCAGCGCAACATCCATCGGCGAATTCGCGAATTCGAAGTCGCTGATCATCGCGCTGATCGGCTGGCCGCCGGGCGTGTCGTATTCCTCGATGTAGGTCAGCCGATACAGGCCGCTCTGGATCAGCTCGGGCGTATCCTCGAAGTCGCGCTGTAGCGAATCCTTCGACACGTCGAGCACCTCGATCCGCGCGTTCTTGCGGAAATCGGTACGGCTCACCAGCATCTTCAGGCCGCGCCAGCGTGCTTCGAGCGCCTGGAATTCCGGCGCATGCATCACCGCGTCGAGCTGGCGGCCGATCTGACGATCGATCTGGCCGATATGGAAATCGAGCAACGATTTGTCCAGCCGGTCAACCGGCTGGCTCGCGTTCGCGACGAGTTCGAGGAACGCGCCCATTCCGCGCGCGATCCGTTCATCGGCGGAAGCTTCGGACAGCATGTCGTTGTCGCGGAATGCCTCGAGCGGGCGCGCCTCGCTGACCGGCTTCAGGTTGATCTTGCTGCACAGCGACGCGTAAACGCTGTCGATATCGCCGCGCGGGGCGTCCAGCACGACGGTCTCGGTCGCACCGGTCTGCTGCATTTCAGTGGGTTTCATCTCAGGTCCTGTCTGCGATCGAATCGCTACGATGTTGCGGAATGCGCTGAATGCGCGCTTTGCCCAGCGTCGCTCACGCATGCCCTTCCGGCTGCGTCGCGGCGGTCGCGATTTGCGCGAGCTCGCCGCGCAGCTTCGCGGACAGGCGATCGTCCTTCAGCACCTTCTCGAATTCGCGACGGAACGTGCCGTTGTCGAGCAGGTTCGATTTCAGGTCGCGCAGCAGATTGCGCATCGCGAGGAGCGCCTGAAGCTCGGGGATCTGACGCGCCACCTGCTCGGGCTCGAAATCCTTGATCGAGCGAAACGAAAGATTGACGGGAAGCTCGCCGCCATCGCCGGCCAGCGTGTTGTCCGCGACGATCTTCAGGTCCGGCGCGTAGTCGGCCAGCACGGCGTCGAAGTTGTTCTTGTCGATGTTCACCTTCTTCCGTTCGGCCAGCGGCGCCTGTTCGCGCCCCGCGCCGAAATCGCCTGCCACCAGCAGCTTCAAGGGCAGCTCGACCTTCTTCTGCGCTCCGCCCGTATGCAGGTCGAGCGTGATCGACACCCGGCTCTTCGGGATCTCTCGCTGAAAGCTATCCAATTCGTTCTCCTTATTGCAGGAAGCTTGAAGACTCCGCGATGCACACCCGCAACCACGGGTGTGGGCCGATCACGTCACCTTTGCAGAACTCCGTAATACATCGCGACGGACGGCCGATTCGGATATTCGCGGCACGATACCCGATTCAGGCGGCAAAAAATATCATGCACCCAAGTGCAAAGTAAACATCCCAAACAAGAAATCGCCCAATAACCACATTGCATTTTTTGAATGGGACAAGTCCGAGTCACAAACCTCGACCCACAAGACGGACTTGAAATTCACCTCAACGCAGCATCACGCAATCTCAAATTCCCATATAAATCCACCAAACAATTGATTTAAATGAATTTTTCACACACCCTCCCAAACCATAAAATCTCAATAAAACCACCCTCCAAAACACCAACCAGTCACGCCCAATAAAATCTCAAAATTACCATCCACCATATCTCGATTTAATCGAAACACTTATCAAGGATTCGCCCAATTCAGGGGTATACGAAATAAGAAAACGATGTATAGAATCGGCGCCTCATAATTCCTACATCGGTATTGACCACACCATGCGGATCGAAAAGCCGCTCTGGCATGAAGGACTGATTCTTACGCAGCAGCACTTTCAGCAGCAGGACCGCTGGAACGGGTTTGCGTTGCAACAGTTAGCGTCGGCGATTGCCGCGTCGCCGTGGGGGACGCTGAACGTCGACATCGACGAAGAGGCACTGGCATCCGGCCGCCTGAAGCTGACGCGGCTGCAACTGCGCTTTCCCGACGGCACGCCGATCGACACGACCATCGCCGATACGCTGCCGCCCGCTCGCGATCTGCTCGGGGAAATTCCCGCCGACACGCAGACCGTCGCTGTGCTCGCCGCGCTCGCGCTGCCCGATCCGAACGGCAACAACTGCCGTTTCGACGAAACGTCGCTGGCCCGGCCAAGACGGACCTATCGGGAATTCGTGAAGGCGACGGACCTGAACGGCACCGGTGAAGCCGAAGTGGCCGCCGAGCGCCACGCGGTCCGGCTGCTGTACGGCTTCGAATCGCACGCAGACGACACGGTATGCGCCATCGCGCGCCTGACACGCACGACGAGCGGCCAGTTCCAGATCGATCGTCAATACGTGCCGCCGTGTCTGTCTCTATCAGGTCATGCGTTGCATATCGAACGCATCCACCGGCTTGCCGATATCCTCGCCGCGAAGAGCGCGCTGCTCGGCGCCCGCCGCAGCGAACGCATCGAACAGGTGGCCGAGTACGGTGTCGCGGACGTCCAGCTCTTCTGGCTCCTGCACTGCATTCATCAGTCGTGGCCGCAATTGCGCTTCCTCGCATCGCATCCGGCACAGCCGACCGATCGTCTGTACCAGGTGCTTGCCCAACTGGCAGGGTCGCTGACCACGTTCTCGACGCGTGTGTCGCTGGCCGACATTCCGCCCTACGATCACGCCGGCGCACATGACGTCTTCGCGACGCTCGAATCGCTGATCCGCGATCTGCTCGATGCGATCATCCCGTCGCGCGTCGTCTCGATCGGACTGTCGCATACGGCGCCGACGACATGGACCGGCCAGTTCCTGGACGAGCGCATCGTCGAAGGCGCGGCGGACTGGTATCTGTCGGTCAATGCGGCGCTGCCCGCACTCGAGTTGATCGAACAGTTTCCACGTCTGTGCAAGATCGGTGCACCGGACGACGTCGAGCACATCGTCAATTCCGCGGTGGCAGGCATTCCGCTCAAGGCCGTGCAGCGCGTGCCGGGCGCGATTCCGGTCCGGCTGGACAACCACTACTTCGCGCTCGACGCGCACGACGCCGCACACGCGCGGATGATCGCCGCGCGCGCGTGTCAGGTCTATCTGCCCGCGTCGATCCCCGACGCGTCGATCGAACTCTATGCGGTGCTGCGCTGATGAATGCCATCGTCTCCCCTCGTCCCGATTCCGCACTGCTTGCACGGAATCCGTCGTCCGGCCCGACCGCTCAGCCTTCGATACGTGCGTTGCTGCGCGACACGGCACTGCTCGTCACGCACCTGTCGAACGGCGGCCTGGTCGACAATCATGAAGGATTGCGCCAACAGTGCGCGAAGCTGGTTGCGCAGTTCGCGACGGCACTCGACGCTCGCGGCGTTGCCGCCGACGTCCGCGACGATGCCGTCATCGCGCAATGCGGGCTGATCGATGAAGCCGCGTTGCGCTATCTGACCGCGTCCGACAAGGCCCAGTGGGAGCAGAAACCGCTGCAGGTCGAGCGACTGGGCACGCATGATGCCGGAACGCGCGTCTACGAACGGCTCGAGTACCGGATGCGGGAACCAGCGCCGAACGTCGAACTGCTCGAGTGCTATGCGGCCGTGCTGGGCCTCGGGTTTCGTGGCCGCTACGCCACCCGTTCCGGCCCGTCGGCCGACGGCCACGACGGCGAGGCGAAACGTCGGGCACTGATCGCCGCATTGACCGAGCAGATCGATCGATTGCGACCGGCCGCGCGGTCGGACTTCGTCATCGATCGCTCTCACACACGACTGTTCGACCGGCTCAGGCGTCTGTCGCCATGGGCAATCGCGGGAATCGCATGTGTGATCGCAATAGCCGTGTGGTGCACATGGGACCGCATCCTCGACGCCGAATTGGCAACGCTGGTCCGGCAGGCGAAGCGGCCGTGATTCCGGATACCTCGTTCCCGGCTGCGACAACACGCGCCGATTCCGACGCCGTGCGTGCGGCTCTGTCGGGCCTCGGCTATCCGCTGCGCACGGTCGTCGCGCTGTCGGCCGCACTGGCACTTGCAGTCAGCATAGGGGTGTTGCCGGTCGACCGTGGCGTCGTGTGGGGATTGGCCGCGGTCATCATCGCGCTGTCGCTGCTGATCATCTGGTTGCATTCGCGCAGATTGACGCGCGCGCGCGAACGAAACGTACATGTGATCGCACAACTCGGCGTGGCGACTGCCGACCTGCCGGTCGCGTTGCGCACCAGGATGCCGCTCGCACTGGTAACCGGCGACGGTCTTCCCGCCTTGTTCGATCGCGGCCGGGCCGCGCGCTTCGTTCATGTCGGCGACGGCGCGATCTGGCTGCGCGCCGATCGCCCCCAGGATCTTCCGCGCCTCGCCGTCGCGGTCCGCCAGTGGCGCGACGGTCATGCGCCCGACTGCATCGTGTTGTCGGTCGCGCCGGGCCTGCATGCGAACACCGATACGCTGTCGCAATCGTTGCGCGTGATCCGGCAGGCTGTTGCGGACGCGTCGCGCATGCTCGGCATGCACCTGCCAGGCTATGTCGCCATCTATCAACGGCTGTCGAATGCGGAACCGGCCGCGGCATCGCCGACGGGCGAATCGACCGTCCGATGGTACGGCATGTCGACGGGTTCGCCGGTCACGGATTTGCGCTGCCTCGACACCGCAATCGATGCGGCCGAATCGGATGCACTGCACGCCGGCGGAGACCGGACAGTCGCCGCACGTGCCGCCGGCCTCGGATCGATGCTCGGCTGGACCCGCCGTATCGTGTTCGACCCGCTGACGGACCACCGCCAGCCCGCGCCGCCCTGGCCGCCGTTCGGCGCCGGCTGGATCGACCATGGTCCGGCAGCGGGTCCCGGCAAACCATGGGAGCGCGAGGTGCGCTCGCTGACAGGCATCTCGCCGGCCGCGCTGCCTGCGTCGCCGCTACCCTGGCCGCTGCCGCAACCATTGCTCGACGCGATGCCGCGCCGCGCGTGGCGGTCGCCACGTGTGGCCGCGGTCGCGCATGTCATCGCGATCGCCGCCTGTGCCGCCGCCGTCGCGACCTGGGGTGCCGCGAACAATAACGAGAAGCTGATGACCCGCATCGGCGGACATCTCGAGCGCTATCACCGCATCCCGGCCACCCAGGATGCAGCGAGACGCGACGCCCTCAAAGCCCTTGCGTCGGACCGCGATCAGCTCGACCGGTATGCGCGCGTCGGTGTTCCGCTCCGGCTGTCGTTCGGCACCTATCGCGGCTCACGACTGCTGCCGGCGATCGACGATGCGATCGCGTCCTATGAACCGCCCCCACCGCCGCCCGCGGTCGTCACGCTGGACAGCATGTCGCTGTTCGACAGCGGCAACGCGCGGCTCAAGTCCGGCACCACACGCGCGATGGTCGATGCGATCGCATTGATCAAGGCGCATCCCGGCAAGCGTGTGCTGATCGCGGGTTACGCCGACGACCAGGGCCGCCCCGACCGCAACCTGACGCTGTCGATCGCTCGCGCGAGCGCCGTGCGCGACTGGCTCGTCGACGCATCGGGCCTGCCGGCGACACAATTCGCGATCCAGGGTTACGGCGACACGCGACCGATCGCCGACAACACGACGCCGCAGGGGCGGGCAAGAAACCGTCGGGTCGAGATCACGCTCGTGCCCGATACGCCGGCAGCCGCCGTACCGGGCGCCGCAAGGTAATACGTGTTTGGGTTCCCGGGGGAAATTGTCCCGGGTTTGTCGGCGCCGGACTCCGATTCCGGCGCTTCGTAGTACCAAGAAGGAGTGAACAATGGCAATTCCGGCATACATGTGGCTCAAGGATGACGGGGGCGCGGACATCAAGGGTTCGGTGACCGTCCAGGACCGCGAGGGCAGCGTCGAACTGGTCGCGTTCGATCACGGCGTGCACATCCCGACCGACGGCAATACGGGCAAGCTCACCGGCACGCGCGTGCACAAACCGATCACGCTGACGAAGGAAACGGATGCGTCGACGCCTTATCTGTACAAGGCCGTGACGAGCGGCCAGACGCTGAAGTCGGTCGAAATCAAGTGGTACAAGATCGACGATGCAGGCAAGGAAAAGGAGTACTTCAACACGAAGCTCGACAACGTGAAGATCGTCGCCGTGAAACCGAAGATGCTCGACATCAAGAATCCGGACTACGAGAAGCACAACCACCTCGAAGACGTCGAACTGCGCTACGAGACGATCACGTGGTCGTACAAGGACGGCAACATCATCCACAAGGACACGTGGAACGAACGTTCCTGATGTGCTGACCGGCAGGCGGAATCCAGCACGCTCACGCGGCCGGTTTCCGCCCGTCCGTACAGGTATCGACGCACGCCCGCCCGCTTCCCTCCTCATCCGCTACCGATATGACGCCGCCTCTTCCGGACGCTTCCCGCCTCATTCGCCGTCTCAATCCTCATTGCACGCGCGCGCTCGAAGCCGCGGCCAGTCTCTGCCAGACCCGGCTTGCGGATGAAATCGCGGTCGAGCACTGGGTGCTGAAACTGATCGAAGCCGACGACGGCGACATTCCGGCGATCCTGCGTCACTACGATCTCGATATCGATGCGGTATGGGACGCATTGATCGATGTGATCGATCGCATGCCGCGTACGCTGCGGGGCATGCCGGCGCTGTCGCGGCAACTCGCCGCGGTGATCGACGACGCATGGACGCATGCGGCAGCCGATGACCCCGACGGCACCATTCGGTCCGGACATCTGCTGCAAGCCATCGTCGAAGCGCCTCACGTGCTGCGCACACAGCGCGCGTGGCCGTTGCTGTCGGTTTCCAGCGCGCAGATCCGGCGCGTGCTGCCGCGGCTCGGGCGACGGTCGTCCGAGAACGCGGCCGATGACACGGCGGCGCCGCAGCCGAAGGCACCGGAAACTGTCGATCGGCGCAGCAATGCCGCTACGGCGCCCATCACCGACAA
This sequence comes from Burkholderia sp. Bp9140, assembly GCF_003853425.1. Classification (NCBI taxonomy): domain Bacteria; kingdom Pseudomonadati; phylum Pseudomonadota; class Betaproteobacteria; order Burkholderiales; family Burkholderiaceae; genus Burkholderia; species Burkholderia sp. Bp9140. The sequence continues at coordinate 250,130 of NZ_QTPQ01000002.1, forward strand.
GTCCGCCGGACCGACGCCGTCTCGCTCGCCCGACGGCGACGCACTCGCCCGCTTCGCGCTCGACCTGACCGAAAAGGCAGGCCGCGGCGAGATCGATCCGGTCTTCGGGCGTGATCGCGAGATCCGGCAGATGATCGACGTGCTCGCGCGCCGCCGCAAGAACAATCCGATCCTGGTCGGCGAACCGGGCGTCGGCAAGACCGCGCTCGTCGAGGGCCTTGCGTTGCGTGTCGCCGACGGCAGTGTTCCGGAAACGATCCGCGATACGCGCATCCTGACGCTCGACCTCGGCCTGCTGCAGGCCGGCGCCGGTGTGAAAGGCGAGTTCGAGCAACGGCTGAAAAACGTGATCGACGAGGTGCGAACGTCCGCAACGCCGATCCTGCTGTTCATCGACGAGGCGCATACGTTGATCGGCGCGGGCAACGCGGCCGGCGGCGCCGACGCGGCCAATCTGCTCAAGCCGGCGCTCGCGCGCGGCGAGTTGCGCACGATCGCGGCCACCACGTGGGCGGAATACAAGGAATTTTTCGAACGCGATGCCGCACTCGAACGGCGCTTTCAGGTCGTCAAGGTCGACGAGCCGGATGACGATACGGCCTGCCTGATGCTGCGCGGCCTCGCCGGCCGCTATGCAGCCCATCACGATGTTCACATCCGCGACGAGGCGATCGTCGCGGCCGTCCGCCTGTCGCGCCGCTACATTCCTGCGCGCCAGCTGCCGGACAAGGCCGTGGATCTGATCGATACGGCTGCAGCACGCGTGCGGATGGCACTCGACGTACCGCCGGCGGAACTGCAACAGGCGCATGCGACGCTGGCGGCGCTCGAACTGGAGCGCGCCGCGCTCGATGCGGACACGCGCGCCGGAATCGCCGGTAGCGCCGAACGACGCGCGGCCATCGAGACGGAGCACGATGCGATGCGCATCACCGCTGGCACACTGCTCGGCCAGTACATGCGGGAGCGCGAACTCGTCGGGGCATTGCGCACGCTTCGCGGAACAACGGATCCCGTGCCGGATCCGGCGGACATGGTCCATGCGATCAACGCGCTGGCGGAAGCTCAGGGAAAATCACCGACGATCGCCGCCGACGTCGACGCGCAAGCGATTGCGCGCGTGGTCGCCGAATGGACCGGCGTGCCGGTCGGCAATCTCGTCGACGACGAACTGAAAAGCCTGCTTGCGCTGGAAGCGACGCTCTCCTCTCGCGTGGTCGCGCAGGACGAAGCGATCAGCGCATTGGCGGAAAGCCTGCGCACGGCCAAAGCCGGCCTGAAAAGCGAGCATGCGCCGCTCGGCGTGTTCCTGCTCGCCGGTCCATCCGGCGTCGGCAAGACCGAAACGGCGCTCGCGCTCGCCGATCTGCTGTTCGGCGGCGCCGCCGCGCTGACGACGATCAACCTGTCCGAGTACCAGGAAGCGCATACGGTGTCGCAACTGAAAGGCTCGCCACCCGGCTACGTCGGTTACGGACGCGGTGGCGTTCTGACCGAGGCTGTGCGCCAGCGGCCCTATAGCGTCGTGCTGCTCGACGAAGTCGAGAAGGCACATCGCGACGTGCTCGACATCTTCTATCAGGTATTCGACCGCGGCACGATGCGCGACGGCGAGGGACGCGAGATCGATTTCCGCAATTGCGTGATCGTGATGACGTCCAATCTCGGCAGTACGCAAATCGACGACGCGACGGCCGAGGATGCGTCGATCACGCAGGCCGCGTTGCGCGATGCGATCCATCCGCAGTTGGTCGCACATTTTCAGCCGGCGCTGCTCGCACGCTTCCAGACGCTCGTTTATCGGCCGCTCGATGCGGCGGCGCTCGCGTCGATCGTGCGGATCAAGCTGAACAAGATTGCCGAACGCCTGCATCGGCAACATGCAGTGACGCTGACGTGTGCCGACGATCTGATCGAATCGATCGCGCAGTACTGCGTGTCACGGGAATCCGGTGCGCGCAGCGTCGACGCATTCCTGAACCAGCGCGTGCTGCCGGTCGTTTCGCGCGAATTGCTTGCAAGGATGGCGTCGGGTGTCCGGCCGCGACAAATCCTTCTGTCGACAGGCATGGAAGGCGCGTTGACGATCGATTTCGTCGATGCCCCGGCCACGATCGATGACGGCACCGGGCAGCCGAGCCACCGATGACCGCCGGCCCCTCCCTCTACGACATGCTGCTCGGCCAGATCGGCGGCGAGCCGATCGGCGCCTACGACGACCGCACGCTCGAATGCCTGAGCGTGCAACAGAACGTGCGCCGCATTCTCAATACGCGGGCGGGCGCGCTCAAGCACCTGCCCGACTACGGACTGCCGGACCTCACGAACATCTACAAGGCATTGCCCGCGTCGGCACACTTGCTCAAGCAGCAGATGGAAGCCACGCTGCTGAAGTACGAGCCGCGCATCCGCTCGATCGACATCGGGATCGTCGACAACCGCGATCCCGGGATCCTGGTCAGCTTCGAAATGACCTGCCATCTGAAGAACGCCGGACTCGTGCGCTTCGGCACCTACTTCGAACCACCGGGCCGCCTGCGCGTCGAACGGCGCGTCGATCGGTCATGACCGCGTGCGATCAGCGTTCGTGCGCCAGATGCGCCGCAAACCCCACCTTCTCCGGTTCGATCCCCGCCTTCAGCGTCAGCGCCGGAATCTCATAGTCGCCGGCGTTCTGCCGCCGGAACGGAATCGGCCGTGCGGTCCACAGTTCGTCCAGACGTTTGCCGAGCGCCGCGCGCGTTTCGTCGAAGCGCGCGTCGTTCATCTTTCCGGTCCGGTAGATCACGAACGGCGGCAGCACGTCGAACCCCGGGTAATACAGGATCCCGTGCTGGATCGGGAACAGCACGTCGTCGATCGGCCCGTTGATGCCGCGCGCGCTGTAGTGCGACTCCCAGCCGCCGGTCGTGACGATCACCATCGCACGCTTGCCCGCCAGCGTGCCTTCGCCGTAACGGTCGCCCCAATGCCGGTCGGAATGCTCGCCGACGCCGTACGCAAAGCCGTACGCATACACGCGCTCGACCCAGCCCTTCATGATCGCCGGCATCGAGAACCACCACAGCGGGAACTGCAGGATCACCGCGTCGGCCCACTTCAGCTTGGCCTGTTCGCGCGCGATATCGTCGCGCTGCGTGCCCGTCTCGAACGCATGCTTCGAATCGAGCGCCGGATCGAAGCGTGCGTCGGGCACACGGTCGGTCACGTCATGCGCGTCGAACGAGGCCTTCCAGTTCATCGCATACAGATCGGTCACCTGCACCGCATGGCCGGTCGCTTCGAGATGCTCGACCGCGAAGTCCCGCATCGCGCCGTTCAGCGAGCGCGGTTCGGGATGGGCATAGACGATCAGCACGTTCATGTTCACTGCTCCGTTGATTGAATGACAGCAGGATGCCGTCGCCTAAGGTATATTGGAAATGAATTCCCTACATTCCAGGTATAGCCATGAACAATCTCAGACGACTGGATCTGAACCTGCTGGTCACGCTCGACGTCCTGCTCGCCGAGCACAACGTCACGCGCGCGGCTGAAAAACTGAACATGTCGCAGCCGTCGGTCAGCGTGCAGTTGCAGAAACTGCGCGACCTGTTCGGCGATCCGCTGCTGCTGCCGGGCCCGCGCGGGATGCGGCCGACCACGCGCGCAGAAACGCTGCGCGAGCCGCTGCGGGACGCGCTCGACGCGGTCGAGCGCGCAGTGCTGACGGCCACGCCGTTCGAGCCGGCAACCGCGACGAATACGTGGCGCGTGGCGGCGACCGACTATGGCGAATCGACGATCGTCCTGCCCGCACTGAACGCGCTGCGTTCGGCCGCGCCCGCTACGCGGCTCGCCGTCGTCGAGCTCGTGCCGCCGCGCATCGAGCAGGACGCGGAGCGCAACGGTATCGACCTGGCCTTCCACACGACAGAGGGTTCGCCGGAAGGGATGCGGCGCCTGCCGCTGTTCGTCGAGCGATACGTGCTCGCCGGCCGTGCCGGTCATCCGAAACTGAAGCGGCGCCCGACGCTCGCGCAGTTCGGCGCGCTGGAACACGTGATCGTGTCGCCCGACGGCGGCGGCTTCTTCGGCGTGACGGACGAAGCGCTCGCGAAAGCGGGCGCCGCGCGGCGCGTCGTGCTGTCGGTTCCGCATTTCCTGTTCGTGATGTCGGCCGTCGCCACCACCGACCTCGTGGCGATGCTGCCCGAGCGGCTGGTGCGCAACACGCCCGCGCTGCGCGTCGTGGAAGCGCCCGTCGAGGTCCCCGGCTACGAGATGTCGATGCTGTGGCACGAACGCGTGCATCGCGATCCGGCGCATCGATGGTTGCGGGAGACGATCGCCGCGTCGGTGTGAGTGTGTCAGGTAAGCCGCTCGCGGGAACGGCAGGGATGCCGTGCTTCGGCCACCCTCACCGCCGCGCTCGAACCGGTTACGACGAACCCACGTGCATTCAGCACTTGAAACCGCCTCGAACACTGTATATATTTACAGTGCTTTTGCACCATTTGACCCGAATTCCGTCACCCATGACGGACGGACTTTTGTGAGGCGACCATGTTCCAGTCATCCGCATTCGATCCCGAGCAACCCGGCTTCAACCCGGTCCACTTCGAGCGTGCCGCGCAGCGGGCGGTCGTCGACCTGCAGCGTGTCGTCGGCGGCCCTGCGCAACGCGCGCTCGGGCTGCGGCGCCGCACCCATCCGGCCGCCGTCCGCACGATGAGCTGGCAGGCGCTGCTGAACGTCGAGGAACTCGCGTTCTCGAATACCGGTTTCCTGAGCCGCAACGATCCGATGGTCGTCGACGCGTTCATTCGCCTGCGCGACAGCCGGCTGGTCGCCGCGGACGTCGAGGAGCCGGTCGACTGGCGTCGCGACGACGACGACCTGCCGGCCGTCTACCTGATCGTCAAGGCGATGCTGGAAGCGGAAGAGGAAGAACGGGCCGAAGCGGCCTGACGCACGCCGGCCGGCGGCAGATGGCGATCCGCGGAAATCGCGTCGCCACGTTGCGGGGCGACGCGGTACATCCGTTCCATGCTGTCGGTGTGCCCCGGCATGACGCATCATCGGACGCAACGTCGCGAGCCGTCGCGCAGGCAAGCTGCCACCGCGCGACGCGCTCCGTTTCGAAACCTGAACGGGCGGTTCGTTACAACCGCGCCGCAAGCCGCGAGCCCTGATCGATCGCACGCTTCGCATCGAGTTCGGCCGCCAGTTCCGCGCCGCCGATCAGGTGCACCGAGCGTCCGGCCGCCTGCAGCGGCGCGAGCAGCGCGCGCTGCGGCTCCTGCCCCGTGCACAGCACGATCGTGTCGGCCTCGATCAGTTCGTGATCGGTACGCTGCTCGCCGTACGACACGTGCAGCCCGCGCGCATCGATCAATTCGTAGTTCACGCCGCCGATCATCTTCACCTGCTTCATCTTCAGCGTCGCGCGGTGAATCCAGCCGGTCGTCTTGCCGAGCCCCTTGCCGAGCGGCGCGGCCTTGCGCTGCAGCAGCGTCACTGCGCGAGCCGGCGCGGCGACCTGCGCGCGCGTCACGCCGCCGCGCGTCGCGGCCGGATCGGTCACGCCCCACTCCGCTTTCCACTCGTCCAGATCGAGCGTCGGCGACTCGCCGTCCTGCACCAGATACTCGGCGACATCGAAGCCGATGCCGCCCGCGCCGACCACCGCGACACGCCGGCCGACCGGCTGCCTGCCGGCGAGCACGTCGACATAGCTGAGCACGTTCGGTCCGTCCTGCCCGGGAATCTTCGGGTCGCGCGGCGCCACGCCGGTCGCGAGCACGATCTCGTCGTAGCCGCCCGCGATCAGGTCGCTCGCGTCGACGCGGTGGTTCAGGTACAGGTTCACGCCGGTCAGCTCGACCTGGCGGCCGAAGTAACGCAGCGCTTCGTCGAACTCCTCCTTGCCCGGAATCCGCTTCGCCATGTTGAACTGGCCGCCGATCTCCGACGCCGCGTCGAACAGGTCGACGTGGTGGCCGCGCTGCGCAAGCACGGTCGAGCACGCGAGCCCGGCCGGCCCCGCACCGACCACCGCGATGCGCTTCGGCTGCTGCACGCGCGTGTAGACCAGTTCCGTCTCGTGGCATGCGCGCGGGTTCAGCAGGCATGACGCGATCTTGTTCTTGAACGCGTGGTCGAGACACGCCTGGTTGCAGCCGATGCACGTGTTGATCTCGTCGGCGCGGCCCTGCGCGGCCTTGACGACGAACTCGGCATCCGCGAGCAGCGGGCGCGCCATCGATACCATGTCCGCGCAGCCATCCGCGAGAATCTGCTCGGCCACTTCGGGCCGGTTGATCCGGTTGGTCGTCACGAGCGGAATACCGACCTCGCCCTTCATCTTCTTCGTCACCCACGCGAACGCGCCGCGCGGCACCGACGTCGCGATCGTCGGCACGCGCGCCTCATGCCAGCCGATCCCCGTGTTGATGATGGTCGCGCCCGCGCGCTCGACGGCCTTCGCGAGCTGCACGGTCTCGCGCCAGTCGCTGCCGTCCGGAATCAGGTCGAGCATCGACAGCCGATAGATCAGGATGAAGTCGCGCCCGACCGCTTCGCGCGTGCGCTCGACGATCTCGATCGGCAGGCGGATCCGGTTCTCGTACGAACCGCCCCACCGGTCGGTGCGCTTGTTCGTATGCATCGAGATGAACTGGTTGATCAGGTAGCCTTCGGAACCCATGATCTCGACGCCGTCGTAGCCGGCCTCGCGCGCGAGCTGCGCGCAGCGGACGAACGCGCGGATCTGCCGCTCGACGCCGCGCGCGCCGAGTTCGTGCGGCGCGAACGGCGAGATCGGCGACTTGATCTTCGACGGCGCGACCGCGAACGGGTGGTAACCGTAGCGGCCGGTATGCAGGATCTGCAGCGCGATCTTGCCGTCGTCCGCATGCACGGCATCGGTGATCACGCGATGCCGCCGCGCGCCGGCCGACGTCATCAGCGTGCCGCCGAACGGCTTGGTCCAGCCGGCCACGTTCGGCGCGAAGCCGCCGGTCACGATCAGGCCGACGCCGCCGCGCGCACGTTCGGCGAAATAGTCGGCAAGGCGCGGCAGCGTCTTGCGGCTGTCCTCGAGGCCCGTGTGCATCGAGCCCATCAGCACACGGTTCTTCAGCGTGGTGAAGCCGAGATCGAGCGGCGCGAGCAGGTGGGGAAAGGGGGTCGTCATGGTGATCCTGCCGGTAAGCGATAGGTGCCATCGTAGGCCGCGCGCCGCCTTGAACGTGAGGGGGCAAACAGCCATAATGCTTGTCATTTCCGGCCAAAACGACATGACCTCTCCGCCACGCAAGGACCACCTCGGGCTGCGCCGGCCGACGATTCCGGTCGCCTATACACGCCTGCTGCTGCAGGCGCTGGCCGCGCGCGGCGTCGATCTGGCCGCGGTGCGCGCGGGCACCGGGCTGCGCGACGCGGTGTTGGCCGAACCGGACGCGCGCGTCGCGCCATCGCAATGGGGCCGGCTCGTGCTCAATGCGATCGAGATCGGCGGCGATCCGGGCATCGGGCTCGCGTTCGGGCTGCTGCTGAAGCCAACCGTGCACGGCTTCCTCGGCTATGCGACGCTGACCGCCCGGGACATCCGCGACGCGCTGGTCGTCACGCAGCGCTACTTCCGGATGCGCAACCGCCAATATCGGCTGACCTATGCGGAGGACGAACACGGCGCGACGCTCGAACTGCACGGCGTGCAGGCAAGCCCCGTGCTGCAGCATCACGTGATGTTCGAGTTCGTGCTGACCGGGCTCGCGCAAAACATCTCGCAGTGGTCCGGGCGCGCGTCGCCGCCGATTACGCTGCGCTTCGCGTGGCCGGAGCCCGGGTATTTCGCGCGTTACCGCGCCCAATTGCCGCCGGTCGAATTCGGCTGCGCCGCGAACGCGCTGTGGATCGCGCGCGAGGTGCTCGACTGGCCGCTGCCGCTCGCCGACGAAGTCGCGCACCGGCAGGCGCTCGTGCAGGTCGAGCGCGAGTATGCGCAGGTGCGCCAGGAGGAAGGCGATCTCGTCGAGCGCGTGCGCGCGGAACTGGCGCGCACGGCCGGCGACTATTCGAGCCCGGAGGCGCTCGCCGATGCACTGCTCGTGTCGACGCGCACGCTGCGGCGCCGGCTCGAGGAAGCCGGATCGAGCTATCGGGAACTGCTCGACGAAGCGCGGTTTCGCGACGCGAAGCAGTTGCTGTCGGCATCGGACCTCGACCTGAAGACGATCGCCGAGCGGCTGCAATTCACCGACCCGGCGAATTTCACGCGGGCGTTCCGGCGCTGGGCCGGGCAGACGCCGAGCGCTTATCGGGAAGCGGCCGGCAATCCGGCGCGCGAGTAAGCGGGAAGGCTCGCGCAAGCGCGGCGGCTGGCGCGACCCGCCTGCCGCAGGGAAAGCACTCACACCGGACACCCGAAGGTAGCGGCGCATTCGTGTGATCCGGGTCAATGGAACGACGCCCGACGCATCGGCTGCCGACGTCAATGCGCGCTGCCGCCCCGTCACCGGCATCGATCCGCCTCTCGCCGAGGTGAACGGACGCCGAGCGCGACGCGTCAATTGCCGACGTCAATCCGCGCGCCGCCGTCCCCTTCACCCGCCTCGATCCGCACCTCGCCGGTCGCGGCAACGATCGCGTCATACACATCGTCGGTCACGCACACCACCGGCACCGCGATCGCATACAGTTCGGCGGCAACGATCGCGCCGATCGAGATGATCAGGTCGCGCTCCTTCAGCACGATCCCGACCGGCCCGGTGCCGTTGCGCACGGCTTCCGCGAGCACGCTGCTGCTCGAACTCGACCCCTTCGCATGCGGCATCACCATGATCCGGCCGGCCAGGCTCGCGCCGGCCTGCGGATGCCCGCGATCGACGATCCGCCCCGCGCCCGAGTCGTAGCCGCCCCAGAAGCTGAGCGGCTTGTCGAGCACGATCGTCCTTGCGCATGCGCTGCCCGGTACGAGCGTGTCGCCCGTCAGTTTCCCGATCGTTGTGTCAGTCATCGAATCGCACCTTTCCTTCGAACGCGGAACGCACGCACTCGCGCATGCTGCCGTACGCGACCGTGACGCCGATGTTCGCGGGCGCATACGACGCCCACTTCCCGGAGTTGGTCATCACCAGGCCCGACAGCTGCTTCATCACCGGCGTGATGTACGTGCAGGTGTCGACGACGATCTGGATGCCGCGCGCGTCGAACTTGTCGGCGAGCCCGAGCTCGCCCAGCTCCCACAGGATGAAGCGGCTCGTGTTCACGTAGAAATCGCACTTCGGCTTGCCGTCGAACCGATCGAGCAGCGCGTCGAGCGTGCGGAATTCGGCCAGCGAGAAATGCGGCGTGCCGAGCGCGACCGCGACGAGCGCATCGCCGGCCGCGCCGTGGTTCAGCGTGCGGCGGATCTCGTCGAGATCGGCCATCGCGACATCGACCGTTCGCAGCGCCGCCTGCCCGTGCAATGCGGCGTCGAGCGTCGGCGCCTCGGGCGTGACGCCCACCGCATGGAACAGCGCGACCGCCCCGCTCGATGCGGCGGCGGCACCCAGTGCCTTGAGTTCGTCTTCGGTGGTGTCCGCGGGCAACCCGACAATCGCCGGCACGATCGCGCCGGCGATCCTGCCGATCAGCAACCCGAGCGCCGCGAAATGGATGTCGCGCGACGGCCGGTTGCCGAAGTCCGGCGCGTTGAACACGATCCGCGCCGCGCGATTCGCTTCGACATGCAGCCCCGCATACGGCGCACGTCCGGTAATCGCGGCGGCCAGGTCGAGAAAGTCGCCATAGCGGCTGGTGCGCGCACCGAGCACCGAATTGGCGAACACGATCGCATTGGATTCGGCCCACGCGATCTGCTCGCCCAGGCGCGGACGCTTCTCCAGCTGATACGGCGCGCACGTGAAGCTCGATTCGCAGCCGAGCTGCAGGTGCGCATCCATCAGGCGCCGCGCGTCGCGCTGGATCATGCGGTCGCCGTGATACAGCTCGGGATGGATCAGGTCGAGCGACCCGACGTTCAGGGTGGTCGGCACCGCGACCTGCGCGCCGGTGTCGACGAAATACTCGACGAAGTCGAGGCTCGTCCGGCCGTGGTAAAGACAGCCGTCGATATGCGCGGACGTGATGTCGATCAGGTGCGGCGCCGACATGACCTCTGCCGTGCGCGCGACGATCCGCATCGCGCGTGCGACGCCGTCGCCGAATGCGCCGCGCAACATCGCGTCGTCGCGCTCGCTCAACTGCAGCATGAGGGGTGCTCCTCGTGTCTCGTCCGGTGGCTCCGGATCGCTTTCGTCATACTACCGCGCGCGTTGCGCCTATCGCTGCGCCGTCAGGCTGAACAGCTCGTCGCGCAGCGCCTTGGCCCGGCCGCGGCCGAACTGCGTCTCGAACTCGTCCTGCGCGGCCTGCCACGCGACTTTCGCCTGCGCGTAGGTGTGCTCGCCGAGCTTCGTCAGGCTGAGCGCATGCGCGCGTGCGTCATGCTCGGACGCGGCCGCGGCGACGAATCCGTCGCGCTGCAGCGGCTTCAGCGCGCGCAACAGCGTCGTGCGATCCATGACCAGCCGATCGGCGAGCTCGCTCATCACCAGGCCGGGCCGGCGCGACAGGTTCGCCATGATCGAGAACTGCGCGGGCGTGACCCCGACCGGGGCCAGATGCCGCTCGTAGAGTTGCGTGACGAAGCGCGCCGCCTGACGCAGCGCGAGGCAATTGCAGGCCTGGGTCATCTGGATATCGTTCATGACCGGCAATTTATATGTGCATATACATAAAGTCAATGTACACTCCGCCGTAACATGGCCGGGCCGGCCGCGTGCATCGGGCGCCCCGCCATCGCCTCGAGGAGACGGACATGGACTACATCGACAAGCTGCGGATCTTCCGGTCGGTGGTGGAGATGCGCAGCTTCACGCGCGCCGCCGACATGCACGGCCTCGCGCGGCCGGTCGTGTCGCGGGCGGTCGCGGATCTGGAGGCGCGCTTCGGCAGCCGCCTGCTGCACCGGACCACGCGCCAGGTCTCGCTGACCGAAACCGCCGAGCGCATCTACGAACGCTGCGCGGCCGTGCTCGACGAACTCGACTCGCTGGAAGCGCAGGCGCAGTCGCATACGCGCGAGCCCGAAGGGCTGCTGCGCCTCGTCGCGCATACGACGGCCGCGCTGAACCGGCTCGTGCCGCTGATCGCCGGCTTCAAGGCCGCGCATCCGAAGGTACGGCTCGACGTCACGCTGACCGAGCGCCCGGTCGACCTCGTCGGCGAAGGCTACGACATCGGCATCGTCGTGCCGTACATGCTGACGAGCGAGACGACCGTCGTGCGGCTGGTCGAACGCATTCCGGTGGTGATCGTCGCGACGCCCGCCTATCTGCGCGCGCATCCGCGTCCCGAGACGCCGGCCGAACTCGCCGATCATGCGTTCGTGCCAATGTCGCCGTCGCTGCGCCGGCCCGCGCTGTCGTTCCGCGTCGGCGGCGACACGCTGACCGTGCCGTTGAGCTTCGACATCTCGTCGAACAGCCCCGTCTTCAACCGCGAAATGGTGATGCACGACTTCGGCATCGGCGTCGTGCCGAAAACGCTCGTCGAAGCCCAACTCGCGTCGGGCGCGCTCGTGCAGCTGCTCGAAGGCGCCGATCTCGTCGACGCGTTCGTGGAGATCAAGCTCGCCTACGCGAACCGCGCGCTGCTGCCCGCGAAGGTCAAGGCGTTCATCGACTACACGGCCGCGTACTGCGACCGCGAAGGCGGGATTGTTCCGGCCGCGGCCTGATCCGGCGCGAGAACGCGCCGCTGGGCCGCCGATTGGTACAGCCACGACACCAATCTGATCCTGCCCCGCCCCTCGCTTCGCTCCGCGTTGCCGCCTAACATGTGCACATGCACAAAAGCACACTCACCGACGACGATTGCTTCGCGGTCCGGCAAGCCGCCCGGCGAATCTCGCAGTTCTACGAGCGCTACCTGTCGCGGGCGGGCGTCACGCCGTCGCAGTACAGCATTCTCGCGCTGCTGCGGGAGCGCCCGGGCCTGACGATGGCGACGCTGTCGGCGGTGCTGGTGATCGAGCGCACGGCGCTCCTGCGCGCGCTCAAGCCGCTGGTCGGCGCGGCGCTCGTGACGGGCCGGATCGAGCCGCGTTGCCGCCGCCAGACGTTCGCGCTGACCACGCACGGCGAAACGAAGATCGCCGACGCGCATGTGCACTGGCTCGCCGCGCAGGAAGCGTTCGAGCGGCGCTTCGGGCCGGCCCAGGCGGCCCGCCTCAGAGACGAATTGTTCCGGATCACGCACAACCTGCCGGAACGCTAACCCCTTCCCCGATCGGCGACGCGTCGTCGGTCGTTTCGATAAGTGCATATACATAGGTGAATCGATGGAAACGACCCAAGCCGCTGCCTCCCGCGAGGCAGCCACAATCGAGCGGCCGGCCAAGCAACGCCGCGTGCCGTGGATGCGCATCGCGGTGGGCGCGGTGATCGTCGTGGTGGCCGCTGCCGTGCTCGACTGGCTGTTCGTGCTGCGCTTCCAGGAGAGCACCGACGATGCGTATGTCGGCGGCGACGTCACGGTGCTCGCGCCGAAGGTGAACGGCTTCGTCGACAAGATCCTCGTGACGGACAACCAGCGCGTGAAGGCCGGCGACGTGCTCGTGCAGCTCGATGCGCGCGACTACGATGCGAAGCTCGCGCAGGCCACCGCGGAAGTCGACAGCGCGCGCTCCGCGGTGACCGAACTCGAAGCGAAGCAGCAACTGCAGTACGCGGTAATCGGCCAGCATGCGGCGGACAGGAACGCGTCGTCGGCCGAGCTCACGCGTGCGTCGTCGGACCGCGTGCGCTACCGCGAGCTCGTGAAATCCGACGCGGTGTCGAACCAGATCGTCGAACGCGCGGACGCCGACTATTCGAAGGCGGATGCGGCCGTCGCACGCAGCGACGCCGCGCTGCTCGCATCGAAGCGGCAGCTCGACGTGCTCGGCGCGCAGCTCGCCGATGCGCGGGCCCGCGTGAACACGGCACTGGCCGCGCAGCGCGTCGCGGCGCTCAACGTCGAATACACGACGATCCGCTCGCCGGTCGACGGCTACGTCGGCAACCGCACGGGCCGCGTCGGGATGCTCGCGAACGTCGGCGTGCCGCTGCTGACGGTCGTGCCCGCGTCGGGGCTGTGGATCGACGCGAACTTCAAGGAAGACCAGCTGCGCAAGATGCGCGCGGGCGATCGCGTCGACGTGACGCTCGACGCATCGAGCACACAGCTGCATGGCCGCGTCGACAGCCTGGCGCCCGCGACCGGCGCAACCTTCAGCGTGCTGCCGCCCGAGAACGCGACCGGCAACTTCACGAAGATCGTCCAGCGCGTGCCGGTGCGCGTGCATCTCGATCCTCGACCGGGCATCGGGCAGGTGCTGCGCCCCGGCCTGTCCGCGGTCGTGACCGTGCACACCGACCACGCGAACTGAACGGGAGCCGACGATGACCACCGCGTTTTCCGGCGACCCCGCGTCGCAACCGACGAAGCAGCGCGTCTTCGCGTTCGCGCTGATGTGCGTCGGCTTCTTCATGGCGACGCTCGACATCCAGATCGTCGCGTCGTCGCTGCGCGACATCGGCGGCGGACTGTCCGCCAGCCAGGACGAACTGTCGTGGGTGCAGACGGCCTACCTGATCGCCGAGATCATCGTGATCCCGATGTCGGGCTGGCTGTCGAAGGTGATGTCGACGCGCTGGCTGTTCGTCGCGTCGGCCATCGGCTTCACGATCACGAGCATGCTGTGCGGGCTCGCGTGGGACATCAACTCGATGATCCTGTTCCGCGGGCTGCAGGGCGCGCTCGGCGCCGCGATGATCCCGACCGTGTTCACGACTGCGTTCGTGCTGTTCCCGGGCAAGCAGCGGCTGATCGCGTCGACGACGATCGGCGCGCTCGCGTCGCTCGCGCCGGCGATCGGGCCCGTGATCGGCGGCTGGATCACCGATCAATGGTCGTGGCACTGGCTGTTCTACCTGAACCTCGTGCCCGGCATCGCCGTGGCCGTGCTGGTGCCGCGCTACGTGCATATCGACGAACCCGACCTGAGCCTCATCAAGCGCGGCGACTATCTCGGCATCGCGCTGATGTCGGGCTTCCTCGGCTGCCTCGAATACGTGCTGGAGGAAGGCCCGCGCAAGAACTGGTTCAGCGACGACGCGATCGTCATCTGCGCGTGGATCTCCGGCATCTGCGGCGTCCTGTTCATCGTGCATGCGCTGACCGCCGAAGACCCGATCGTCGACCTGCGCGCGCTCGCCGTGCGCAACTTCGGGATCGGCAGCCTGCTGTCGTTCGTGACGGGCATCGGTATCTTCGTCACCGTGTTCCTGACGCCGCTGTTTCTCGCCCAGGTGCGTGCGTTCAGTTCACTGCAGATCGGCATCGCGCTGCTGTCGGTCGGCGCGTTCCAGCTGCTCGCGCTTTGCGCGTATGCGTTCGCCGCGCGCTACTTCAGCATGCGCGCGCTGCTCGTGTTCGGGCTCGTCTGCTTCGGCCTCGGCTGCTACCTGTACACGCCGATCACGCACGACTGGGGCTGGCGGGAACTGCTGCTGCCGCAGGCGCTGCGCGGGATCGGCCAGCAGTTCAGCGTGCCGCCGATCGTGACGATGGCGCTCGGTTCGCTGCCGCAGTCGCGGCTGAAATCGGCCAGCGGCCTGTTCAACCTGATGCGCAACCTCGGCGGTGCGATCGGCATCGCAGTGAGCGCGACGATGCTCAACGACCGGCTGAACTTCCACTACCTGCGCCTGAACGAGCACGTGAGCGCCGGCGAGCCGCAGGTCGCGTCGCTGCTCGACCGCCAGGCCGCGTACTGGACCTCGGTGGCCGGCAATACGCTGGATACCGCGCAGGCGAGCCTCGCGAACCTGCACCGCCTGATCTATCGCGAGGCGCTGACGCTCACCTACGCGGATGCGTATTACGCGCTGTCGCTGTGCTTCGTGGTCGCGCTGATCGCCGTCGCGTTTTCCCGTCCCATCACCCTGAACGCGCCGCCGCCGGACGCACATTGAAGCCGAGGTCATCATCATGAAAAAGCTACTCGTCGCGCTGGCCGTCAGCGCATTCGCCGCGGGGTGTGCGGTGCAGCCCGCGCAGCACCCCGCGCTGCACGATTCCGTGCAATCGCTCGCGCCCGCCGCGTGGGACACCGACGTGCCGCGCGCGGACATCGGCGCCGCCGCGTGGTGGGCGCGGTTCAACGATCCCGTGCTCGACCGGCTGATCGCGACCGTGCTCGACGGCAACCTCGATCTGCAGGCCGCCGCCGAACGCGTGAAGCAGGCGCAGGCGCTGACCGTGCAGAAGCGCGCGGCGCTGCTGCCCGAACTCGACGCGACCGCGCGTGCGGCCGATGCGCGCCAGAACACGCCGCCGCCGCTCGGCTATGTGCGGCAGGCCGGCGCGGGACTCGCGCTGAGCTGGTCGCCGGACGTGTTCGGCGGCGAACGGCTCGACCTGCTGGCCGCGCAGGCCGAACTGGTCGGGCAAAGGCATGCGGAAGACGCGATGCGGCTCGCGCTCGCGGCCGATGCGGCCGGCGCGTACGTCGACCTGCGCTGGGCGCAGCAGGAACTGAAGATCCTGCAGGACAACGCGGCGATCCGTCAGCATGCGCTCGAACTCACGCGCAAGCGCCAGGCGTTCGGGCTGTCGACGGAACTCGACGTCACGCGCGCGCAGAACCAGCTCGATGCGCTCGAGGCGCGGATTCCGCCGACACGGGCGCAGATTGCGCATCAGCTCAACCTGATCGCCGTGTATTCAGGCCGCACGCCCGAGTCGATCGACCGGCTCGTGCTCGCGCAGGCCGGCGCGATTCCGGCGCCGCCGGCCGGGTCGCCCGCTACGTTGCCCTCGCAGGCGCTGCTGCGCCGGCCCGACGTGCTCGCCGCTTACGCGCAGGTCGAGCGGCGCGCGGCGCAGGTCGGCGTCGCGAAGGCCGAGCGGTATCCAAAGTTCTCGCTGAACCTGACGGACGGGATTCTGGCCGCGTCGTACCTCGGGTTGCCGACGCTGACCGACAACCTGTTCAGCGCGGCGTTGAGCGCGACCAGCCCGATCTTCAACGCCGGGCGGATCACGGCCGACATCACGCAGAGCGAAAGCCGGATGCGCGAGTCGGAACTCGGGTTGCGGCAGACGATGCTGCAGGCGCTGCGGGAAGTCGAGGATGCGCGCGCGAACCTCGTCGGCAGCGATGAAGCGACACGGCGGCTCGACAGTGCGCTTGCGGCGTCGGACAAGTCGCTCGGGCTGGCGAACCAGCTCTACAAGGGAGGCGCGACGGATTTTCTGGACGTGCTGTCCGCGCAGGAGGTGTATCTGCGGGACTCGGATGCGCTCAACCAGGTGAAGCGCGAGCATGCGTTGGCGGCGGTCGCGCTTTATCGGTCGCTCGGGGGCGGGTGGAGCAGGAATGGTGCGGCGGGCGGGCCGGAGACGGCGCCCGTGGCCGTGGCTGCCGCTGGCGCGACGAACTGACCGCGACCGCCGTGCGACGCCGGCCTCGCGATCTCCGGGCCGGCTTCCCGGCCGGGCCGATGCGGCGCGGGCAACAGCTTGGCAGCGGCTGACCGTGGCCCGGTCAGCCGGCGGCAGGCCACCGGTATCCGATCACCTCGGTCACCGGATACGCGAGCTCGCGCACCGCCTCGAGCTGGTTGCCGCCGAACAGGTGCACCTGCAGGTCGTCGTGACGCAGATAGAACCCGACGTGACCCTTCCAGCTCGCGGGATCGTCGCGCGTCAGGATCGCGATGCAGCCGTACACGGGGCGCTCCAGCGGGCGCCCCCATTCGAGCCACGAACGCGCAAGCGCGGAACCCGTGCCACGGATGCCCGCATGCGTCATGCACCAGTTGACGAACGACGAACACCACGAAATCTTGTCGTCGTAGCCGACCAGGTTCGTGTGATCGTTGTATTCAACGATGCGCGGATTGACGCTGCCGGGCGGAAAGCGGCGGATGCCCAGCTCGGCCAGCGCGACGGGCATCCACGGCGGATGGCCGGCCTGCGGGTTGCCCTCGGGGTTCGATCGGATCACGACGGTCTCGATGGAATGCGGGTGGAAGCTCGCTCAATCTTCGCACGAATACGACGTGCCGGCAGTACCTTTTCCGGCACGCGATTTCCGGCCCCTACACCCGTATCATGTCGGCAGCGACCTCGATCCTCACGCCCGCCATGCGCATCACGCCCCTGCCGCCCCTTCAGTGCCTCGTCGCGTTCGAAGCCGCCGTGCGGCACGCGAGCTTCACGAAGGCCGCCGCCGAACTGCACCTGACGCAAAGCGCGATCAGCCGCCAGATCCAGCAGCTCGAGGAATTCCTCGGCCGTTCGCTGTTCGTTCGCGAACACCGCTCGCTGCGGCTGACGATCGCCGGCGAGCAATACGCGGCGCAGGTTCATCATCTGCTCACGCAATGCGCGGAAGCGACGCACGACGTGATGAAGCCGTACGGCGATCTCGAACTGACGGTCGCCTGCTCGTCCGGCGTCGCCCTGCTGTGGCTCACGCCACGCCTGCCCGCGTTCCGCGTTGCGTATCCGGACCTCAAGCTGCGCCTGATCGTGCGCGACGGCCTGGCGTCGATGTCGCCCGCGGAATTCGACGTCGGCGTCTACTATGTGCGCCAGCAGGCGCCCGCCGAGTACACCGCGCGCCGCCTGTTCGACGAGGAAGTATTCCCGGTCTGCGCGCCGGGCTACCTGGCCGGCCGCACGCTGAGCGCGGCCGACCTCGCGAGCGAGACGCTGCTGCGCCTCGAGGACGGCCAACGCCAATGGATGTCGTGGTCCGAATGGTTCGGCATGAACGACGTCGACCGGCAAAAGGCGCAGCCGCAGGACATCACGATCAACTCGTATCCGCAGATCGTGCAGATGACCATCCTCGGCCAGGGCGTATCGCTCGGCTGGCGCTACATGATCGACGCGTGCATCGAGGCAGGCCTGCTCGTGCGGGTGACGGAAGCCTCCGCGAGCCACGGCGGCGGCTATTACGTGATCTCGCCGAACGATCGCGCGCAGAACCAGGCGGCACGACTGTTTTCGCGCTGGCTGTTCGAACAGGCGGACCAGCAGACCGCGCCGTGATTGCGATGCATGCGCCGTGCGCATGCGTGCATGCAAATCTTTCGTTTCAGAAAAAAAACCGGCTGTCCTTAGCATGGGGTTCATGCGGGACACCCGTCCCGTCTTCTGAGAAAGGAAGAGACCATGCAAGGAACGCTTTCCCCGCGCGCCGCGCGTTCCGTCGATGCGGCTACCCAGCAGCGCCGCCGCGCCATCGTTGCGACCGTGATCGGCAACGGCCTCGAATGGTTCGACTTCACCGTCTACAGCTTCTTCGCGGTGATCATCGCGAAGCTGTTCTTCCCAACGGGCAATGAACTGACGTCGGTGCTGCTCACCGTCGCGACGTTCGGTGTCGGCTTCTTCATGCGGCCGGTGGGCGGCATCGTGCTCGGCGTCTACGCGGACAAGGCCGGACGCAAGGCCGCGCTGTCGCTGACGATCCTGATGATGGCGTTCGGCACCGCGCTGATCGGGCTCGCGCCGACCTACGAGCAGGCCGGCATCGCCGCGCCGCTGCTGATCGTCGTCGCGCGGCTGCTGCAAGGCTTCTCCGCCGGTGGCGAGATGGGCGGCGCCACCGCGTTCCTCACCGAGTACGCGCCGCCGGAGAAGCGCGCGTACTACTCGAGCTGGATCCAGTCGAGCATCGGTTTCGCGGTGCTGCTCGGTGCGGCCACCGGCACGTTCGTCACGACGTCGCTCGATGCGCAGGCGTTGCATGGCTGGGGCTGGCGGCTGCCGTTCCTGCTCGGGATCGTCGTCGGGCCGGTCGGCTACTTCATCCGCAGCCATCTCGACGAAACGCCCGCGTTCAGCGCCGTCGAAGCACAGGCGAAGGAAACCTCCCCGCTGAAGGAAGTGCTGTCGACCTACCCGCGCGAGACGTTCGCCAGCTTCTCGATGGTGATCCTGTGGACGGTCTGCACGTACGTGCTGCTGTTCTACATGCCGACCTATTCGGTGCGCACGCTGCACCTGCCGCAGTCGACCGGCTTCGCGGCCGGCATGGTCGGCGGGCTGATGATCATGTGCTGCTCGCCGATCGTCGGCAAGCTCGCCGACGCGTGGGGCCGGCGCGTGTTCCTGTCCGGCTCGGCGCTCGCGATCCTGGTGCTCGCGTGGCCGATGTTCGCGTGGATCAACCACGCGCCCGGCTTTGCATCCCTGATCGTGTTCCAGGCCGTGTTCGGCGTGCTGATCGCGACGTATACCGGGCCGATTCTCGCGGCGTTCGCCGAGCTGTTTCCGACCAAGGTGCTGTCGACCGGGTTGTCGGTCGCCTACAACTTCGCGGTAACCCTCTTCGGTGGCTTCGCACCGTTCCTCATGACGTGGCTGATCGCCCGCACGGGCAGCAACATGGCGCCCGCGCTCTACGTGAGCGTCGCGGCCGCGGTCAGCCTCGTCGGCACGCGCTTCGTGAGGGACCCGCGGCGCAACGCGTCAACGACTCGATAAGGACCTTTCCCCATGACCATTACCGTGCTTCACGGCGGCAACGTGCTCGACCTCGAACGGGGCGTGCTGCTCGAACATCATCACGTCGTCATCGACGGCGAACGCATCGTCGAAGTCACCGATCGCCCCGCGGATTTTCCGAATGCCCACGTGATCGATGTGCGCGGGAAGACCGTGATGCCGGGGTTCATCGATTGCCACGTGCACGTGCTCGCTGCAAATGCGAACCTGGGCGCCAACGCGACGCAACCGAACATTCTCGCGGCAATCCGGTCGTTGCCGATTCTCGATGCGATGCTGGCGCGCGGGTTTACCAGCGTGCGGGACGCGGGTGGCGCGGACTGGAGCCTGATGCAGGCGGTCGAGACCGGGCTGGTTGCAGGGCCGCGGATCTTTCCGTCCGGCAAGGCGTTGTCGCAAACCGGCGGGCACGGCGATTTCCGGCCGCGCGGGGATGTCCTGGAGCCTTGCTCGTGCTGCTTTCGCACGGGGGCGATCGCCCGGGTCGTCGACGGCGTCGACGGCGTGCGGCTCGCCGTGCGCGAAGAGATTCAGAAAGGCGCGACGCAGATCAAGATCATGGCGTCGGGCGGCGTTGCCTCGCCGACCGATCCAATCGCGAACACGCAGTATTCGGAAGACGAGATCCGGGCGATCGTCGATGAAGCCGACGCCGCGAACACTTACGTGATGGCCCATGCTTATACGGGGCGCGCGATTGCACGCGCGGTGCGGTGCGGCGTTCGGACGATCGAGCACGGCAATCTCGTCGACGACGACGCGGCGAAGCTCATGCACGAGCGCGGTGCATTCGTCGTGCCCACGCTCGTCACGTATGACGCGCTGGCGAAACACGGCGCGCAGTTCGGGATGCCGGCGGATTCGGTGGCCAAGGTGGCCTCCGTGCGGCAGAAAGGACGCGAGTCGCTCGAAATTTACGCGAACGCCGGCGTGAAGATGGGCTTCGGATCCGACCTCCTCGGCGAAATGCACGCGTTCCAATGCGGCGAGTTCCGGATCCGGGCCGACGTGCTGGGCAATCTCGAGGCGCTCAGATCGGCGACGACGGTGGCGGCCGAGATCGTCAACATGCCGGGGCAACTGGGTGTGATTGCCGCGGGCGCGATCGCGGACGTCGTCGTGCTCGACGGGAATCCTCTCGACGATATCGGCATCGTCGCGGGGGAAGGCGAAAGCGTCGAATACGTGATGCAGCGAGGAAAAATCGTGAAGTCCCGGCCGGGCCTGCGCTGATCGCTTGCGCGGGCCGGCCGGCACCTGCGGCCGACGGCCCCGAAACGCGCCGGGGCCGCCGGCGCGGTCGACCGGCTCCCATCCCGTCACTCCACCGTCACCGATTTCGCCAGGTTCCTCGGCTTGTCGATATCCGCGCCGCGCAGGCATGCCGCGTGATACGCGAGCAACTGCAGCGGCACGACGTGCAGGATCGGCGACAACAGCCCGTAGTAATCCGGCATCCGCAGCACCGACACGCCTTCGCTGTTGTCGATCCGCGTATCGGCATCGGCGAATACGTAAAGCTGCCCGCCTCGCGCCCGCACTTCCTGCATGTTCGACTTGAGCTTCTCGAGCAGCGCGTCGTTCGGCGCGATCGTCGCGACCGGCATCGCGTGCGTGACGAGCGCGAGCGGCCCATGCTTCAGTTCACCGGCCGGATACGCTTCAGCGTGGATGTACGAAATCTCCTTGAGCTTCAGCGCGCCTTCCAGCGCGATCGGGTAATGCAGCCCGCGCCCGAGAAACAGCGCATTCTCGTGCCGCGAGAACTCCGCGGCCCAGCGCTCGATCTGCGGCTCCAGCGTGAGCACGTCCTCGAGCGCGCTCGGCAGCCGCCGCAACTGCGTCGTATAACGCGCGAGCTGCGCGTCGTCGACGTAGCCGCGCAGCCGGCCAAGCGTCACCGCGAGAATGAACAGCGCGACGAGCTGCGTCGTGAATGCCTTGGTCGACGCGACGCCGATTTCCGGGCCGGCCCGCGTCAGGAACCGCAGGCCGGTCTGACGCATCATCGCGCTGGTCGGCACGTTGCAGATCGCGAGCGTGTCGATATGACCGAGCGCCTGCGCGTACTTGAGCGCGGCGAGCGTGTCGGCGGTCTCGCCGGATTGCGACACGCTGATCACCAGCGTATTCGGCAGCGCGAGCGCGTCGCTGTAGCGGTATTCGCTCGCGATCTCGACCTGCGCGGGCAGGCGCGCGATCGTCTCGAGCCAGCGGCGCGCGGTCAGGCCGGAATAGTGACTCGTGCCGCATGCGAGGATCAGCACGTTGTCGATCTGCTCGAACGCCCGCGTGGCGTCCGGGCCGAACGTCGCCGGATCGAACAGCCCCGCGTCGGGAATGGTCGCGGCCACGGCCTGCGGTTGCTCGAAGATCTCCTTCTGCATGAAATGCCGGTACGGCCCGAGCTCGACCACGCCTTGCGTCGACGCAACGGTCTGGATCGGACGATCGACCGGTGTGCCGCCGCGTTCGAGAATCCGCACGCCGCCCGGCGTCAGCTCGACGATGTCGCCCTCCTCGAGAAAGATGAAGCGATCGGTGATGCCGGCCAGTGCGAGCGCGTCGGACGCGAGAAAGCATTCGTCGTCCTTCAGGCCGACGACGAGCGGCGACCCGGCGCGCGCGCCGATCAGCCGCTGCGGCTCGTGCTTGCTGAACACCGCGATCGCGTACGCGCCGTGCAGCTGCGACGTCGCATCGCGCACGGCGGCGAGCAGGTCGCCGCGATACTTGCTGTGGATCAGGTGGGCGACGACCTCGGTGTCGGTCTGGCCGTCGAACTCGTATTGCTCGTCAGACAGTTGCCTGCGCAACGTTTCGTGATTCTCGATGATGCCGTTGTGCACGAGCGCGATTTCGTCGCGCGAGAAGATCGGATGCGCGTTGCAGGTTGCGGGCGCGCCATGCGTCGCCCAGCGGGTATGCGCGATGCCGGTGCTGCCGGACAGCCCGGCGCTGCGCACGTGCGCGTCGAGATCGGCGACGCGCGACACACTGCGCTCGCGGCGCGCCTGGCCATCGACGACGGTCGCCACGCCGCATGAATCGTAGCCGCGATATTCGAGGCGGCGCAAGCCTTCAATCAGAATCGGAACGATGTTCCGTTGCGCGACCGCGCCGACGATGCCACACATGACACGTCTCCTTCCCTTTGTTCAGTCACGAACCGTGCGCCGTTGTGTCAGCGCGATCCGGTCACCGTCGCCGACGCCGTCGTGAAGCCGCATTGAGCGGGTGCGAGCGGATCGGCCATCCGGCTTTCGAATGCCAGGTAAAGCGCCTCCTCCAGTACGTTCCAGTGCGTGCCGTGACGGTATGGGCCCGAGCGGGCATACCAGCAGGCGACGGTGCTCCAGTCGTTCATCTTGAACGCGACCAGTGCGATCAGCCCCCACGGAAAATCGGAGCCGGCGAGCTGCATCCAGGTCTTGCCGTACTTCTGCATCCACTGCGCGTAGATCGTCTCGTTCGACTGGTCGGGCACCCGAATGCCGGACAGGATCGGGAAGATCTGCGCGACTTTCGCCGGATAGAAGGTCGCGTCACTGATCCGCTGCGTGCTGGCGCGAAAGCCCGATTGCGTGCCGCGCCAGAACACCTTGAGGATCGCCGCCGAGAGCCGGTCGGCACGCTGGCTCAACGGGCCCGCGCGCGCATACTCGGCGCGGCGCACGTAATACGCGGCGAGCGCCTGGAACGCGCTGTGTACCTCGACGTTGTCCATCAGCAGCGCGACTTGCAGTGACGACGAGATCTGGTAGACGCCAGTCGCCTTGTCGAGCAGCGTGTCGAGGTGCGCGGCCGCGCGGTTCAGGCTGAGTTCCCACGCGGCCGGCATCCCGTCGGGCGGCGCGAAGCGCGCGAGCAGCTCGATCCACGTCGCCATCATTGCGTCGTCCGCGTCGGCTTCCGCGCACGGGCTGGTCTGGCCGCCCTTCACGCAGTAACGATCGAAACCGCCGTCGGGACGCTGGCGCGGCAACACCCATGCGATCCACGCAAGTGCCGCCTGGCGGGCATTCATTTGGGTATCGGCAGCGGCAAGCAGGGCCTTCGCCGCGAAATAAGGATCGATGCCGGCGCCGTTCAGGCGCACGGTGATCGCTCCGTCGGGACGCTGGTACAAGCCGTTGAGCTGGAGTTCGGCGGCGCTCGCATGCAGCACGGAGCAGCACGCGGCGACGCAGCAGGCAACGCGCCACGCGTGGCACCGCCTGACGGTGGCCGCCACGCATGCGCGTGCAGCCGGGAAAAGCGCGGGCCGGTTCATGATCGGGGGCTCCTGCGCGGTAGTCCTGCGCAATCGTCGCCGGACGCGGCGTTGGCCGCGTCGCGCCCGGCGAACGTGTCGACGGTATGGCTCAGTGCACCTTGGCGCTGGTGAACTTGAGGCTGGTTCCGCTGTTCGCTGTCACGAGCCAGTAGGTCGAGTCGGTGATGTTCACACTGCCGCTGCCTTGCGTGATGATCGGTAATGCATACGCTGCCTTCGGCAGCAGCCAGGTCATGTTCGCCAGGCTGGCCGGGTGACTGGCGGAGAATGCCCAGCCACTGCCCGTATCGGTGGCCGACCACGTGACGTTCAGGCGCGACCGGTCGAACGCCGTGATGTCGGTCATCGTGTACCACCTGAACTGACCGAGCAATTTCAGCGTATTCGCTTGCGAGAAGATCGCGGACAGCGTCGACGTATAGGACGACGCGCCGAACGGGTGCGCATAGATCAGCCGGCTCGTGCGGTTCGCGACGACCCAGTTCATCAGCGCGGCGTACCAGTTGTTCACGTCGGTCGTCGGCACCGCATACTGCTGGAACTCCTCGAACGTCGCGTACTTGCCGAACGGCATCACGGGGTAAGCCCACAGGCCGGGGTTCAGCATCGCGCCGTTGCGGTATGCGCGGGTCGGCGCCGAACCGGTATGACCGGTGAAGTAGTACCCGTTAAAGCCGTTGCTTTCGAGCCAGTTCACCGACCAGGTCGGCGTGTTGCCTTCCGGTGCCGCGTATTCGACATCGGGCAGGCCCGTCGCGGCCTGAACGGCCTGGTGGTTCATCACCAGATACTGCGTGAACGTGCTCGCGTTCGTTTCGCTCGCATTCGCGCCCCAGTAGTCGTGGATCCAGCCGCCGTGGCTGCCGACGCGATGTCCCTTGGTGACGAAGTACTTGAGCAAATTCTGCGCCGTCGGGTTGTTGGCGAGATTGATGCCGTCGCCGTCGCCGAAAGTAGCCTCGTCCGGGCCAGCGGTCATCACGAGCGAGAACGGCCCGTTGTTCCATACGCCGAGACTCTTCAGGTAAAGCGCCGGCTGGATCTGGTCGCCCGCGCAGAAGTGCCAGTTGAACACGAGCCCGGCCTGCGCCTTCGGCAGCGGCGACAGCGACGCCAGGTGCAGCATCTGGGTGCCGAAGTAATGCAGGTAGCCGTGGATCAGCATGCCGTCGGTCTGGCCGTCGAGGTAGGCCAGCGGCAGGTTGACGAACAGCACGCCGCCGTTGCCGTACGTGTTGTAGCCGGACACCAGCCCGAAATTCGGCGAGGTCAGGATCGTCGTGCCGGCATAGGTGCCCTGCGTGACGAAGCTCGGGTAGGTCAGGAAACCGTATACGTAGCCGGAGATTCCTTCGAGCGTATCGGTGGTGGTCGCCAGCGTGGAAGCGAGCGTATTGGCCGTGGTGCCGGTCGCGGTGCTCAGGAGCGAACCGGCGCTGTACGTGGTCGTCTTCTTCAGCTTGCCGGTCACGGTGCCGGTCAGCTTCGGGAGCGTCTGGCTCAGCACGCCGCTGCCCGTGGGCGCCGTCGCGTACTGGAACCATGCCTGGTGATTGTAATTGGCGAGGCCGCCCGGGTTCGACGGGCTGGCGGACAGGAAGAGCGCGGAGCCGGACGTCGATGCCGACGTCGTCGACGTGCCGGCGCTGCTCGTCGACGCGAGCGAGCTCGCGGTCGTCGTGGTCGTGGTCGACGAAGTGGAGGTCCATGCCATCGACTTGCCCGGAGGCACCTGCAGCGTGCGCAGCCAGCTGCTCATGCCGGTCACGTTGCCGAGACCGATCATGTTGCCGCCGTATTGGTCATACAGCACGTAATCGACACCCGCCATGTTGCTGAAGCGCGATTTCGGGCTCACGTAGAAGCCGGCCGAATTCAGCACGCCGAAATCGTAGACGAGCATCACCTTGCCGCCGTTCAGCGCGTAGTTCTGGATCGCCGTCACGAGCGTATCGTCGGCCGTCGTATGAACCTGGTCCGGCAGGATCAGGCCCGGGTACTGCGACAGCGACGAACCGGCGGCCATGAACTCGCTGTCGGTCATTACCTTGATCTGCAGCCCTTCCTCCTGCGCGGTATCGAGCCACGCGGAGACACGCGAATCGGGCAGTGTCAGCGTGTCCGGCACCAACAGGAGGAGCTGGTTGGTGGCCGCCTGAACCCCGCCCGGACTGAATGCGATCGCGAGTGCGAACAACGCGAACAGAATCCGCAAGAACTTGCCTGACTTTGCCAACATGGTGTGCTCCTCGCTTAAGGAATGGCTGGCGCGCGGCAGCAGCGATGCGCGTGCCGCCAGGTCAACCAACCTTGCCCGGTGGATGTGTGAGGCTGCCCAGTTTCGTCGAGCATCGAACGGCCGGGACCAGCGAACCTGTCCCGGCATCCCGCGCCGTTTTGCCCGTTGAAAACGAATCGATGCGACGCATTGAGAGAAGCGAACAACGTGCCATTGGTCCCGGAGGCCCGGTCGTGCTCGCTCCATGCGCCGGGCGCCGGGCGGCTCGGCGAAAAGCGCGGCCGAATCGTTTCATCGTTGATACGGCAGGGGTTGAACGCGACTCAGCGCGACTGATCAGACGGAATCGTCAGCGAGCCGGGCCAGCTCGCGCAGTACGTGTAGAGCGTGACCAGCAGACCGATCAGCAGCGGGCCGCCGAGCAGGAAATAGCAGAACGGCAAAAACAGCAGCGAGCCGTGATGGATGACGACCGCGTGCAGCAGCATCACGAACGGCAGCGCGAACACGAAATAGCCGACCACGAGCACCGATGCAAAAATCTTTTGCAGCAGCGTGAAGTCGAGCGGGTAGTAAAGCACCGCCATCACCAGCGGAATCAGCGTGATCGCCGCGCCGTGCAGCACGAACATGTCGCGCAGATGCAGCAGCGGCACATACGGGAACGCGCCCGGCGCCAGCCAGAAATACGCGCAAATCAGCAGCTGCGTGAAGCTCGAGATACGTAACAGATATGCAACGGGCAACCAGTTCGTACGCCGCAAGAACGACGCGGCGAAGCCAACCGCGCACAGCGCCGCGGTCACGGCGAGCAGTGTCCCGCTCGGCATCCGCGCCGCGAGATCGATCGACAGCAGCGGTACACGCGGCGCATCGGGCGGGTAGCCGATCACGATCACGTGCAGCGCCGGATCGATCTGGTACGCGCCCCACTCCATGACCGCGCGCCAGTAGCGCCAGGCGAGCGGCAGGCCGAACCACAGCAACGCATAGAGCGTCGGTGTCAGCAGCACGATCGACAGCAGCCAGCGCTGCGGATGCGGGTGGATCCGCAGCGAGCGGTCGACGCCGGGACGGACGGGATGCGTCTGCATGGCACCCGCCCCCGCTACCAGCGATAGAACACGCTCAGCTCGCCGCCGATCCGTGAGTAGTAAGGGTTATGGTAGTAATCGAACTCGACTTGCGTACCCCACTTGCGCGTGAACCAGTAGCGCCACTTCGCGATCACTTCGTGACTGCGGAAGTCGGCGATCTGCGACCCGGAGCCGGTGACCTGGTACGCCTCGCGGCCGAACCCGCCGCGCAGCACGATCACGCTCTTCCCGACTTCGCCGTAGGTGACGGCGCCGTAGTATTGGGGCGCCTTCACCGACCCTGGCGAATCGACCGTATAGTTCGCGCCCGCCTCGAAGATCCACTTCGGCAGTGCATACCAGATCAAGCCGCCGTGATACAGCTGATCCTTGTGGCCGCTGCGGTTCCACGCGTAGCCGGCGCCGAGCGACACGATCAGCGAACGGTTGGACAGCAGCTTGCGGTTGATCGACACGTCGACGCGAGCGCTCGGCAGGATCGTGCCGGACGTGGTGCCGGAAAAGCCGATGCCGCCGAACCAGTCCGGTCCCATGTCCTGCACATACGTCAGTGAGCCGAGCTGCGTGTTCTCGCCGAAACGGTGCAGCTGCGCCAGCTCGCCGAGTATCGTGCGGCCGCCGTCCTGATAGACGCCGCGCAAATGCACGCCGTACCAGTCGCCATACCCGTGCGTCAGGTGCGCGCTGGACACGCCGAGCGACATCTCGGCATGCCGTTCGCGCGGCGCCTGCACGTGCGCGATCACCGCGTCGGGCAACGGCGGCCGGTTCGTGTCGTCAGGCGAGAATTCGGCGAGCGGCGTGCCGTCCGGCAGGCCGTCGGCGGATACGCGCACGAACGCGGGCGCGTCGAGCGCGCGCGGCACGATGACGGGCGCGGCGACGTCGGGCGACTGCGCGGGCGCCGGCACGCCGGCATCATCAGGCTGCACCGCGAGCGCCGGGAGCGGGCCGACGGCGACGCCGCACAGCACCGCCAGTGCGGCGACGGGTGCGCGCGAGCCGCGACGGCTGGAACGATCGGACATGAAGGCGCTCCTTAACGGGATGCGTGGAACCAGCCGCTGCGGCAGGCGACGAGGTCGCCGTACACGCAGGCGTGGCCGATGACCGAGACGTCGCGTGCGCATGCGCTGACAGGATGGCCGGCGACGCCGATGCGCCCGCCGCTCAGGCGCAGCAGGCCGCCCGCAGACACGACGCCGTCGATGCAGCTGCCGCTGGCGAGCAGCACGTCGTCCCGCGCGAACACGGCGCCGTGCAGGAATGCGTGGCGTTCGAGCTCGACGCGATGCGCCTTGACGCTGCCGCGCAGCACGCAGCCGTCGCCGAGCACCAGCGTGCCGTCCACCACGAGGTTGCCCTGCACGACCGTGTGCGCGGGCAGACGCACGTCGCAGGGCAGCAGGTAGCGGCCGTGCACGTAGCGATGCGGCAGCTTCGCGAAATGGCGCGTCAGCGAGACCGCGCGGCGCGGCGCGCCGGCCGCATGGTCGGGCGGCACGCTCGCTGCCTTGCCGAACACGATCGGCTCGCCGTACAGGCACGCGAAGCCGCCGGCGCCGTGCAGGTGCATCGTCCCGCCGACCACGACGCCGCGCAGCACCGCGCTTTCGACGTCGATGTGCGACGCGTGCGCGAGCATGCCGATCGTCGCGCCGGCGTGAATGTCGATGCGCTGCTCGGCGAACGCATACGCTGCCCGCGCGCCGCGGTCGAGCGTGATCGCACGATCCGCATACAGCACGTCGTCGCAATGCTCGTCGCACACGACGCGGATCTCGTCGTCGTGCCGCACCAGGAGCCCCAGCGCGTGCCACGGCGGCACGGCGGACGGATCGCCCGGCTGCACACCGCCGGCGTGCATGCGCAGCGCATCGCGCCAGCGGGCGGCGAGCAGCGCCTGATCGACGAACGGTCCGTCGCCGATCGGCAGCGCCGCCACGTCGCTGCGCCGGATCAGTTCATGCAGCAACGGCAGGAACGGCAGGCTGAGCACCCCGGCCACCGGCACCATCACATTGAAGGTCGTCATCGTTCATCGCCCCGGTTTCAGTTGCCGGCGAAAGCGCTCGGTCTTGTCCCATTTCAGTTCGCGGCGCAAGGCGGCGTCGAGCGCGAGCCCCCACAGCGCCGAGACCACTGCCGCGATCGTCACGCAAAAGCCGACCACGTTGACCGGTACGAGCCGCAGTCGTGTCGCGCGACCGTCGAGCCGGGCGGCGACGACGATCTCGAAGAACACGCCGAAGTTGCCGAAGGTGCTGAACGCGAACAGCGCGAACAGCGACACCAGCAAGCCGAGCGCCGTCGAGTTGACGCCATTGAGCAGGTAGAGCGTGATCGCGGTTCCCCATGCGACCGCGAGCAGCGCGGGCATCAGGAACACGCCGAGCAGCAGCGCACCGTCCAGCCGGCAGCGCCGCGAGATCAGCGGATTGCGCAACACGGGGCCGAAATAGCGCAGCAGGGTCTGGTTATGGCCCTTCGCCCAGCGCGTCAGCTGCCGCGCGCGCACCGCCCAGCGCTCGGGCACTTCCTCGTAGCATTCGGCGTGATTCAGGTAGACCGTGCGCCAGTCGCTCATCAACAAGCGGTAGGTCATGTCGGTATCCTCGGCGAGCGTGTCGTCGCACCAGCCGCCGACCGCGTCGAGCGCACCCTTGCGGATACCGCCGACGGTGCCGCCGTACTGCGGCACCAGGTTCAGGTTGTTGCGCGCCTGCTGGTTGACCTGATAGCCGCCCGCGCGCTCGAGATCGAGCAGCCGCGCGAGCAGGTTGCTGTCGGCGTTCTGCGGCACGACGCGGCCCATCACCGCGCCGACTTCCGGATCGAAGAACGGCGCGACGAGTTCCTTCAGCAGCCCGGGGCGCGGCAGGTAGTCGGCGTCGAACACCACCATGATGTCGCCGCGGATGAAGCGCAACGCGTCCTTCAGCGCGGCGGCCTTGCCCGGCTTGCCGCTCTCGCGGTGAAACGGCTTGATGAGCTCGGGCGCCAGCGCCTGCACTCCGTCGATCAGCGCACGCGTGTTGTCGGTCGAACGGTCGTTGACCGGAATGATCGTCAGCCGGTCGCGCGGATAGGTCGTCGCGAGCAGCGCCATCAGGCAATCGACGACGACGGCCTCCTCGTTGTGCGCGGCGACGAACACCGTGAGCCGCGGCCATTCACCGTGGGTAATCGTCTGATAAGGCGCGTGCTGCGGCTTGAACAGGCGGTCGAGACTGAATACGTAATGCCGCGCGGCGTAGACGCAGGTCAGCAGCGTGAACAGCCACAGGTACGCGACGCACGGAACCACCAGCGTGTCGGGATCGAACGTGACCCACGCGGCGTCGGCGGGCGCCGGTTCGAACGGCGCGTCCGCGCCGGTCGACGCGCGCACCGCGAGCGGTGCGGCACCGGGATAGGCTGTGTCGCGCTCCGCCGCATCGGCGGCCGGGATGCTGACGCGCACCGCTTCGGCGACCGGCCGCGTTGCGGTGTCGCGCACGGTCTGCGAGCAAGCCAGCACGATCAGCAGCAGGATGCCTTCGACGCAGAGTGACATCAACCGACGGTTCTTCATGTCCCGGCCCCGGTGCCGGCGACGGCGGCCGCGGAGCGCTTGAGCCCGGGCCGTCGATCGCGCGGATGTCAATGGGAAGCGGCCGCACGTTCGTCGTGCGAGCGCGGCCGTCTTCCGCGCCGGACGAGCATGTCGTGCCGCTTTCCGGATTCGTTGCTTTGGCGTCCCTCCCCGTGTGCTGTCGTTCGAACATGTCGGAGCTCGCCTGTCTAGCCAGAACAAGCAAGCGGCGAGCCATCGGCCGCCGCGCCTCGTGCGGCAAGGGCCGGTGAGCACGCGGCGAGCGCGATCGGGGCGGCGGCCGGGTGTTTTTGATTCACCGACGAATCAGCTTTGGCGCGACTCGCGCGACCGGCCTCGCGCCCCGTTCGCATCGGGCGGCAAATCGTCTGCTCATCGCGCGCGTGTCGCCCCGCACGACACGACTTCGGGATGCGGTCCATCGCGAATCGCCACTGCATGGACCGCGGCCGGCAAGCGTGCACAGTGCCCGCTGCCGCATGCATCGGATGGCCATGATGCGGGTACTGGCACCGCAGTCCGGCCGTGCGTTACAGATACGCAACGTTTCGAGCCTGTCGACCCGGGCAACACGAGCGATGCGGCACGGCGGGAAAATCATGCGTGCGCGACCGGACCCGGAAGGGCAACGACATGTCGTTCATTGCCCAGACAAAATTCGCATAGCGAAGCGATTCAATGCGTTTCGAAAGATGCATGCCGATTGACAGGCAACCGATGCTCGACCCGCATCGACGCTCATCGAATGACACGACCGGATCGATCGCGCGAACGGCTGCACGTTTATCTGCATCGCGCCCACCCGCCGATATGGCGTCCGTAGCAGTTGTGAAACGTTCCGTAGCAAACCGCGCGCGACGCGCGAATCGGACCCGGCCAGCAGGGACGCTGGTTTGAATATTGCTGTATCGAGAACGGGATCACCTGCCGGGTGCACCGCCGCGTCGCGATGCGAACCGTGTGACGGAACGGCGTGGCGATCGATACATCGAGGAGCGCTCATGACGTGATTGACCAGATGCAAGGGGACGGCCGTAGTCCGACGATTGCGTGGCGGAGACCGCGCGGACAAAAACGGTGCGCGCGCTCCGCAACACCGCTGCATGTCGCGGCCGGCGCCGGCCGGCGTGGCCGCATGCGGGGACGGGACGGGTCGTCTGCAACCATGCTTGGCGCCAGGTGCCGGGTCTGCCGGCACGAAGAAGCTCAACGAGGACAACGATGAAAAAGATCTTGCTTGTGTTCGGTACTCGGCCGGAAGCCATCAAGATGGCGCCGCTCGTCCGCGCGCTGAAGGCGTGCAAGGATGTCGACGCCAGGGTCTGCGTCACCGCCCAGCATCGGGAAATGCTGGATCAGGTCCTCACGCTGTTCGACATCAAGCCCGACTACGATCTCAATCTGATGCGTCAGAGCCAGACGCTGACCGACGTGACGACCGGCATTCTTCAGGCGATCGGGATGGTCTTCGACGACTTGCGTCCGGACGTCGTCCTGGTGCACGGCGATACGACGACGACGCTGGCGGTCAGTCTCGCGGCGTTCTACCGCTATCTGCCGGTCGGACACGTGGAAGCGGGCTTGCGCAGCGGCGACATCTGGTCGCCGTGGCCGGAGGAACTGAATCGCCGCGTGACCGACGCGGTGTCGTCATGGCATTTCGCACCGACCGGCCAGGCGCGCGACAACCTGTTCAGCGAGGGCGTGCCGGTCGGCGCGGTCGTGATGACGGGCAACACCGTGATCGATGCGCTGCACGACGTCAAACGGATGCTCGACCACGATAGCGCGCTCAACGACAAGGTCGCCGCGCATTTTCCGTTCATCGAACCGTCGCGCCGCATCGTGCTGATCACCGGCCATCGCCGCGAGAGCTTCGGCCAGCCGTTCCGGCATTTCTGCGAGGCCCTCTGCACGCTCGCGAACCGCTATCGCGATGCGCAGTTCATTTATCCGCTGCACCTGAATCCGAACGTGCGCGAGCCGGCGCGCGCGCTGCTCTGCAGCGTGCCGAACATCTACCTGATCGAACCCCAGGAATATCTTTCATTCGTATTCCTGATGTCACACGCGCATTTCATCATCACCGATTCGGGCGGCATCCAGGAGGAAGGGCCAGCGCTCGGCAAGCCGGTGCTCGTCACGCGCGAGACGACCGAGCGGCCCGAAGCAATCCAGGCCGGTACCGCACGGCTCGTCGGCACCGACCCGGAGCGGATCATCTGGGAGGCGTCGCGGCTGTTCGACAGCGAGAGCGCGTATGAGGAAATGTCGCGCGCGAGCAATCCGTACGGCGACGGCCATGCGAGCGAGCGGATCGTTCACGCGCTGTTGCATACGCCGGGGGCGGCCGCGAATGCGACGATCTTCTCGATGGGCGCCGCGGAGATGCCGTTCAACGCGCTCACGCTGGGGCTGCAGGCGTTGCGCTCGCCTTGAAGGCCATCCGTCCGACGGTGTCCCGACGGGCGGCGACGCGCGGTGTCGCTGCTCGCTGCCCGCCGCCGCCCGCTATCGGACCACGGCATCGGCCATCGATTGCGCCTGCGCGACCAGCCGCGGGTAGATCCGCTGGGACACGACCTGTCTGGCAAAACACGCCTGCCGCGCATCCTCGGGCACGCGCGCCGCGCTGCACGCCGCGATCGGGCGCAGCGTCACGTTCTTCCACAGGATGTAGACCCGTTTGCCCTGCCGGACCGACACGGCCAGCGTGTTCGGCCCGTCCGGCACGCCGTCCTGGCTTTCGCCCAGCAGCCACGCCTTCACGACGCCGTCGGCCGGCTGCCGCTTGACCGGCAACTCGGCGAAGCGAAATGCCGCGGCATCGTCGCTGAACACGTTCGTGTAAAGCGTTTCATTGTCGAACATCGCGGCGACGTCATCGGTCGGCTTGATGCCCGCATCCGCCGTACTCGCCCAGGCCTTCAGCAACGGCACCGTCGTCACGACGAGATTCGTCTTGCCGTCGTCCGACTTGAAGGACACCCCGTCCGGCCCCGGCGGCATCCCGTCGACGGGGCCGACGCTCTGCACGGTGCCCTCCGCCTTCGCGACGAACCCTCTTGCCCGGACCGGGCCGATCAGCTTCGCGAGCCGCGCGTTCACGTCGGCCGTGTACTGCTTGTCGAGGCCCGCCTGATCCTCCACCCGGGCCGCCGCCAGGGCCGCCGCGGCCTTTTTCCGATACGCAAGATACGAATCCGCCGGCGATGCGATCACCGTCGCCCCGACCGCGGCGAGCACCGCCGCGACCACCACCGCCCCCACCCCGACCTTCAGTTTTGATATGCGCTTCATTTTTATGACGTTACCGAATCCCGCGCCGACAGCGAAAACGGCTGCCGTGCCCCCACGGCAGCCGTCCCTCAGAGACGCATCATTCTAACGTCGCGCAGGCATTAGTCATCTACCTTGAACGCCGATACCAGTCGCGTCAGTTCCGCCGCCTGCTGCTTCAGGCTTTCCGCGGCCGCCGCGCTTTCCTCGACCAGTGCCGCATTCTGCTGCGTCATCTGATCCAGCGACTGCACCGCATCGCCGATCTGGTCGATGCCCGCGCTCTGCTCCAGGCTGGCCTCGGCGATCTCGCTCATCATCGCGCTGACGCCCTGCACCTGCGACACGACATCGCTCATCACCTTCCCGGCCTCGCTGACGAGCCGCGACCCGGTGTGCACCGTGCCCGCGCTGTGCTCGATCAGCGCCTTGATCTCCTTCGCCGCCTGCGCACTGCGCTGCGCGAGGTTCCGCACTTCCGAAGCGACGACCGCAAACCCGCGCCCCTGCTCGCCGGCCCGTGCCGCTTCAACCGCGGCATTCAACGCGAGGATGTTCGTCTGGAACGAGATGCTGTCGATCATCACGATGATCTCGGAGATCCGTTGCGACGCGTCGCTGATCTGCTCCATCGTGGTCACGACTTCGCCGACGACCTGCCCGCCGCGCGTCGCCGTATCGGATGCGCCGGTGATCAGTTTCGCGGCCGTCGTCGCGGTTTCAGTGTTGTTGCGCACGACCGCCGTGATTTCCTCCATCGACGAAGCCGTCCGCTCCAGGTTGCCCGACTGCCCTTCGGTGCGCTCGCTGAGATCCGCATTGCCCGTCGCGATCTGTGCGGACCCGGTCGCGATCGACGCGGACGCCGCGCGGATCCGGCGGACGAGCGTCGACAACGACGACACGAAGCGGTTGAACGCGTCCGACAACTGGCCGATCTCGTCCTGGCTCTCGACCGTCATCCGGCGCGTCAGGTCGCCCTGGCCGCTCGCGATTTCCGACAGCAGCAGCGCGGCGCGGCGGATCGGCGCGGCGATCGCGCGCCCGACCAGCCAGATCACGATCAGCGCGACGCCAAGGCCCACCACCGCGGCGACCAGCGCCGCGCTGCGAATCGCGCGCGTCACCGGGCCGAGCAGTTCGGCCTGCGGCACTGCCACGACCACGTATGCGTTCAGTTCCGGAATGAACGACGTCGCAATGAAGCGCGGGCCGCCGTCGCCGGCGTAGCTCAGGTACGCATACGGCTTGCCGGCCAGCAGCGTCGACGATGCATCGCCAGGCAGGCCCGGCTCGTCCTTCAGGAAATGCCTGCCGTCGATCAGCGACGTATCGCGATGCATCATGATCGCGCCGTCCGGGCGCACGAGATACGCGAACCCGGTGTCGCCGATCCGGTACGCGTCGATGCCCTTCGCGAGCGCATCGACGGACAGGCTCAGGCCGGCCGCGCCGATCGGCGCGCCGTCGAGCTCCACCCGGCTGTTGATGAACATCATGTAGCCGCCGAGCGTGACCTCGCGATCCATGTTCACGTCGTAGGCCTTGCCCGACGCGAGGAAGTTCGTCAGCCACTGATCCTTGTCGCTGACCTTTCGCTGCAGGCCGGCTTCGTTGTAGTAGTTGCCGCTC
This sequence comes from Burkholderia sp. Bp9140, assembly GCF_003853425.1. Lineage (NCBI taxonomy): Bacteria > Pseudomonadati > Pseudomonadota > Betaproteobacteria > Burkholderiales > Burkholderiaceae > Burkholderia > Burkholderia sp. Bp9140. Next base: position 285,847 of record NZ_QTPQ01000002.1, read on the forward strand.
TTCGCCGACACCCATTGCACGGACGCCGCCTTCTGCTCGTCCTTCACGTTGTTCGCAAGCCGGATCCAGTTGCGCGTGCCGGCATCCGGCTCGCCGTCGGCTTCCCATTGCAGCAGGAACGCATCGCGCGCGAGGACGCGCGACGCGGCGATCGGTCCGGCCATCTGCCGCTGCACGTCGGCGCGGATGCCGTTCACGGCGGTCGGCAGCGCTTCGCGGACGACGCGATCGCGTACGGCGTCGCCGATCAGGCGGACGCTCAACCCGCTCGAAATTGCGACGAACACCAGCAGGCAACTCGTCATGCTGAGAATCAGCTTGTTCTGAATGGACAGCTTGCGCCAGAAATGCATGGGAAACCCTCGATAACCGCTCGGTCTGAGCCAGTTTGGGTTATCGGCAGGCGCGCGCGGAAGCGCATCGCTGATTTCACATGTTCGTCATGCGGGATCCGACATGTCGTTGACGGGCGGCCGTCGCGTGCCCACCGAGGTTCGCGCGCTCAATACGCGACGAAGATCGTCACCCGCCGGTTGCGCGCCCGCGCGGCCGCATCGTCGCCCGCGACGAGCGGCTGCGTGTCGGCCCGGCCGATCGCCGCGAGCCGGTGCGGCGCGACGCCGCGATCGGCCAGATAGCGCACGACGCTGCCCGCCCGCGCGGACGACAGCTCCCAGTTCGATTCGTATTTCGCGTTCGCGATCGGCACGCTGTCGGTATGCCCTTCGACGAGAATGTCGCCGGTCGCATGCTCGCTCAGCGCTCGCGCGATCTGGCTCAGCACCGGCGCCGCGTCGGGCAGCAAACGCGCGTCGCCGACGTTGAACAGGATCTTCGCGTCGATGCCGATCTCGATGCCGTGCGGCGCCCGCACGAGCGAGATGCGGCCGTTCGTCTTCAGCGCATCGAGCGATGCCAGCCATGCCGGCGCGCGATCGGGCATCGCGGCTTCGCTCGCGCTCGCGCTCGCGCTTGCCGCGCCTGCGCCGCGCCGCGCGAGCGTCTGATACCGCGCATCGAGCGCGTGGTACTTCGCGAGCTGCAGCACGTACAGCGCGAGAAACAGCACCATCAGCGTCGTGATGAGGTCCGCATAGGAAATCAGCCAGCGTCCGGACTGCGTGCCTTCGGCTTCATCGTCGTCGCGCCCGGCGGCGGACGAGCCCGCACGCGCGCCGTCAGTTCGTGCCGTCATGGCCAGGCTCCCGGTGCGTCATGCGAGCGACTCCGCCGCGCGGCCGCGCACGTCGCCGGTCAGCCGCGTTTCGATCGTATGCGGCGATTCCTTGCGCGAGATCGCGAGCAGGCCGTCGAGATACAGCTTGCGAAAGCGCAGCTCGCTGTCGATCTGCGCGCGCAGCTTGCCGTGGAGCGGCAGAAACACGAGGTTCGCGAACGCAAGGCCGTAGAGCGTCGCGATGAACGCGACCGCGATGCCCGGGCCGAGCTGTGCCGGTTCGAGAATATGGCTCGTCACCTGGACCAGCCCGAGCACCGAGCCGAGAATGCCGAACGTCGGCGCATAGCCGCCGGCCTGGTGCCACACGCGCGCGGCCGCGAGCCGGCTGCGCTCGTATGCGTCGAGATCTCGCTGCAGCGCATCCTCGAGCACGGCGGTCGACACGCCGTTCGCGAGCAGTTCGAGCCCACGTCGCGCGAATGGATGAATGCCGCTCACGTCCATCGATTCGAAGGCGAGCAATCCGTCGAGCTTCGCGCGATCGCCCCACTCCAGCAGGTCGGCCAGGTGCTTGCGATCGACTTCCTGCGCCCGTACGAACGCGAGCCGCAACTGCTTCACCGCATCGAAGAACCGCGCCCACGTGTTCTGGATCATCACCGCGCCGAGCGTGCCGCCGAGCACGATGACGAGCGCTTCGAACTGGAACAGCATCGAGAAATGCCCGCCTTCCAGCGCGAAACCGAACACGATGGCCGCGCCGCCGAGTATCGCGCCGACCAGGGTCAACAGGTCCATATGCGTCTCCGTCGGGTCGTGCGTTACGCGTCGGATGAAGCCAAAGGCGCGGATGCCGCCGGCGCCTTGGCAATGCGCACGGCATCGAGCACGCGCCGCTCGATTTCCTCGATCTCGATCGGATCGGGCTTGAGCTCGCGACGCATCACCCACGACACCTCGTTGCGCCGCGCCTCCGTCATCACGGAGAACAGCTTGTCGGCCACCGCGCGATCGTCGAGGCTCGCGATCAGCTTCGCGAGGTCGTACGTATCGAATGCGCTGATCACGTCGAACAGCGTGCGCTGATCGACCCACACGATATCCTCGAGCGCGCGCACGTCACCGCCGGCGCGCGGGCTGCGTCGCGAGAAATACGCGACGCCCTTCTGCTCGACGTAACCGAGCACCTTCGACTTGCGGAACGCGAACACCTCGTCGGCGATCTCGCCGTGCGACAGCTTGTTGAGCAGCAGCTTCCGGTCGACACCGATCAGCGCCTCGAGATCGGCCAGCTCGATCAGCTCCAGCTCGCTGTTGATCGACAGGTCGAGATCGTGATCGGCGACCTGCTGCGCGCGATCGATCACGCGCGCCGCATCGAACGTGACGACCTGGCGCGCATCCGGCGAAGCCGCGTAATCGGCCGCGCCGCCGGCATGGTCGGCCTGCGCGGCTTCGATCGTGACGAGATTGAGCTTCTCCATGCGGCGCAGCATCGCGAGCACGTGCGGGCGCGAATGGCCGGCGATCGCGCGGCAGCGGCGAATCACGTCCGCAAGCGGCACCGACGTCTCCGCCGCGTGCGTCTGCATCGGCCGCCGCGACCACGCGTCGTCCGCGCCGCGCGTGTCGGTGCCCGCCATCAGCGACAATACATGCGCATACGACAGCACGCCCGGCATGAAGTCCGCGTGCGTATAGGTCGCGAGCTGGTCGTCCTTGCGCTTCACGCGCCGGATCATCGTGCGCACGATATGACGGAGCAGCGCGGACACGTGCTCGATTTCCTCGTCGAGCAGCGCGGCCGGCACGACCGTGAGCTGGCAGAACGACAGCGCCTTCGCGGTATGCGCGCGCGGCTCGGATGCGAGCAGTGCCGATTCGCCGAAGAACTCGCCGCGCCCGAGCGTCGCGACGACGACGCGCTTGTCTTCGCAGCGCGTCGACAGCTCGATCTTGCCGTCGGCGATCAGAAAGATGACGGGCTCGCCGGCGAAGCCCTCCGAATAGATGATTTCGCCGGGCGCGGCCGTGCGCGTCCACGATTGCTGACGGTTCAAGTCGATTCCCCTGCTGCGCTGGTTGTTGCGGACTGCACGTCGCATGTCGCATGCATGCGATCGACAGTCATCCCCGTGCCCGTTTAACGTCATCGGCACCCGCATCCTTTAGGGAATTCGTACTCGTTTCCAGCGAAAATCGACGTGAAACGTTTGCGGATTGCGCGGTCGCACCGGCGGTTCGTTTCGATGCGCGTGTCCGTAGCCCGATTGAAAGCCCGACGGGGCCTTGCGTCAGAACTCCATGTCGAGTTCGTCGATGTCTTCGTGCTCCACTTTCGCGGCATCGATCCACTCCGCAACGAACGGATGCGCGAGCACGCGCATGCAGTACTCGGCGATCTCGGGCTCGAGTTTCACGTCGTAGGTCAGGAATCGCGTGACGACCGGCGCGTACATCGCATCGGCGATGCCGATCTGCTCGCCGAACAGCCAGGGGCCGCCGTACGCGGCCAGACACTCGCGCCAGATCGTCACGATGCGCTCGATGTCGTGCTGCGCGCGCGACCAGATCCGGAAACCGGGAAAGTGCGCACGCAGGTTCATCGGCAGCGCCGAGCGCAGCGCGCTGAAACCGGAATGCATCTCGCCGCAGATCGACCGGCAATGCGCGCGCGCATGCCGGTCGTCGGGCAGCAGCCGCGCCTGCGGCCGGATTTCGTTCAGGTATTCGGCGATCGCGAGCGTGTCCCACACCGTGCTGCCGTCGTGCGTCAGGCACGGCACGAGAATCGACGGCGACAGCAGCAGCAGCTCCGCGCGCGATGCCGCATCGATCGGCACGCTGACCGTCTCGAACGCGAGCCCGCTCAGCCTCGCGAGCAGCCAGCCGCGCATCGACCACGACGAGTAATTGCGGCTGCTGATGGTCAATTTCGTTTGTCCGGTAGATTCCATGTCGCTCCCCTGCTGATTGCCGTTCGTGCCCCTGCACCGAAAGCGCACGCGGCGCCACGCGAACCGCACCGCGCCGGTGCGACGTATTCGCCGAACTGGCGCAGCGTCGCACCGTGCAGCGGCACGGCCAGTGCGCCGAGCCGCGGCGGCGGCGCATGGCGTCCGGTCGTCCGGCTGCATGTGCCACATGAACCGCCGTGCGTATCGCCGCGTTCGCCAACCGCGTGCAACGCGCGTGCCAGCCGCATGCTGGCACACGGCTTGCCTCGTTCGACACAACGTGACGCAACGAGTGACGGCCATGAACCTGCTTGCCTATCCGTTCTACCAATGGTCTGCCGAATGCCTGCGCCCGGCGCGCGCATGGGCGGCCGCCACACGCGCGACGATGTCGCTGTGGCCGCCCGTCACGTCGACGCCAACGGGCCGCACGGTCGACGCGCTGTGCGAACTGCTCGAATGCTGCGCGTTCTCGCACCGGCGCCCGCCGTTCGGCATCGCGTCGATCGTCGTCGACGGCGAATCAGTGCCGATCGTCGAGGAAGCCGCGCAGGCCACGCCGTTCGGCACGCTGCTGCATTTCCGCAAGGCGCGGCCGGTCGCGCGTCAGCCGCGCGTGCTGATCGTCGCGCCGATGTCCGGGCATTTCGCGACGCTGCTGCGCGGCACGGTCAGCACGATGCTTGCCGATCACGACGTGTACATCACCGACTGGCACAACCCACGCGACATCCCGCTCTCGGCCGGGCGCTTCGGCTTCGACGAATACGTCGAGCACGTGATCGATTTCATTCGGCAGATCGGCCCGGACGCGCATGTGCTCGCGATCTGCCAGCCGACCGTCGCCGCGCTTTCGGCGGTCGCGCTGATGGCCGCCGCCGGCGATCCGGCCCAACCCGCGAGCCTGACGCTGATGGCGGGGCCGATCGACTGCCGCGTGAATCCGACGAAGGTCAACGCGCTCGCCACGAGCCGGCCGATCGAATGGTTCGCGCGCAACCTGATCAGCGTGGTGCCGGCCGGCTTCGTCGGGGCGCAGCGTTGCGTGTATCCGGGCTTCGTGCAGGTCGGCGCGTTCATGTCGATGAATCCCGACCGCCATGCCGCTTCGTTTGCCGACCTGTACTACGAGCGTGCGAAAGGCGACCCCGAGAAGGCCGACGCGCTGCGTCACTTCTATGACGAATACTTCGCGACGGCCGATCTCACCGCGGAGTTCTATCTGGAAACGGTCGAGAAAGTGTTCCAGCAATACGCGCTCGCGCGCGGCGAGCTGACCGTCGGCGACCGGCTGGTGGAACCGGCCGCGATCCACCGCACCGCGCTGCTGACGATCGAGGGCGAGAAGGACGACATCTGCGCCGTGGGCCAGACGGTGGCCGCGCAGGAGCTGTGTTCGGGATTGCCGCCGTACCTGAAAACGCACCATGTGCAGACGGGCGCGGGCCACTACGGCGTGTTCAACGGCAGCCGCTGGGAAACACAGATCTATCCGATCGTCCGTGCGACGATCCATGACAACGAGCCATACGATCGCACCGCCGATACGGACGGCGGAGCGAACGGCGCGCACTACGTGACGCTGCGGGCATTGCTCGACGCGCGCGCGGCCTGTCACGATGCGGCGACGACCGCGACGTAATCCGATTACGTGCACGGAACCCGCGCGGCAGGGCAATGATCGGCGCGGCAGATCGGCGCTGCAAATAATTCGCCCCGCCTGGGTGGCGGGGCGCGATTTCGGGCAGTGCGCGAGCGGCAAGGCTCGCGCGTTCCGCCGGCTTACGGACAGGCCTTGCCGTGCGACGCGTGGTAGCCCTTCGCCTTCGCATCGGCTTCCGGCATATAGCTGCCGTGCTTTGTCTTGCCGTAGTACTTGTCGGTCGAGCAGTGATAGACCTTCGTGCTGTCGTTGACCCACACCTTGCCCGCGCCGCCGCCGGGCGCCGCAGCCGCGGTCGTCGACGGCGCGCCCTTCGCGGGCGCGGTGCCGGATGCTGCGCCGGCGGATGCCGCCGTCGCCGGCGCCGCGGCCGGTGCGCTGGCCGCGGCAGCAGCCGACGCGCCGTACCAGGTCTTCACGCCCTTGTGCCCCGCACAGGCGCCCTTCTTCGACGCGCCCGAATAGAACGACCCGTCCTTGCACAGCCCGGTCGTGCCCGCCGGCGCGCTGGCCGGAACCTGTGCGAACGCACCGATCGACAACCCCATGCCGGCAGCCAGCGCGGCGATCAACATCGTCTTTTTCATGGTCCTCTCCTGATTGGCCTGAATGGTGAAGGCGTCCCGACGATACGCCGGGAATACCGCGCCGCGGGTCAACGTACCCAGCGGCACACGCGGTGATGGTGGTGATCGAAATGGCACACGCGGTGCGAATGGGCTTCGGCCAGCGCCGGTACGAGCACGGCGCAGGCGACGGCCGTCACGGTCAGGATCTTCGCGATGCGGGTCATGACATTCTCCTGGGTAGGTCAGCCGGTGGTCCGGCTGTTCCCCCCTTAACGCCGGTCGCCGGCACGCCGTGCACCGCACCTGCCTCGAATTGACGATCTTTGACACCGTGTAACGAAACGTCACGCGAGGCTGACAAACTGCCGTCTGTTTTTTCGATTTGCTTACGCGGAAAATGCTTCGGATGTCGAATGACTGAAGCAGGACAAGATGCCCGAGATGGACCAACAAAAAAACCGCCCGAAGGCGGTCTGTCGGAGGCACGCGGATGCCTCGCGTCCGAAACGACCGGGGGCTACGCGCCCGCGTCGCCCCACGGCGTCGGCGCAGGCACTTCGCATGGCCCTTCGACGTCGATCGACTTGAAATCGGCCGGCCCGACGATCTCCAGATACTCCATGTCGGGCGAGTAGTCGAACAGGTAATGCACGATTCCCGGCGCCTGGTGCACGCAGTCGCCGGCGTTCACGAGCGTCTCGCGGTCGCCGTACATGAAGCGCGCCCAGCCCTTCAGCATGATCACGATGTGGAACTCGGCCTCGTGACGGTGCCAGCCGGTGCCCGCCGTCGGTGCATGATTCGCCCTGACGAGTTGCGCGACGACCTTGCCGTTCGTCGCGGCCGCGATGCCGAGATCGCGATACAGGAAGAAGTCGCGCAGGCCTTCGCCTTGATACGCGGTGTCCTGCGGCTTCACGTGGGAAAACGCGGTAGGGGTCGACGTGCTCATCGCGGTGCTCCTCGATCGAAAGAGTCGTCCGGGACAAGCATTTCGCGTTCCAGGTTGCAGCAGCGCCCGCTTACTTCAACCGCCCCGACAGGAACTGCCCGAGCCGCTCGCTCTTCGGATTGACGAGAATCTCCTGCGGATCGCCCTCTTCCTCGATCTTCCCCTGGTGCAGGAAGATCACATGGTTCGACACGTTGCGCGCGAAACCCATCTCGTGCGTGACGACGACCATCGTGCGCCCTTCCTCGGCGAGCTTCTGCATGACCTTCAGCACTTCGCCGACGAGTTCCGGATCGAGCGCCGACGTCGGCTCGTCGAACAGCATCACCTCGGGTTCCATCGCGAGCGCACGCGCGATCGCGACGCGCTGCTGCTGGCCACCGGACAGGTGCGACGGATACATGCCTTCGACACGCGGTGCGAGACCGACCTTCTCCAGATACTTGCGCGCCCGCGCGATGGCCTCTTCCTTGCCGATCCCGAGCACGGCCATCGGCGCCTCGATCACGTTCTCGAGCACCGTCATGTGCGCCCACAGGTTGAAGTGCTGGAACACCATCGACAGCTTCGTGCGCATCCGCTGCAACTGCTTCTGGTCGGCCACGCGCAGCGAGCCGTTGCGCTCGCGCGTGGTCTCGATCGGCTCGCTGCCGATCGTGATCTGCCCCGAGCACGGCTGCTCGAGGAAGTTGATGCAGCGCAGGAACGTGCTCTTTCCGGAGCCGCTCGAGCCGATGATGCTGATCACGTCGCCGGCCTTCGCCTTCATCGACACGCCCTTCAACACCTCGTTGTCGCCGAATTTCTTGTGGAGGTTTTCAACGGTGAGCTTGTACATGCTTGGTCCTTCCTTGCGAATTAGTGGCTGCGCGGCGAGAGGTACGCGAGCCAGCGCGTCTCGAGCTTGCGGAACGCCCAGATGAGCGCGAACACGACGATGGCGTACAGCACGGCCGCGATGCCGTAGGCCTGGAACGACATGTACGTCGCGGAGTTGACGTCGCGCGTGACCTTCAGGACGTCGGGCACGGTCGCGGTGAATGCGAGCGTCGTCGCGTGCAGCATCAGGATCACTTCGTTGCTGTAGCTCGGCAGCGAGCGGCGCAGCGCGGACGGCAGGATGATGCGCGTATAGAGCTTGAAGCGCGACATCCCGTACGCCATCCCGGCCTCGATCTCGCCGGCCGACGTCGCCTTGATCGCGCCCGCGAAGATCTCGGTCGCATACGCGCATTCGTTCAGCACGAACGCGAGGAGCGTGCAGTTCATCGCGTTTCGGAAGAACGTGTCGAGCAGCACGTGGTCGTGCACGACCTGCAGGCTGTAGATGCCGGTGTAGCACATCAGCAGCTGCACGTAGAGCGGCGTGCCGCGGAACACATACGTATAGAGCCACACCGGGCCGGAGATCCAGCGGTTCGACGACGCGCGCGCGATCGCGAGCGGCACGGCCAGCGCGAAACCGAGCGCGATCGACACGACCAGCAGCCACAGCGTGATCGCGAGGCCGCTGAAGCGGTAGCCGTCGGTGTAGAGATAGCTTTGCCAGTACTGGCCGATGAGTTCGATCACAGTGCAAGCCTCCGGACGCCGACGGAATAACGCTTCTCGAGGTGGTGCAGCACGACGTTCGACACCGTCGTGATCGCGAGGTAGATCGCGCCCGCCGCGAGCGTGAAGAAGAAGAAATCGAGCGTGCTCTTGCCGGCGTCCTGCGACGCCTTCACGACATCGGCGAGGCCGATGATCGACACCAGCGCGGTGGCCTTCACGAGCACCTGCCAGTTGTTGCCGATGCCCGGCAGCGCGAAGCGCATCATCTGCGGGAACAGGATCCGGTGGAACACGCGCCAGCCGCTCATCCCGTATGCGAAGCCCGCTTCGAGCTGGCCGCGCGGCACCGCGAGGAACGCGCCGCGGAACGTCTCGGTGAAGTACGCGCCGTAGATGAAGCCGAGCGTGATCACGCCGGCCACGAACGGGTCGATGTCGATCTGGTCCCAGCCGAGCACGTCGGTCACGTCGTTCAGCAGGATCTGGATCCCGTAGAACAGCAGCAGCATCAGCACGAGATCGGGCACCGCGCGGATCAGCGTCGTATAGAACGTGCCGGTCGACCTGAGCACCCGGTTGGTCGACAGTTTCGCGGCCGCGCCCGCGAGGCCCAGTACGAGCGACGCGGCGAGCGACAGCACCGCGAGCTTCACGGTCTCGACCGTGCCGGCCCACAACAGCGGGCCAAATCCTTGGAAGATCATATAAGGGATCCAGATCGATGTGGCTGGATTGTCAATAGCCATTAACCGCGCATCAAACGATATCTGCGCACGACTTGATGCAACCTGCTCATCAAGCCAGACGCATCACGCGAAGCGGGTTGCACCCGGCAACAGACGCGGCGCGCGCCACAGCCGATGCGCGCCGCATGGACGGTCAGCCACCGTAGACGTCGAATGCGAAGTACTTCTTCTCGAGCTTCTTGTACGTGCCGTCCTTGATGATGTCGGCGATCGCGTGGTCGATCTTCGCCTTCAGGTCGGCGTCGTCCTTGCGCAGCCCGATGCCGGCGCCGTTGCCGAGGGTCTTCGGATCGTCGATGTCCTTGCCCGCGAATTCGAAGGTTGCGCCGCGCGGCGTCTTCAGGAAGCCGAGTTCGGCCTGCACCGCGTCCTGCAGCGCGGCGTCGAGGCGGCCGGACATCAGGTCCTGGTACACGCCGTCCTGGTTCTGGTAAGGCACGACCTGCACGCCCTTCGGCGCCCAGTAGGTCTTCGCGTAGGTTTCCTGGATCGTGCCCTGCTCGACGCCGACCGACTTGCCCTTCAGCGACTCGGCCGTCGGCTGGAGGTTCGCGCCTTTCTTCGCGACGAGACGCGTCGGCGTGTTGAACAACTTGTCGGAGAACGCGATCTGCTCGGCGCGCGCCGGCGTCATCGACATCGACGACAGCACGCCGTCGAACTTCTTCGCCTTCAGGGCCGGGATCATCCCGTCGAAGTCGTTCTCGATCCACACGCATTTCGCCTTCAGGCGCGCGCAGATCTCGTTGCCGAGATCGACGTCGAAGCCGACGACCTTGCCGCTTGCGTCCTTCGATTCGAACGGCGGATAGCTGGCGTCGACGCCGAACCGGATCGTCGACCAATCCTTGGCGTGGGCACCGACCGCGATGCAGGCAAGGGCAATACTGAGCGCGAGTTTCTTCATGGCGTTCCTGTCATAGGCGAACTGGGCGCGGGTCCCGTCGGGCGTCGCCGCCGCGACCCTTTCAACCCGGAAGCCGCCCGTCCGGCGACCCCGAAGTTGTACATACAACTTTGCCTTTTCCAGGGCACCGCCAGCAATCCGTGTTTATCTCTAATTGTCGGCGGATTGTTTCCATGAGCGAATTTCCCTTATATTTCAATTCGCTAACCATTACATGCAGTTGAAATCCAGCTTTCTGCGTGGGTTCGGCACGCCATCGTCGCGCATGCATTTGTCTATACTTTTTCGTTTGCCGCGCCGGCCGGCGCGGCGGCCGCGGTCCGGATCCAGGCGGGAATAACCCGAATCGCCAGCCGACAGCCGGGCCCGCGCGGCGTCGAACCCGGTACACTCCGCCCGGACACCGCACGAAGGCCGGCCTGCGACGGCACACGGCCGCCGTCTCTTGAACAGCAATGCAATGACCACACCGATCTATCAGGAAATCAAGGATTTCATCCTCGCGCGCATTCATGCGGGCGAGTGGGCGGAAGGCGACCAGGTGCCGTCGGAGAACGAGCTCGCGCGCGAATTCAACGTCGCGCGGATGACGGTCAACCGCGCGCTGCGCGAGCTGACGGCCGAGCAGGTGCTCACGCGCACGCGCGGCTCCGGCACGTATGTCGCGTCGCCGAAATACGAATCGACGCTGGTCGCGATCCGCAGCATCTCGGATGAAGTCGCCGCGCGCGGCCATGCGTATCGTGCGCAGGTGCTGGAGGTCGGCGCGGCCGTCGCCGATGCGCAGCTCGCCGACGAGCTGCGGCTCGACACCGGCAGCCCGATCTTCCATTCGCGCGTGCTGCACTTCGAGAACGACACGCCCGTGCAGCTCGAGGAACGCTGGGTCAATCCGGTCTGCGCGCCCGAATACGCATTGCAGGACTTCACGACGACGACGCCGAACCAGTACCTCACGCGCGTCGCGCCGCTGCAGCGTGTCGAATACCGGATCGAGGCCGCGATGCCCGATGCGCAAACGCGCCGTCACCTGACGATGGACGAACGCGAGCCCTGCCTGCTGCTGCATCGGCGCACGTGGTCGCAGGGGATGGTCGCGTCGGTCGCCAATCTGTGGCACCCGGGCAGCCGCTACCGGTTCACCGGGCATTTCTGACGCGCCGGGCGCGTTCAGTGCACGCCGGGGCGCCCTGAACGCTCGATCGCGTCGACCGCGAGACGCAACCCGTCCTCCCGCGCGATCCGCGCACCGAGTTCGGCGGCCCGCGCTTGCGTGTCGGCACGCGCCGCGAACGCGATCGCGCGTGCCAGCGCGGCGGCATCCACACGGCGCCCCGCCACCGGCGCATCGGCCACACCGAGCCGCTGCAGCCGGTTCGCCCAGAAGAACTGGTCGCCCGCGAACGGCACGACGACCGACGGAATGCCCGCCCGCGCGGCCGAATGCGTGGTGCCCGACCCGCCGTGGTGGATCGCCATCGACGTATGCGGAAACAACCGGTCGTGCGGCGCCTCGCCGATCACACACACGTGCGCCGGCAGCATCGACGCGTCGATGCCGCTCCAGCCCGGCTGGAACAACGCACGCCGGCCGTCGAGCGCCTGCACCAGCGCGTCGGCCAGCGCGGCCCGGTCGAACCCGGCCATGCTGCCGAAACCGATGTACACGGGCCGATCGCCCGCCTCGAGAAAGGCCGAAAGCGCGGGCGGCGGCGTCCACGCCCGCGCGTCGATGCGCCACTGACCGCATGCCAGCACATTCGACGGCCAGTCGGCCGGATCGGCCAGCAGCACCGGCGACACGCCGTACAGCATCGGATGATCGGTCCACACGCGCCGGCGCGGCGGCAATCCGCACACGCCGGCGCGCGCCGCATTGGTCGCCTTGCTGAACGCGTGCCACAGCAGCGCGTTCACGAACCGGTGACTGGCGCGATTCAGCCAGCGCGGCACCTTGGCCGGCGGCAGGAACGGCGACGCGAACGCGGCGGTCGGCGTGATCGGGATCATCCCCGTGCCGATTGCCGGCACGCCGCGATACTCGGCAACCGACAGCCCGACAAACGACGCCAGCCCCGACACGAGGATCGCATCGCAACCGGCCGACGCGTCCGCGACTTCGCGCATCCACGCAGCCGTGTTCGCATTCGCGATCGCCGCGAGCGCCTTCGACGTGTCGTTGAAGCCCCCGCGCCCACGCACCGCATCGGACAACGCGCCCTCGGGGGCGATCGCCGCGCGGATATCGCCGGACAACGGCGCGGACGGCACGCCGAGCGCGGCGGTCGAAGCGAGCGTCGCGGCGTCGGCCAGCAACCGGACTTCATGGCCGGCATCCCGCAGCGCGCGGCCGAGCGCCGCGAGCGGGCGCGTGTCGCCTTCGGTACCGTAGGTGGCGATGACGAGCTTCATGCGTGACTCCTCGTGCACAATGCAAGCGAGTGGATTCCAAAAAATGCACGTCGTATACTAATGCAATTCGTACACTTTCCGTCAATCCCCGAGGCATGCCGATGACGACCGACGATCCGGGCCGCCGCGCGCGCAAGCGCATCCAGATGCTCGCGCATCTCGCCGCTACCGGCGCACGCCTGTTCAATGCGCACGGCTACGATGCCGTCACGATGGAGCAGATCGCCGCGCAGGCCGACGTCGCGAAACGTACGCTGTACAACCACTTCCCGACAAAGGAAGCCGTGCTTGCGCACTGGCTCGAAGGGGAACTCGCGCGCGATCTCGCCCATCTGCAGCGCGACGTCGCGCGACGGAAAACCTTCGCATCGCGGATCGCCTGCGTGCTCGATGCGTCGGCCGCGTGGTGCGAACAGCATCCGGTGTACCTGCTCGCGTACCTGCGGCATCGGTTCCTGGGCATCGGCGCGGCGCAAGCGGAAGGCGGAAAGGAAAACGGCGGCGACATCGCGCTCATGTGGCAGCAGCTGATCGCGGCCGGCCAGCAGGCGGGCGAACTGAACCCGGCACTGGCGGCCGACCAGCTCGCCACGTGGTTCCATCACCTGTATCTCGCGGCGATGCTGCGCTGGCTGACCGTGCCGGGATTGTCGCTGAAGCGGGAGTTCCAGTCGGTCGCAAGGCTGTTCGTCGAAGGCGCGCAAGCGAAGCCGTGAACGGCCGCGGCCGCCTGTCGGGCGCTCAGAGCCGCCCGAGTATGACCGCAAGCAGCGTGCGCCTGAAGCGGGCGAGCACCACGCCGCATGCAACGAACGTGCGCTTCATGGCTTCCTCGACGTCCTGGCCGCCGATGCACGGCGCTTCGCCGTCTCCGCGCCGCGGGCCGGCCATTGCGTCTCGTCGAGCAGCCGGTCGAACAGGCGCGAGCGCTCGTCGGCCGACAGCGGGCACAGCCCGAACATCGCCGACAGCGCGATGCCCCACGCCGCCTTCCAGCGCAGCAGCGCCAGATCGGGATCGTCGGATTCGGCGGCGATGCGCTGCACATTCTTCGCATCGGTGTCGCGGACCTTCTGCAACGGCTCGGGATTCTCGACGAGTGCCGCCATGATCGCGAGCGCCGCCGACGGCTGCTGGTCGATCACTTCGCGCATCGTCGCGATCTGCGCGGACAGCGTCGGCTGCGCTTCGTCCGGATCGCGCGCGGCCAGGTAGTCGCGCTGGAATCGTTCGTAGTAGTCCTGCTGATGCTCCATCAGCGCGTTCAGCACGTCGCCTTTCGTGCGGAACTGATGCATCAGCCCGCCCTTGCTGATGCCGCTTTCGCGCGAGATCGCATCGAACGTGAGCTTGCCCGGGCCGTCGCGCTCGATAATCGCGAGCGCCGCCTGGATCGCGGCCGTGCGCGTTCGCCCGGAACGCGTCGGATTGTCCATGACCTTTCCCCGCTATGAAGTGACGCGATGCGGCGGCGCCGAACCGGCGCGGCCGCATGCAGGAAGTGCGCGGAGTCTATCACAAACAAACCGCCTGGTCGGTTTACATCCTAAAACGGCGGTGCTACGATCGGCTGCCGCGTCGCCCGTGGCCGCAACGCGGCAGCTTCACGGACCGGCCATCGGCACGCGAGCGCCGCCTGTGGCGGGGCTTTCCGGCCGATGACCGGCATCGCAATACCCTGTCGCGCCCCGAATTCATGGGGCATTTCCGCCCCACAAACAAACCGCCTATCCGGTTTTTTAAACCCGCTACCCCTTCGCGCCGATCGCCGGCGCGATCCCGACCCGGAGATATGCATGAACCGATCGACCGCCTCCCGCCACCTGACCCACATCGCGCTTTGCGTCGCGCTCGCCGGGTGCGCCGGCGTCCAGCCCGCCCGCTATACGGGCATCGAATCTTCCCCGTACCTGCGCGGCGATCCGCAGGACACGTCCGGCCGCGTCCCGTATCGCTACGCGCTGCCGGCCGACTGGCATCGCTACCGGAAGCTGATCCTCGATCCGGTCGCCGTGTACCGCGGCGCGGACAATCAGTTCGGCAACCTGAGCGATCAGGACAAGGCGACGCTCGCCGCCTACATGGGCGACACGTTCGCCAGAAAGCTCGGCAAGCGCTTCGAGCTGACGAACGCACCCGCCCCCGACACGCTGCGCGTGAAGCTGACGCTGACGGGCGCGGTGACGACGACGGCCTTCGCCGGCGCGTTCGCGCATTTCGACCTCGCGGGCAACCTCTACAACGGCGTGCAGGCGATACGCGGGCGCGAAGGCGCATTCACGGGTTCCGTCATCTATGCGGTGGAAATCCGCGACGCGGCGACGAACCGGCTGATCAACGCGTACGTGACGAAGCAGTATCCGAACGCGATGAACATCGGCGCGAGCTTCGGCGCGCTGAGCGCGGCGAAAACCGGCATCGACAAGGGCGCCGATGCGCTCGTCGCGCAGTTCGACTGACGCGCGCGCCCGTGTCGCACGCGCCTGCGCCCGCTGGCCGCGCGCGGCGATCTGGTTGGTCCCGCTCGCGGCCGCGGCGTGCTTCGTCGCGTGGGGCGTCCCCCTGCTCGGCAACCGCGGGCCGGTCATCACGATCACCTTCGCGAGCGCCGACGGGCTCGAAGCCGGCCGGTCGACGCTGCGGCTGCGCAACGTCGAGGTCGGCCGCGTCACGCAGGTTCGCGCGTTGCGCGGGCAAGCAGGCGTGCGCGTCGACGTGCAGTTGAACGCCGACGCGCATGCGCTTGCGCGCGCCGGCACACGCTTCTGGATCGTGCGGCCCCGCGTCGGCCCCGCCGGCATCTCCGGGCTGGATACCGTGCTGTCCGGCGCGTATATCGCGGCCGCACTCGGCAACGCCGGCGAACGGCGCACGACCTTCGCAGGGCTCGATGCGCCGCCGGCCGACGAAGACGGCCGCGGGCGCCGCTACACGCTGCGCGCGGCAACGCTCGGCACGGTCGCGGTCGGCTCGCCGGTCTACCACCGGCGCGCGCGCGTCGGCCAGGTGACCGGCTATGCGCTCGATCCGGACGGGCGCGGCGTGTCGATCGCGGTGTTCGTCGCCGCGCCGTTCGATCGCTACGTCGACGCCGACGCACGCTGGTGGCAAGCGGGCGGCGTCGGCCTGCGGCTCGATGCGGGCGGCATGAAACTCGACACGCCGTCGCTCGCCGCGATGCTCGCCGGCGGACTCGCGTTCGCGGCGCCGCCCGGACGCACGGCGATCGTCGCGGCACCGGACGGCGCGCGCTTTCGCGTGGCCGACGACGAGATCGACGCGATGCGCACGCCGAACGCGCCCGCCGCACCGGTCGCGATGCGCTTCGACCGCTCGCTGCGCGGCCTCGACGTCGGCGCGCCGGTGGACTTTCGCGGCATCGAGCTCGGCCGCGTGACTGCGGTCGACACCGAATACGACACGCGACGCGGCGACGTCACGATGCGCGTGACGATGGCCCTCTATCCCGATCGCCTCGGACAACGCTACCGCGACGCGCTCGGCAACGGCGACTCCGAGGCCGGCAAGACGCTGCTGCACACGCTCGTCGCGCGCGGCCTGCGCGGCCAGCTGCGCGTCGGCAACGTGATCGCGAACCGCTCGTACGTTGCGCTCGACATGTTCCCGAACGCGCCGCCCGCATCGGTCGACACCAACCGGTTGCCGATCGCCTTGCCGACCGTGCCCGGTACGCTCGACGCGCTGCGGGTACAGATTGGCGATATCGCCGGAACACTGGCCCGATTGCCGCTCGATCGCGCGGGCATGCGCGTGAACGCAGCGCTCGCGCACACCGCCGGGCTGTTCGCGCAGCTCGATACCGAACTCGCGCCGCATGCGCGCGACGCGCTGGTTGCCGCACGACAGGCGTTCACGGCCGCGCAGGCGACGCTCGGGGAAGGTGCGTCCGCATCGAACGTGCACCACGCGCTGACGCAATTCACGCGCACGTCGCGCGCACTGAGCGCGCTGGCCGGCGATCTGGAACGCCATCCGGAATGGCTGCTGCCCGGCACGGCGGGCGACACGCAGCCGGCCGACGCATCGCGTGGCGCGAGCGACGACCGCTGATTTCGCCGCGCGATGCGCAGGGATTTTTACAACGAACGCACGGACGGGATGCCAAATTTCCCGCGCAGCAGTATGCTGGTGTCGTACGGCCGCCCCCGACGCATCGGGCAATCCCTTAGTCCGCACGTCGTCGCGCGGCCGTCGCGACCGCAATCATGCGTTGCAAGGAGGGCTTCGTGATGGCTACCACACATCAGCACTTCCACCTCGAACTACGGCACGCCACCGCGCCGACGTACTTCATCAGCTACCTGTTTCCCGCCTTGCTGTTCGTATACGAACTGCTGCGCGTCGGCCAGTGGATCCGCGATCACGGGATGCAATTCGCCGCGTTCAAGCAGATGGGCTACGAATATCTGCTGATGCTGCTGTTCGTCGGGCTGCAGATCATCGTCGAGGCGATCTTCCTGCTCGGCGCCGCGATGCGCCGCGACCATCGCGATTTCGAGCACCGCCTGCCGAACGTGGTCCTCGGGATCGGCTGCTCGATCGCGCTGCTCGCGATCGATCTCGCGATCCAGCTGTCGTTCTGAGCGCCGGCGGGTCCGGCCCGCCGGCCGCATCGAACCCGGGCGCTCAGGCGTGCGCGTCGCGCAGCAACGCGGCAACCGCCGCGAGTACGTCGCCGGTCCGCTCGCGATGCGGCATGTGTCCGCATCCATCGAGCAGCAGGAACGACGACGGCCCCGCGACGCGCGCGGCGATCCGCTTCGGATGCACGTCCGATCCGTATTCGTCCTGCTCGCCGTGAATCGCGAGTGTCGTGCAGCGCACGCGCGGCAGTCCGTCATCGAGACTCCAGCCGCGAAACGCCGGCGACAGCCACGTGTCGACCCACGCACGCAGCACCCATTCGGCCTTGTCGCCGTGATAGCGCGCGAGCCGGTCGAGCTGGCCGGGCGCGTCGAACTGCTGCCCCGCGTCGCGAATGCCGTCGAGGGTGCGATCCTCGACGAACGCCTGCGCGGCGACCGTCACCAGCGCGCGGCAACGCGCCGGATACGCGGCCGCGCATCCGACCGCCATGCCGCCGCCGACGCTGTGCCCGAACGCGACGAACGCACCGATGCCGAACCGTTCGAGCAGCGCACGGAATCCGTGATCGGCCTCGTCGCGCACGAACGTCGTGCCGAGTTGCCCCGGATGACGGTCGGACCGGCCGAAGCCCAGCCGGTCGTAGGCGATCACGTCGCGTTGCGTGGCGCGCGCGAGTTCCGCGGGAAAGTCGCGCCATAGCTCGACGCAGCCAAGCGAATCGTGCAGCAGCACGATCGGCGCGGGCTCGCGCACAGCCGGCTCATCCGCGGTCAATGCCTGCGCGGACGCGCCGCGCCAGCGCTTCGCGAAGAGGCGCCCTTGCGGCGTCTCGACCCAGGTCTCCTCGGTCACGATTTCAGTCATGTGTGTGTCGTCGTCTGCATGAAGGCGGCCGCATGCGCGCGTGCCGCCGCGAATGCCGACGATGGTGGCCCGGCGACGCGCGCAGCGTCAAGCAAGCCCCCACCGCCCGCGCGTTCATTCGGGCTGCGGCGGCAGATACTCCATCTGCGACTCGTCGTAGAGCCGGTAGATCAGCGCCTGCATCGCGCGGATGTCCTCCGATTCGTCGAGCATCCGCATGCTCATGATGATCGGCGACACGAGGTTCGGATCGTCGAGCGGCTTGTAGCTGATGTCGTCGCGCTTCAGGCCGTACACGCTGTGCGGCACGACCGACACGCCCTCGCCCATCGCGACGAGCCCGAGCGCGATCTGCAGCTCGCGCGTTTCATAGATGCGCCGCGGCTGCAGCGCGCGATCGTGGAACGCCGCGAGGACCTGGTCCGCATAGCTCGGCCGCGGCGCCTTCGGAAAGATGATCAGCGTGTCGTTCACGAGATCGTGCAGCGACAGCACGGGCTTCGCGCCGTCGAGCACATGACCGACCGGCAGCGCGACGATCATCCGCTCCTCGCGCAGCACGACGCGCCGCACGCTCGGATCCTCGTGACGGATGCGCCCGAACCCGACGTCGATGCGCCCTTCCTTCAGCGCCTTGATCTGGTCCATCGTCGACATCTCGTGCAGGCTCAGCTCGACGGCCGGATACTCGCTGCGAAAGCGCCGGATGATCTTCGGCAGCATCCCGTACAGCGTCGAGCCGACGAAACCGACCGACATGCTCCGCTCGATCTTGCCGACCCGCTTCGTCATGGATTCGAGCTCGGTCGTCTGCGCGAGCAGCTGCACCGCATGCGAATAGAAGAACCGCCCCGCGTCGGTCAGCTTCAACGGCCGCGCGTTGCGCTCGAACAGCGGCACGCCGAGCGCCTCCTCGAGTTGCTGGATCTGCCGGCTGAGTGGCGGCTGCGCGATGTGCAGGCGCTCGGCCGCACGCGTGAAATTCCGCTCCTCGGCAACCGCGACGAAGTAGCGGAGGTGTCTCAACTCCATTTTCGAACCCTCCCGGACAGGCGACGGACGCTCATTCGGCCCCGTGCGGACACGTCCCTCGCCGGTCGTCCCGTGATCGCCTGCTCCCGATGCCATGACGATACCTCACGGCGCACCGATACCGGTGCGAGCCGCGTCGCGCTCGCACCCGCGTCCGGCACCGCGCAAAGCAAAACGGGAAGCCGCCAGGCTTCCCGTTGCTTCATCGACGCCGCGTCGCGGCATCGTCCCGCGCGTCATGCCTCGGTGGCGTACAGCGCATCGCGCTGCGCGTCGCTCAGCGAATCGAGCGGCACGTCCGGCAGCCGATAGCAGATCATCGCGCCGTACAGCTCGGCCAGGCAGTTGCTGCCGGCGTCGAGCGCGTAGCCGTCCTCGCCGTCCGGCGCCGGCGGATACACTTCGCGCCACGCGTTGATCGCGGCTTCGATTCGCACGATGGAAACGGGTCCGGCCTTCCGCTCGGCGGGTGATGCGCTCATGGATTCCTCTGGGTTGCGCGCTCCGCGCGCGGGGCCGTGCCGGCCCCGGCGGAACGATGAAAACGCCGGGCGCCGCCGGCCGCCGCAACAGGCGCGCGCCGGATGCCCGATCCGCGCCGCGCGCGTCGCGCCGGCCGGGCCGTGGCCCGGTAGGGTCGGGAAATATAACCGGCTTTGACCCCGTGCAGGGCAAAGCCGACAAAAAAAACGGGAAGCCCGCGGGCTTCCCGTCTTCGTTGCGCATCCCGCGGCAGCCGGCCGCACCGGCATCAGCCCGCGGTTTCGCGGTTCGTCACGCGCGGCATCTGCGCGCCGCGGTTCGCGGCGACCCACGGCTTGATCTCCATGTCCTCGTAGCGCACGAAGCGGCTCTTGTACAGGAGCCGGTAGCCGAGCCACACGACGAGGAACAGCGGGATGCCAACGTAGGTCGCGGTCACGCCCGCCCAGTCGATCCGGTTCGCGAGGAACGCCTGATAGTCCTGCCCCAGCGCGATCACGAGACACAGCACGAACGCGAAGATCGGGCCGAACGGGAACCACTTCGACTGGTACGGCAGCTGGTCGACCGCGTAGCCCTGCTTCACGTAGCCCTTGCGGAACCGGTAGTGGCTGATCGCGATGCCGAGCCACGCGATGAAGCCGGTCATGCCCGACGTGTTCAGCAGCCACAGGTACACCGTCTTGTCGCCGTACAGCGACGTGAAGAAGCACAGCGCGCCGACGGCGGTCGTCGCGTACAGCGCGTTGCGCGGCACGCCGCCGGGCGACAGCTTCGCGAACAGCTTCGGCGCGCGGCCTTCCGTCGCGAGGTTGTAGAGCATCCGCGTCGACGCGTACATGCCCGAGTTGCCGGCCGACAGCACGGCCGTCAGGATCACCGCGTTCATCACGCCGGCCGCGAACGCGAGGCCCGCGTGGCGGAATACGAGCGTGAACGGGCTCACGCCGATGTCGGTCACGTCGCTCTTGAGCAGGTTCGGGTCGGTGTACGGAATCAGCACGCCGATCACGAAGATCGCCAGCACGTAGAACAGCAGGATCCGCCAGAACACCTGGCGCACCGCGCGCGGGATCGTCGTGCGCGGGTGCTCCGATTCGCCGGCCGCGATGCCGATCAGCTCGGTGCCCTGGAACGAGAAGCCCGCGATCATCGCGACGCCCATCAGCGCCGGCAGGCCGCCCGCGAACGGCGCGTCGCCGATCGTCAGGTTGCCCCAGCCGTTGCCCGGCGCCCCCTTCAGAATGCCGAAGATCATCAGCAGGCCGACGCCGATGAACGCGACCACCGTGACGACCTTGATCAGCGCGAACCAGTATTCGGCTTCGCCGAAGCCGCGCACGGTCAGCGCGTTGAGCAGGAACATCACGCCGAGGAACGCGGCGCTCCACCAGACGCCCGGCACGTCCGGGAACCAGTAGTGCATCACGAGCTGCGCGGCGACGAGTTCGACCGCGATCGTCACGGCCCAGTTGTACCAGTAGTTCCAGCCGAGCGCGAAACCGAAGCCTTCGTCGACGTATTTCGCGCCGTAGGTCGCGAACGAGCCCGACACCGGCATGAACGCGGCCATTTCGCCGAGGCTCGTCATCAGGAAGTAGACCATCAGGCCGATCAGCATGTACGCGAGCATCGCGCCGCCGGGGCCGGCCTGCGAGATCGACGCGCCGGACGCGACGAACAGGCCCGTGCCGATCGAGCCGCCGATGGCGATCATCGTCAGGTGGCGCGCCTTCAGCGCGCGATGAAGCTTGGGTGGGTTCGCGGACGAACCGGGTGGGTCGGAATTCGGAATTACGGACATAAACGAGACGAACGTTGAACGGGCCGGCATCCGGAGCCGGCGCACGCGGGATCGGGGCGCGGCGCGCCGCCTGCGATGCATTCGATACGGCCCCGATACGCGTTGCGCGCCGGGCGCCTGCGGCGAAGCGCGGATTCTACCTGATTCGCCGGACAGACAAGCTCAGGTCCGGGCGCCCGTGCCAACCCGTCCGGACGCCGCGGAATCAACGAGTTGGATGCGGCATGGGGCGACGACATGCCGGCGCGGCCGTGCACCGCGCCCCCAAACCATGCATGTGGAGCGGTTATCCGGCGATACCCGGTTCACCGATACGTAATCGTTCCGGCAATGCCGCCTTAAAACGACAGATCGATCGCCATTTACGTCAATAATCAGACGAAACGCGCTCCATAATTGATTCAAATCAAATCGGACATATCCGGTAACGATGCGTAATCGTTCCGCATCGCCTTATGCGCATGCATGTTTTGCATCTTCGCGACCAAATTCGGGAATTCGCGAGATAATACCGATTAATTCGAAATAATCAGCGCGTCGGAGCCGTCGACGACGTGAATATCGCCCCCGAGGATGAAGCCACACCCGCTGCTCGCTGCGCTGCGCCGCCCTACCGCGTCGGCCGTGGCACGCATTCTGTCGCCCCGCGGCGTGCTCGTCGCGGGCATCGTGCTGCTTCTGTTCAGTTGGGGACTCTCCACGTCGCTTTTGATCGAGGCACGCCACGACGCGTATGACCATGCGGTCGAAAATGCGCGCAACCTGATGCTGCTGATCGAGCGCGATATTTCCCGCAATATCGAACTGTATGATCTGTCGCTGCAAAACGTGGTCGACGGTCTCGCCGATCCGGAACTGGCGGCATTGCCGCCGAACCAGCGCCACCGGCTGCTGTTCGACCGCGCGGCCAGCGGTGCCTATCTCGGCGCCATTTTCGTGATGGATCCGCACGGCAATATCGTGATCGATTCGGGCTCGGCGCCGCCGCGGCAAGGCAATTTCGCCGACCGCGAATATTTCACCGTGCATCGCGACCGGCTTGCCCAGGGCCTCTACATCAGCCGGCCGTATGCGTCCCGGCTGCGCGGCGGCGCGCTGACGATCGCGCTCAGCCGCCGGATCACGCTGGCCGACGGCTCGTTCGGCGGGATCGTCGTCGGCACGCTCAGCATCGACTACTTCCGCGCGCTGCTCGACGGTCTCGCGGTCGGCAAGCACGGCAGCGCGGCGATCGTGGAGGAGAACGGCGCGCTCGTGTCCCGCCTGCCGTACGATGCGCGCGTGGTCGGCCTCGACCTTCACGGCGCCCCGCTCTTCATCGAGGCACAGCGCCGCAGCGAAGGCGCGCTGACGGGCGTCGGCGCCATCGACGGCGTGCGCCGCGTCTATGTTTACAAGCATCTCGCGCATCTCCCGCTCATCGTCGACGTCGCGCCCGCCGAGATCGACATCTACGCATCGTGGCGCCATCGCGCGATCTGGACCGTCGTGCTGATGGGCCTGTTTACCGCGTTCATCGCCGGGGGCTCGCTCGCGCTGTCGCGCGAACTCGCGCGCCGGCAGATCGCCGAGTCGAAGCTGTACCGGCTCGCGCACACCGATTCGCTGACCGGCCTCGACAACCGCGGCACATTCGATGCGGTGCTCGCGAAGGAAGCGCAGCGCGCGGCGCGCAGCGGCCGCCCGCTGTCGGTGCTGTTCGTCGACGTCGATCATTTCAAGGCGTTCAACGACTACTACGGCCACCTCGCCGGCGACGACGTGCTGCGCCGCGTCGCGCAATCCGCGTCGCGCTGCCTGCGCCGCGACAGCGACCACGTCGCGCGCTACGGCGGCGAGGAATTCGTCGTCACGCTGCCCGACACCGATGCGCGGGGCGCGGCGACCGTCGCCGAAGCGATCCGCCGCGCGATCGCCGGGCTCGACATCGCGCACGGCCGCAGCCCGTACGGGCACGTGACGGCGAGCATCGGCAGCGCGACCGCCACGGGGCGCGTAAACGCCGCGACGCTGCTGCGGCTGGCCGACGAGGCGCTGTACCGCGCGAAGTCGGGCGGCCGCAATCGCGTGTCGGACGCCGCGGCGAACACGGCCGACGCGTGACGCCGCGGCCGGCCGCGCCGCGCTGCCGCGCCATGGACAGCCCGCGCGCGTTCGGCTAGCGTTACGTCAGCTGCGCGTGCGGCGCGGCGCCGGCCCGCGCGGGCCGCCCGCGCGTGTCCCTGCCACCCCCGCTCCGTCATGACCGCCTCGCTCCCCGCCCGACTGCCGCCGCTCCTGCGTCACGCGCTCCGTCCACTGCTGGACCCGTACCGCCGCTACCGGCACGCGAAGCTGATCCATGCGGCGCGCGTCGCGCTCGCGATCCTCGTGTCGATCGCCTTGTCCACCGGCCTGCGCGTGCCGCACGGCGAATGGTCGACGATCACCGTGCTGATCGTCGTCGGCGGGCTGCAGCATCACGGCAACATCCGCAAGAAGGCGGCCGAGCGCGCGCTCGGCACGTCGATCGGCGCGCTCGCGGGGCTCGGGCTGATCCTGCTCTACTCCGTCCTGCACGCGCCGCTCGCGATCTACCTGCTGATGGCGATCGCGTGCGGGATCTGCGCGTATCACGCGATCGGCAAGGCCGGCTATATCGCGCTGCTGTCGGCGATCACGATGGTGATCGTCGCCGGACACGGCGACAACGAGATCGTCGACGGCCTGTGGCGTGCGGTCAACGTGCTGGCCGGCATCGCGATCGCGCTGGCGTTCTCGTTCGCGCTGCCGCTCTATGCGACCTACTCGTGGCGCTACAAGCTCGCCGACGCGCTGCGCGCGTGCGCGGCCGTGCACGCGCGGCTCGCGGGCGACCGCCACGTGAGCGACGACGCGCACCTGAAGGAAATGGCCGCGCTGAGCGCGCTGCTGGTGCAGCTGCGTTCGCTGATGCCGTCGGTGTCGAAGGAATGCGAGATCTCGGTCACGCACCTCGAGGCGATCCAGCGCAGCCTGCGCCTGTGCATCGGCTACCTGGAGATCCTGTCGAGCATGGTGCCGGCCCGCGACGACCTCGCCGCCCGCGAATACATGCGAACCGGGATGAAGGCCGTGAACCGGCGCATCCGCGACATGCTCGTCCGGGCGAGCCGCGCGCTCAAGTTCGGCACGCCGAGCCGGCTCGCGCCGCGCCGCCGGCCGGCCGATCCGCCGCACGACGCGCCGCCGCCGTTGTCGGGCTACGTGTCGATCACGGCCAAGCTGGCCGGCGAAGTGGACCAGTTGCGCGAGAAACTGCTCGATACCGCGCAGGCGTGGAATATCTGAAGGCCGGCGGGTTCCGGATGGCGCCGGAAAATCTTTCACACCCCTTTCATCCGGACAGGCCGGCATCCTGACGACATCGGCCGCACCCTCCGGCCGATCCGGCCCTGTCAACCGGGCTTGCGTGACGGCGCGTTCCCGCCGGTTTCGACCGCCTTGCGGGGCCGGTTCGTGGCGGATTCTCCGGCCGGTTAACCGCCCGCCAGGCCCGCCGCGACAGGCCCGAAGACGCATTGGCGCGAAAATCAGGTCTTGCCCCAACTTCCCGGACAGCCGATACTCGCATATTCCGCGAAATACGATCCCACCGGCTTCAATCCACGGTAATTCCTATGAGCACGATTCTCGAAAGCCTCCCGACCGGCCAGAAGGTCGGTATCGCCTTCTCCGGCGGCCTGGACACCAGCGCCGCGCTGCACTGGATGAAACTGAAGGGCGCCGTCCCGTACGCTTACACGGCGAACCTCGGCCAGCCCGACGAAGACGATTACGACGCGATCCCGAAACGCGCGATCGAATACGGCGCAGCCGGCGCCCGCCTGATCGACTGCCGCGCGCAGCTCGTCGCCGAAGGCATCGCCGCGCTGCAAAGCGGCGCGTTCCACATCACGACCGCCGGCGTCACGTACTTCAACACGACGCCGATCGGCCGCGCCGTGACGGGCACGATGCTCGTCGCCGCGATGAAGGAAGACGGCGTCAACATCTGGGGCGACGGCAGCACGTACAAGGGCAACGACATCGAGCGCTTCTACCGCTACGGCCTGCTCGTGAACCCGGACCTGAAGATCTACAAGCCGTGGCTCGACCAGACGTTCATCGACGAACTCGGCGGCCGTGCCGAAATGTCCGAATTCATGAACCAGG
Organism: Burkholderia sp. Bp9140; assembly: GCF_003853425.1. NCBI lineage: Bacteria > Pseudomonadati > Pseudomonadota > Betaproteobacteria > Burkholderiales > Burkholderiaceae > Burkholderia > Burkholderia sp. Bp9140. The sequence continues at coordinate 311,751 of NZ_QTPQ01000002.1, forward strand.
CCGGCTTCGCGTACAAGATGTCGGCCGAGAAGGCGTATTCGACCGACTCGAACCTGCTCGGCGCGACGCACGAGGCGAAGGACCTGGAAAGCCTCGAAAGCGGCATCAAGATCGTGAACCCGATCATGGGCGTCGCGTTCTGGCGCGACGACGTGAAGATCGCCGCCGAGGAAGTGACGGTGCGCTTCGAAGCCGGCCAGCCGGTCGCGCTGAACAGCGTCGAGTTCAACGACCCGGTCGAGCTGCTGCTGGAAGCGAACCGCATCGGCGGCCGCCACGGCCTCGGCATGAGCGACCAGATCGAGAACCGCATCATCGAGGCGAAGAGCCGCGGCATCTATGAAGCCCCGGGCCTCGCGCTGCTGTACATCGCCTACGAGCGCCTCGTCACCGGCATCCACAACGAAGACACGATCGAGCAGTACCGCGAGAACGGCCGCCGTCTCGGCCGCCTGCTGTACCAGGGCCGCTGGTTCGACCCGCAGGCGATCATGCTGCGCGAAACCGCGCAACGCTGGGTCGCACGGGCGATCACCGGCGAAGTGAAGATCGAACTGCGCCGCGGCAACGACTACTCGATCCTGAGCACGAAGTCGCCGAACCTCACGTACCAGCCGGAACGCCTGTCGATGGAGAAGGTGGCGTCGACGTTCTCGCCGCGCGACCGGATCGGCCAGCTGACGATGCGCAACCTCGACATCACCGACACGCGCGACAAGCTGCGCGTCTACACGCAAGTCGGTCTGCTGACGCCGGGTGAATCGTCGGCGCTGCCGCAGATCAAGGGCGACGGCGAGCAGTAAGCCGCTTCGTTCGAAGCCGGGGCGCGTAGCCGATACGCGCCCCGGCCGGGCAGGCCGTGTATGCGACGTCGCATGCGCGGCCTGCCGTTCCTCCCCCGGCTTCTCCCCTTCCTGCTTTCCCCCGCTACCGCATCACGCCCGACGCGACCCGCTCGCGCGCGCCCTTGCGGCTCAGCATCAGCGTGACGACCGCCGACACCGCGAGCGTGCCCGCCACCACGTATAGCCCGGCCGCATACCCGCCCGTCACATGCTTGAGCCAGCCGATCGCGAACGGCCCGACGAAGCCGCCGAGGTTGCCGATCGAATTGATCATCGCGACCCCCGCGGCCGCGCCGGCGCCTGACAGGAACGCGCTCGGCATCGCCCACAGCGGCGCCTTCGCGGCGCTGATCCCGATGTTGACGACGACCAGCGCGAGCACGGTCAGGAACGCGGTGCTCGCCTGCCCCGCGAACACGAAGCCGATGCAGGCCAGCACGCACGGAATCACGACGTGCCACGTGCGCTCGCCGGTGCGATCCGAATGCCGCGCCCATCCGATCATCGCGACGACCGCGGCAATGCTCGGGATGCCGGTCAGCAAGCCCGTCTGCAACGCGCTGAAGCCGAACTGCCTGACCATCAGCGGCGCCCACAGGCCGAGCGTATAGAGCCCTGCCGACGTGCCGAAGTAGATCAGCGCGAGCGCCAGCACGCGCGGGTCGCGCAGCGCCTGCCACGCGCCGGCCGTGTGCCCGGCATGCGTGTGCCGCGCGTCGGCCTCGGACTTCAGCTTCGCGATCAGCCAGTCGCGCTCGTCCGGTTGCAGCCACGCGGCCTTCGACGGCGCATCGGTCAGGCACTTCAGCACGACGAAGCCGAGCACGACCGCGGGCAGCGCCTCGACGATGTACAGCATCTGCCAGTCGGCGAGCCCGAACATCGGCGGCATCTGCATGATCGCGCCCGACAGCGGCGAACCGATCGCGGTCGAGATCGGCGCGGCCGCCATGAACCACGCGGCGGCCACCGCGCGCTGCTTCGCGGGAAACCACAGACTCAGGTACAGGATGATGCCGGGGAAGAATCCGGCTTCGGCCATGCCGAGCAGGAAGCGCAGCACGTAGAAGCTCGTCGGCCCGGCCGCGAACGCGGACACCGCCGACACGATGCCCCACGTGACCATCACGCGCGCGATCCAGATGCGTGCGCCGACGCGATGGAGTATCAGATTGCTCGGTACTTCGAACAGAAAATAGCCGATGAAGAACAGGCCGCCGCCGAGTCCGAACGCGGTCGGCGACAGGCCGATCGCCTTGTTCATCGTCATCGCCGCGAAGCCGACGTTGACGCGATCGAGAAAGCTGACGAAGTAAAGCAGCATCACGAACGGAATGATGCGCCACATCAGTTTCCGCGCGACGCGGGTTTCCAGATCCGCTTGCATGTGTCTCCTCCTTCGAGGTCGAGCCGTGCGCTGTGCGCGCGTGCTCGGTGGGTGCCGGCCGGCGTCACGGCGAAACGTGTACGCCGGCGCCCGGCTCGCATCGAATGCGCGAGTCGCGGGCAGAAAATTCGAGGGCGGTGAATCAACGGCGAACGGCTGCGCACGCGGCCGTCACCGTCCTCGTTGCCGTCAGGCCGCGACCGCCGCGTTCGCGACGCGCTCGCAGACGGCGGCCGTCACCTGCGCGGTCGTCGCGCTGCCGCCGAGGTCGCGCGTATGCAGCGACGGATCGGCCGTCACGGCCTCGATCGCCTGCATCACGCGCGCGGCCGCTTGCGTCTCGCCGAGATGCTCGAGCAGCATCACGACCGACCAGAACGTGCCGACCGGATTCGCGAGGCCCTTGCCCATGATGTCGAACGCGGAGCCGTGGATCGGCTCGAACATCGACGGATAGCGGCGCTCGGGATCGATGTTGCCGGTCGGCGCGATGCCGAGACTGCCGGCGAGCGCGGCGGCGAGATCGCTGAGGATGTCCGCGTGCAGGTTCGTCGCGACGATCGTGTCGAGCGACGCCGGGCGGTTCACCATGCGCGCGGTCGCGGCGTCGACGAGTTCCTTGTCCCACGTGACGTCGGGAAATTCCTGCGCGACCTGCCTCGCGATCTCGTCCCACATCACCATCGCGTGACGCTGCGCGTTGCTCTTCGTGATGACGGTCAGCAGCTTGCGCGGACGCGACTGCGCGAGCCGGAACGCGAAGCGCATGATGCGTTCGACGCCGGCACGCGTGAGGATCGACACGTCGGTCGCGGCCTCGATCGGATGACCCTGGTGCACGCGGCCGCCGACGCCCGCGTATTCGCCCTCCGAGTTCTCGCGCACGATCACCCAGTTCAGGTCGTCCGGCCCGCAGCGCTTCAGCGGCGCGTCGATGCCGGGCAGGATGCGCGTCGGGCGCACGTTCGCGTACTGGTCGAAGCCCTGGCAGATCTTCAGGCGCAGGCCCCACAGCGTCACGTGGTCGGGCACGTCGGGGTCGCCCGCCGAGCCGAACAGGATCGCGTCCTTGCCGCGCAGCGCGTCGAGGCCGTCGGCCGGCATCATCGCGCCGTGCCGGCGGTAGTAATCGGCGCCCCAGTCGAAATCCTCGAACTCGAACGCAAAGCGGTCGCTGCCGCGAGCCAGCGCTTCCAGCACCTGCTTGCCGGCCGGCACCACTTCCTTGCCGATGCCGTCGCCGGGAATGGTCGCGATACGGTAGGTCTTCATGCTGACATCCTCGATTGATCGTGAGCGTGAAGGCACTTTACCGAACCGGAAGTGCAGGAACCGGTGCTAGACTCAAAGCATCTTTAACTTTGATTCATGAATCCCGTCATGGCGGATACCGTCCAGCCGGCCGATCTCGGCTTCTTCTCGACGCTGGCCGCGTCGGGCAGCCTGAGCGCGGCCGCGCGCGAACTCGGGCTGACCGCGGCGGCCGTCAGCAAGCGGCTCACGCAGATGGAGCGGCGCGCGGGCGTGACGCTCGTCAACCGCACGACGCGCCGCATGATGCTGACGCCCGAAGGCGACGTGTATCTCGACTACGCACGCCGGATCCTCGATCAGATGGACGAGCTGGGCGAACTGCTCGGCAGCGCGAAGCAGCGCCCGAAGGGCCTGTTGCGCGTGAACGCGACGCTCGGCTTCGGGCGCAGCCACGTCGGCCCGGCGATCTCGCGCTTCGTCGCGCGCTATCCGGAGGTGTCGGTGCAGTTGCAGCTGTCGGTGATGCCGCCGCCGCTCACCGACGACGCGTTCGACGTCTGCATCCGCTTCGGCGAGCCGCCCGATACGCGCGTCGTCGCGCGGCGGCTCGCGGCGAACCGCCGGCTGCTGTGCGCGGCGCCCGCGTATCTCGCGCGGCACGGGACGCCGGGCACGCCGCACGAGCTGACGCGGCACAACTGCATCGGCATCCGGCAGGGCGACGAAGGCTACGGGATCTGGCGCCTGACGAGCGGACGCGGCGCGGCGCGCAACACGGAAGCCGTGCGGATCAACGGCAACCTGACGACGAACGACGGCGAGATCGCGGTGAAGTGGGCGCTCGACGGACACGGGATCCTGATGCGCGCCGAGTGGGATATCCGCGACTACCTGGCCGACGGGCGACTCGTCGTCGTGCTGCCCGAGTACGAGACGCCGAGCGCGGATATTTATGCGGTGTATGCGCAGCGGCATCAGATGTCCGCGCGCATACGGGCGTTCGTGGAGTTTCTCGCGGGGGAACTGGGCGGGTGACGGGGTGCGGGCGGACGGGTGCCGGCGCACATTGCAGGACCCGGGCCGCTGGCTGATTCTACCTGACGACGCATCGGCCGGCTGAATGCCAATATCCTGGCGAAAATGGCTCAAGAATCGCCAGAATATTTGCACACCTTCACAAGACACCGACGACTTCCCCTGCATCGCCTGCCGACGGCGCGCACTTGCGACGCGCCGCCGTCACGCCGCTGCCGCCAGCCTTCCGTCGGGCTCGCACGCAACGATTGCCGTCGCCGCCACCTGCCGCAGCGCTGCCCCGGGCACGCTCACGCCCGCCCCGTTCTGAGCCGCATCCGCGAAGCGCTCCGCGATCCAGTCGACGAACGCGCGCACACCCGGCGACACGTGCCGACGCTTCGCATAGACGGCCGATACGGACACCGCGCCCGGTCGCCAACGCGGCAGCACTTCCCGCAACTGCCCTGCGTCGATCAGCGGCTGCGCGATGACGCGCGGCGGCTGGATCAGCCCCAGGCCATGCACGCCGCAGGCCAGATACGCACGCTCGTCGTCCACGCTGACGATCCCGTCGAGCCGGATCTTGCGCACCGCGCCGTCGATCGCGAATTCGAGTTCGGCCGCGCGCTGGCACGATGCGGACGCTCCGTTGACCGCGCGGTGCCCGGCGAGCGCGTCGAGCGAACCCGGCACGCCGCAGCGCTCGAGATACGCAGGGCTCGCGCAGGTCACGCGTTCGAGTGCGCCGAGCGCTCGCGCAACCAGCGACGAATCGGGCAGCGCGCCAAGCCGGATGCTGCAGTCGACCGCATCGCCGATCAGGTTGGCCGCGCGTCCGGACACACCCAGCATCAGCACGAGCTCGGGATGACGCGCGTGGAACGCGCCAAGTGCAGGCAGCACGATCGCGCCCGCCACCGATCCGGGCAACTCGACGCGCAGCGGCCCGCTCGGATGCCGCGCCGCATTGCGCAGGCTCGCCTCGAGCTCGTCGACGTCCGCGGTGATGCGCTGGCACCGCCGGTAATACGCGTCGCCTTCCGGCGTCGCACGAAGCGCGCGCGTCGTGCGCACCAGCAACGGCATGCCGAGCGCCGCCTCGAGTTCCTGCACGGTGCGCGTCGCGGTTGCGCGTGAAATGCCGAGCGACTGCGCCGCGCGCGTAAAGCTGTTCATCTCGACGATGCGCGTGAAGATGCGCATCGCGCGAATCGGATTGTCCACCGGAAACTCCCGCGGAATGCGGCATGACGCCCCTCGCGAACACGATGCGGTGCATGCCTGTCAGTGAGAAAGCCGCGCCGCCGGCGCGGCGACCGGTTCAGTCGTGCGAGGCCGCGCTCGCGCGGGCCGGTGCGGCAAGCAGCCGCCGTGCCAGCGCGAGCGCCTCGTCGCGATTCGCCGCCGCGTTCAGCGGATAACCCCAGACCTTCTCGAACGCGGCCGAGAATGCATCGAGCGCCGCGCGCCGCTGCGCGTCGGGCTCGACCGCGATCATCGCGGGAATCCATGCGCGCGATTGCGCGCGATTCGCCTTGCTCCACTTTGCGAGCTGCTTGCGCATCTCGTGATCCTGCGCATCGCGATCGTCGCCGGACGGCGCATCATCGGTCAGGAACACGAAACGTTCGCGGCGCGCGAGCAATGCGTCGAGTTCGGCCAGCAAGCGCGCGGGATCGCTCGACGGCGAACGCGCGTAACGCAACCACACCAGCGGGAATTCAGTCGTGACGATCTGCATGTCGACCTCCAGATGAGAATGATTCTCATGTTAGGGGTCGGCGTCCGTCGCGTCATGTGTCGTGCCGGCCAACCGCTTGTTCGATCCGGCCAACCGTGCGCGCCGGTCCGGCACGGGATCGCGCACTCAGCGCTGCCGGTCGGTCAGGTATTGGGTCGGAGGCTTGCCGGTCGCCTTGCGGAACATCGTCACGAAGCTGCTCGCGCTCTCGTAGCCGAGATCGATCGCGATCTGGTGCACGCGGCGGCCCGCCGTCAGCATCCGCAGCGACAGCGCGACGTGCAGCCGCCGGCGCCAGTCGCCGAGGCTCATGCCGAGTTCCTTCGCGGCGAGCCGCGTGAGGCTGCGCTCGCTGACGCCGGCACGGCGCGCGAGTTCGGACAGCGGCGACTTGTCGGCCGGATCGTCGAGCAGGTGATCGATCAGCTTGCGCAGCCGGCGATCGGCCGGCATCGGCAGGTACAGGTCCTCGACCGGCGCCGCGACGAGCTCGTCGAGCAGCGTCGCCATCAGCCGGCCCTGCGGGCCGTCGACGTCGTACAGGCTCGGGAAGCTCGCGGCCTTCAGCAGCAGCTCGCGCAACAGCGGCGACATGCCGAGCGTGCAGCAGCGCGTCGGCAGGTCGGGCGCCGCATCGGGTTCGACCAGCACCGCGTAGAACGTCGCGCCGGCCGAGCCGCGCGCCGAATGCGTGACGCCGCCCGGGATCCATACCGTGCAGTGCGGCGGCGCGCTCCACACGCCACCGTCGATCTCGCAATAGATGACGCCGCTCAACGTGTACAGCAGTTGCGCCTGCGGATGGCTGTGCCGTTCGAGCCGCCATTCGGGCTCGACGACCGAGCCGCCGAACACGACGAGCGGACGCGGCACGTGATACACGTCGGCGTCGGCAGCGGGATCGGTCACGGGCGGCAGGTTGCGCATGGAGCAAGGGCGTTGGAGGCGGCCGACGGCGTGCCCGCGCGGCCTTTCGTGCTTATACCAGAAAGGCGCCGGCGCGGCTGCGCGGTTCCCGGCCCGCGCCGGCAGCCGCGCGCCGATCCGAATACAATGCGTCGATCCCCCGCCGCTGCGCCCACCTTGCCGGAGCCGCCATGTTCGACCTGACCACGCTGACCACCTTCACGGCCGTCGTCCTGGGCCTGTTCCTGATCCCCGGCCCCGCCGTGCTGCTCGTGCTGAGCCGCACCGTGCAGGGCGGCCGCAAGACCGGCATCGTGACCGGGCTCGGCGTCGCGAGCGGCGATTTCGTGCATACGCTGTTCGCGGCCGTCGGGCTGTCGGCGCTGCTGATGACGTCGGCCCTCGCGTTCAACGTCGTGAAGCTGGTCGGCGCTGCGTACCTGATCTACCTCGGCGTGCGCGCGCTGCTCGACCGGCCGTCCGATCCGTCGCTGCCGACGGTGTCGCCCGTCACGCCGCTGAAGGCGTACTTGCAGGCGATTCCCGCCGAAGTGCTGAACCCGAAGACCGCGCTGTTCTTCCTCGCGTTCATGCCGCAGTTCGTGCATCCGGAACGCGGCTCGATGTTCGTGCAGTTCGCGGTGCTCGGGCTGATCTTCGTCGTGCTCAGCTCGCTCTACACGACGCTGATCGCCTGCTCGGTCCGCCCGCTCGGCCGCGTCGTGAAGCGGCTCGCGTGGCTCACGCGCTGGCAGGGGAAGATCATCGGCTCGATCTTCATCGCGCTCGGGCTGCGCGTCGCGGTACAGCAACGCTGACGCGCACGTTTCGCATGACGTCCGGCGCCGCGCCTGCCGGCGAAATCCTCTATGCCGACCCGCGCCTCGTCGCGGTCTACGACCGGTTCAACGCGGGTGATCGCGACTTCGCGTTCTACGCGTCGCGCATCGGCGCCGCGCGGCAACGGATCCTCGATCTCGGCTGCGGCACCGGCACGTTCGCGCGCCGGCTCGCCGCGGCCGGGCACGACGTCGTCGCGATCGATCCCGCGCCCGCGATGATCGACCATGCGCGGCGCCAGCCGGGCGCCGGCGCGGTACGCTGGTTCGCGTGCGATCTCGACGGCCTGCCGCGCGGCGCGCCGTTCGACGCCGTCGTGATGACCGGGCACGCGTTCCAGTGCCTGCTGACCGACGCGGACATCCACGCGACGCTGCGCGGCGTGCGGCGCGTGCTCGCGGACGGTGGCCGCTTCCTGTTCGAGACCCGCAATCCGCGCGTCGAGCCGTGGCTTGGCTGGACGCCGCAAGCGTCCACCTCCCGTATCGATTCGCCAGAATTCGGCATCGTCGAACTCCACCACGCGGTGACTGCCGTCGACGGTCCGATCGTGTCGTTCGACACGGTCTACCGCTTTCACCGTGACGCTACGCAGGTGAAGAACGCGAGCCGGCTGCACTTCATCGCGCAGCCCGACCTGCAAGCGCGCGTGGCGGCCGCCGGCTTCTCGTCGGCGGACTGGTGCGGCGACTGACAAGGCGCGCCGTTCGACGATGCGGCCAGCGCGGAGATCATCGCGATCTGCCGCGCGTGAGCGGTTGAATACCGCGCCTGCGTGACTACAGCGCGCCGAGCGCCCTGCCAATCGAGCCTGAACGCGATCGAGTCGCACCCCGATTCCGACGACGCAGGTCGCCCGGCGGCTATTGAAGAAAAGGACAACAATAGATGGAAGCACCATGCAGTCAAAGGACCGCGCCGAACGAATGAAGGAGCGGGCGAAGGTGAAGCAAATGACCGACGACGATTTTCAGGTAATGGAACTGGCGAACGGCAAGCCGGTGAAGATGTGGACGCAAGGCGTCGCGGTCGAGGACGACGCGCGCACGCAATTGCGCAACACGGCGCAGATGCCGTTCATTTTCAGGCACGTCGCGGTGATGCCGGACGTCCACCTCGGCAAGGGCTCGACGATCGGCAGCGTGATCCCGACGAAGGGCGCGATCATCCCGGCCGCGGTCGGCGTCGACATCGGCTGCGGGATGATGGCAGCACGCACGACGCTCACGGCAGCGGACCTGCCGGACTCGCTCGGCGGGCTGCGCAGCGCGATCGAACGCGCGGTGCCGCACGGCCGCGCGCCGGGCCACCGCGATCCGGGTGCATGGGGCAATCGCACGCCGGCCGCCGTGACCGAGTCGTGGAAGTCGCTGCTGCCGGGTTTTCAGCGGATCGTCGACAAGTATCCGAAGCTGGAAAGGACGAACCACTACGCGCATCTGGGCACGCTGGGCACGGGCAACCACTTCATCGAGGTGTGCATCGACGAAGCGGAGCGCGTGTGGTTCATGCTGCACAGCGGCTCGCGCGGCGTCGGCAACGCGATCGGCAGCCTGTTCATCGAACTCGCGCAGGCCGACATGCGGCAGCACATCGCGAACCTGCCGGATCGCAACCTCGCGTACTTCACCGAGGGCAGCCGGCACTTCGACGATTACGTCGAAGCGGTCGGCTGGGCGCAGGACTACGCGCGCCGCAACCGGCAGGCCATGATGGACGCGGTGATCGGCGCGGCGCGCGGCGTGATCGCGCAGCCGTTCTCGGTCGACGAGCACGCGGTGAACTGCCACCACAACTACGTGCAGCGCGAACGCCACTTCGGCGAGGACGTGCTCGTGACCCGCAAGGGCGCGGTGTCCGCGCAGAAGGGGCAGCTCGGGATCATTCCGGGCTCGATGGGCGCGAAGAGCTTCATCGTGCGCGGGCTCGGCAATCCGGAGAGCTTCTGTTCGTGCAGTCACGGCGCCGGCAGATCGATGAGCCGGACCGAGGCGAAGCGCCGCTTCACGGTCGACGACCAGGTGCGAGCGACGCGCGGCGTCGAATGCCGGAAGGACGCGGGCGTCATCGACGAGATCCCGATGGCCTACAAGGACATCGATGCGGTGATGGCGGCGCAGCGCAGCCTCGTCGAAGTGGTGCACACGCTGCGTCAGGTGGTGTGCGTGAAAGGATAGCGGGCATCACGTAGTCGAGCCATCGACGCCCGCTGACGAACGAACGGCGCGATGCCCGCAGGCGTCGCGCGCGCGATGTTCTGCGTCACGAGCCGGCCGCCCGGCGGCGGCGCTCGCCGCGAGCGCGGCGGCGGACGGCACGAGCGTCGCGGAGAAATACGTATCCACCTTGTTCCACTGGTCCTGATCCATCACGCACCTTTCGCCTGCGGGAAAATGCATTCCATGCGCCGCGCCCCCATAAGCAACAAACCATTCGTTCTAAAGAAAGCGGCGCACGTACTCCTATAATCGGCCGACCATCACAACAACAGACGGAGCACCCATGACCGATCAGGCCTCTTCGAACTGGCGCCTCGAAACCATCGCCGTGCACGGCGGCTATCGCCCCGACCCGACCACGCGCGCGGTCGCGGTGCCGATCTACCAGACCGTTGCGTACGCATTCGACGACACGCAGCACGGCGCGGACCTGTTCGACCTGAAGGTCCAGGGCAACATCTACACGCGGATCATGAACCCGACGACGGACGTGCTCGAGCAGCGGATCGCCGCGCTCGAGGGCGGCATCGGCGCGCTCGCGCTGGCGTCGGGCCAGGCGGCCGTCACGTACGCGATCCAGACGATCGCGGAAGCCGGCGACAACATCGTGTCCGCCAGTTCGCTGTACGGCGGCACCTACAACCTGTTCGCGCATACGCTGCCGCAATACGGGATCACGACGCGCTTCGCCGATCCGCGCGACCCCGCATCGTTCGAGCCGCTGATCGACGCGCGCACGAAGGCGATCTTCGCGGAATCGGTCGGCAACCCGCTCGGCAACGTGACCGACATCGCCGCGCTCGCCGACATCGCGCATCGCCACGGGATCCCGCTGATCGTCGACAACACGGTGCCGTCGCCGTACCTGCTGCGCCCGTTCGAGCACGGCGCGGACATCGTCGTGCACTCGCTGACGAAGTATCTCGGCGGCCACGGCACGAGCCTCGGCGGCGCGATCGTCGATTCGGGCAAGTTCCCGTGGGCGCAGCATGCGGACCGCTTCAGGCGGCTCAACGAGCCCGACGTCAGCTATCACGGCGTCGTCTACACCGAAGCGTTCGGGCCGGCCGCGTATATCGGCCGCGCGCGCGTCGTGCCGTTGCGCAACATGGGCGCGGCAATCTCGCCGTTCAACGCGTTCCAGATCCTGCAAGGCATCGAGACGCTCGCGCTGCGCGTCGAGCGCATCAGCGACAACGCCTTGAAGATCGCGCGGCATCTCGCACGCCATGAACACGTCGAATGGGTGAACTACGCGGGACTGCCCGATCACCCGGACCATCCGCTCGTCGCGCGCTACCTGTCGGGCCGCGCGCCCGGCATCCTGACGTTCGGCGTGAAGGGCGGCCGCGCCGGCGGCGCGAAGTTCCAGGACGCGCTGAAGCTGTTCACGCGGCTCGTCAACATCGGCGACACGAAGTCGCTCGTCACGCATCCGGCCTCGACGACGCACCGGCAACTGTCGCCGGCCGAACTCGCGAAGGCCGGCGTGAAGGAGGAAACGGTGCGGCTGTCGATCGGCATCGAGCATATCGACGACCTGCTCGCCGATCTCGACCAGGCGCTCGCGCGGCTGTGACCGGAACGGGCGCGCCGGCTCGCCGGTGCGCGCCGTGCCCGAAAACCTCGAGCGTCATCCAGCATTTCACCAGCGGCATCGCGTTCTTCCTGATCGAAGGCTCGGTGAAGGCCGGTTGACGCACGACTGTCACCACGTCGTCGCGGCCGTCGGATAAGTATCGACGATGCGTGTGCCGTTCACGGGGGTCACGCCCTCGTCGCGCAACGCGGCCCACAGGTCGATCGCATGTTCGCGCGACTTGCGGCTGCCGTCGTCGGTCAGCACGTTCAGCGCGATCACTTCGTCGCGCGTGGTCAGTTGCAGTTGCTCCTTCAGCTTGCGTGACTGATGCGACGCGGTACGGACCTCGCGGAGCATGATGTGCTGCCCGCCAAGGCGCTCCGACGCGGCTGCCGCATCGGCAGGCACGAACGTCAACTGTCCGTTCCCGACCTCGCATTGCCCGCGCGTGAACGTCGCGCTCCACGCGCCTGCCGGCACGGCCGCGAACTCGCAGCGCATCCGTTCGCTCGCGCGGCGGCCGGCGTCGTGCTCCGGCGCATGCGACAGCGCACGCTCCGGCCAGCCGGCCGCCATCGCGGCCGTCGACGTCAGGCATGCAGCCAGTACGATCGCTTTCATCCTGTTGCGCATCGCCCGTCCCTCCTCGAAAAGATCAACGCATCGCGAAGCGGTTGTCGTGCGCATCGACGAGCGGTGCCGATTCGCCGCGATGCACCGTCGAACGATGGATGTCCTGATTGCGTGCGATGGTGGCCGGGCTCGGCGGGTAGTCGTGCTTCGGACTGGGGATCATGCCGTCGTGGCGGGCGCGCAGCAATTCCTGGCGCACTTCCTGTCGGGTCCTGGCCTGCGAAGCGACGGACTGCGAGAAGGCTGCGATCGACAGCACGGCAACGACGATGGAAATCAGCGGCCGAGAAATGTTCATGTGGTTGGCTCCTTGTTCGAAATCGAAGAGTCGAGCCTCAAGATTGATACGGTGGCGGTGCGCAAGCGTGACCAACGGATGACGGTTTCGTCATCGCTCCGGGCGGGCCCGCATCGCCGCATGAATCGATGCGCGTTGCTTTTCAGCATTCATGACACGCCGATGACGTGCTTCTCATTTGTCCCTCACCTCCACGATTCGAACGGTTCCCAGAATCGCCAGCGCGCTCACGACATTCGTCGCCCGCACACAGAAGACGCGGCGCGGCGCATCGACTGGCGCACGAAACGATCATCTTGAACTTCAGGGACACACCATGAAAACTCCAGTTCGGCTCGTCATGTTGTCGGGTGCGCTGCTCACGACCGCCCGTGCGGCTCACGCGTCCGAAGTCAGCCTCTACGGCCTGTTCGATACGTCGCTGACCTATGTATGGAACGCCAATGCGGACGGCGGGAATCTCGTCGGCCTGGGCAACGGCAACCTGCTCGGCAACCGCTTCGGCGTGAAAGGCTCGGAGGATCTCGGCGGCGGGCTGAAGGCGATCTTCACGCTGGAGAACGGCTTCAATCCGAATACCGGCGCGCTCGGGCAAGGCAACCGGATGTTCGGCCGGCAGGCGTTCGTCGGTGTCGACAGCGCGCGCTGGGGTTCGTTGACGCTCGGCCGCCAGTACGACGCGCTCGCGGACGTCGCGTGGCCGGTGACCGGCGACTTCTACTTCGGCAGCGTTTATGCAACGCCCGGCGACGTCGACAATTACGACACGTCGTCGCGAACCGACAACGCGGTGAAGTACACGTCGCCCGTGATCGCCGGATTCCAGTTCGTCGGCATGTATGCGCTCGGCGGCGTGGCCGGCAAGCGCGGCGCCGGGCAAACCTGGTCGGCCGGGCTTTCATACAGCAACGGTCCGGTCGACGTCGCGGGCGGCTACTATCACGCGGCCAACAAATCGCCGCTCGCCAACGGCATCCGCACTGGATGGAACGGCACGTCCGACGGTACGTTCGATGGATCGCTGGTCAATGGCGGCTACATCTCGGCGAAGTCGATCGGCATTGCACGCGGCGCGCTGCGCTACAGCTTCGCGCCATTCGCGGTCGGCGTCGACTACAGCAACGCGCAATACAAGGCCGATGCGATGTCATCGTTCCGCGCGACGCAGAAGTACGATACCGCACGCGGCTTCTTCAACTATCAGGCGAGCCCGAGCCTGCTCGTCGGCGTCGGCTACAGCTATACGAAAGCCCGCGGCGATACGAGCGCGACCTATCACCAGGTGTCCGCCGGCGCCGATTACGCGCTGTCGAAACGGACCGATCTCTACGCGGTCGGTGCATGGCAACGTGCGAACGGGAAACAGCGCACACGCGAAGGCGGCACGCAAACGGCGCAGGCGTCGATCGGCTCCTATGGCTACGGCGGCACGCGTACGCAGGGAATCGTCAATCTCGGGTTGCGTCATCGCTTCTGATCGAGACAGCGGCGGCATACGGATACGCACATGACGAAAATTTCATGTTCCGATCAGGTTCGCGGCGGATCGTATCGCTACGATTGAACACGTGACGGGCGACGCCCGTTGCAATCCACGCAAGCGTATCGCTGTCGCATGACACGACCACGCGTTGGGCCCGGACGCTGTCAGCGCCGGGCTTTTTTTTCGTGCGTACGGCGATCAGGGCATGACGTTGCGCTTCGGGAACACACACGGATGTGTCTTCACGTAGAGGTTGGGGTTGCCGCAGCGATGCCCCGCGTAATCGATCTGCTCGCCGGGCATCAGGTCGGCCTGCGCCGGCTCGCGCGCGGCGGCCGGCACGGCCGCGCCGGTGTCGGAGCGCGTCGATACGCAACCGGCGAACAACGGGACGATCAGAACTGCGATCAACGACAGGCGAATGACGGGACGATGCACTGTTTGGTCCGGAATGAAAGTGGAAACGAGATCGTCCCGCCTTCCGTGCTGCCACGGCGAAACGAAGCGACTGCCGTCGGCCACGTCGCCATCGGCAAATCGCATGTTCCGTTTCCCGCTCATCGCATCGATGACCCGAACATGACGATTGCGTCATGCGGACCGGACCCGCACGTCGTACGCGCCACCCCGCAATCTGACGCATTTTTCATCTTGCGATCACGGTCACGCCCGGCTGCTTTCGCATACTGGATTCATGGATCGCCACCCGGCGGCCTCATCAAGGAGAGCTCCATGAAAACAGCAAAATTCGCAGCCCTGTTCGTCACCGCCACGCTGTCGCTCGGCATCGCCACGCAAGCGGCATTCGCACAAACGCAAACGCAGGGCAAGACCCGCACCGAAGTCGTCAACGAACTGAAGCAGGCGCAGCACGACGGCGTCGTGCCGACGAGCAAGACGCAGTACCCGCCGACCGGCGAGATCGTCGCGCGCAACAAGGAGCTTCACGGGATCACGGTGCATGCCGGCGAGAAGGCACCGCGGGCGGACAATCACGACAGCCTCGCGACCCGCTGATGCCGGCCAGGCGCGTGCGCTGCCCGTCGATCGCGGGCAGCGTGGCGCTCGCCACGTCATCGCAGCGAACGTGCGGCCGTGCCTGATGGCCGCGATCTCACGCGTGGGCAGCCGGCACGGCCTTCGGCGCGACCGGCGCCCGCTGCGGGAAGCGCAGCCAGAATGTCGTGCGCCGGCCGGGATCGCTGTCGACGCCGCATTCGCCGCCGTGGTTGTCCATGATCGACCGGACGATCGCGAGGCCGAGGCCCGTCCCCGATGCCGAATTGTGCCGCGACGGATCGACGCGATAGAAGCGCTCGAAAATCCGCGCGACATGCTGCGCGTCGATGCCCGGCCCCGTATCCGACACGGCGATCGTCGTCGCGCCGCCCTGCTCCGAGCAATCGATCGTCACGACGCTGCCGCGCGGCGCATAAGCCAGTGCATTGGACAGCAGGTTGCTCAACGCACGCTGGTACAGCGTGAGATCCGCATCGACCCATGCATACCCGTCGACCTTCACCGACACGCCCGCATCCTCCGCGAGCGGCTCGTAGTAGCCGGCGACGCGCGCGGCTTCCTCGGCCGCATCGAGCCGCCGCACGTCGATCGACGTGCCGGCCTGCTCCGAGCGCGCGAGAAACAGCATGTCCTCGATCATCCGCGACAGGCGCTGATATTCGTCGATGCTCGACTCGATCACGTTCCGGTATTCATCCGCGCTGCGCGGCTGCGACAGCACGACTTGCGCGGCCGCCTGCAGGTTCGTGAGCGGCGTGCGCATGTCGTGCGCGAGATTCGACGAGAACTGGCTCAGCCGCGTAAACGAGTCGTTCAGGCGCGCGAGCATCCCGTTGAACGCATGTTCCAGTTCCTTCAGCTCGCCGGACGTATCGAGTTCCGGCAGCGGATGGGCCAGCCGGCTCGTCGACATCTGCTCGGCCCGCGCCGCGAAACGCCGCAGCGGGCTCAACCCGAGCGCCGCGATGCCGTATGCGATCGCGGTGGCGAGCACGACGCCGAACACCTCGATCACGACGATCGTGTACGCATGCGTGCGCAGCAGCAGCACGTCGGCGCTGCGGTCGTACTGCACCGCGACGCGCACGACGGGCGCACCGGCGCCAGCGAGCGGCACGGTCATCACCAGATACTGGTGCCGCGCGTGCGGCGGCGCGACGAACACCGGAATGCGGCCCGCGTCCGTCGACAGCAACGGCGCATAGGTGCGAAACCCCGGCGTGCCGACGATGCGCGTGCCGGCCGCATCGTAGATCGCGAGATCCATGTTCGGATGACCATGCAACTGGTCGACCCAGATATCGGTGTTGCGCGCGACATCGGCCGTCGAGCGCGCTTCGGCCAGATGCATGCCCAGCGCGGCGGAAATGCCGGCCATCTGCTCGGCCGCCGTCGTCTCGATGCGATTGCTCAGCGCTTCGTACAGTGCGACGCCGCTCGATGCGAGGATGACCGACGTCGACAGGATGATCAGCGCGGTCAGGCGTCCGCGCAGCGTGCGCGGCAGCAGGCGCGCGATCATTTCGCCGCGCCGTCGCGCGCCTCGAGCACGTAGCCCATCCCGCGCACGGTGTGGATCAGCTTCGGTTCGTACGCGTCGTCGATCTTCGAGCGCAGCCGCCGGATCGCGGAATCGACGACGTTCGTATCGCTGTTGAAATTCATGTCCCACACCTGCGACGCGATCGTCGCGCGCGGCAGGATCTCGCCCTCGCGACGCATCAGCAACCACAGCAGCGCGAACTCCTTCGCGGTCAGCAGGATCGTGTCGCGCTGCCGCGTGGCCTTGCGGCGCGTCAGGTCGAGTTCGAGATCGGCCACGCGCAGCGTGTTCGAATCGCGCGGCTGGCCGCGCCGCAGGATCGACTTGATGCGCGCGGTCAGCTCGACGAAGTCGAACGGCTTGGCCAGGTAATCGTCGGCGCCGAGCTCCAGCCCTTTCACGCGATCGCCGACGTCGTCGCGCGCGGTGAGGAACAGCACGGGCGTCGACTTGCTGCGGCGCAGGTTCTGCAGCAGCGTCCAGCCGTCCTGGCCCGGCAGCATCACGTCGAGCACGAGCAGGTCGTACTCCTCGGTCTCGGCCTGGTGCTGCCCCGTGATGCCATCCTCCACCCAGTCGACGACATAGCCGGCCTCGGTCAAGCCCTTGCGCAGATAGGCGCCGGTTTTCGGTTCATCCTCGACAATCAGAATTCGCATCACGCATTACCCTTGAAGAAGCCCAGCCGGCGCAGCACGCCCGCGCCGAACCCGCCGCGCAGCGCCGCGCGCCACGATACCGAATGGCTGACACGGTACAGCACCGGCAGCACCAGCAGCGTCAGCGCCGTGGACGACAGGATACCGCCGATCACGACCGTCGCGAGCGGGCGCTGCACCTCGGCGCCGGTGCCGGTCGCGAACGCCATCGGCAGGAAGCCCAGCGACGCGACGAGCGCGGTCATCAGCACGGGCCGCAGCCGCGTGAGCGCGCCTTCGCGCACGGCCGCGTCGAGCGGCATCCCGTCGTCGCGCAGGTTGCGGATGAAGGAGATCATCACGAGCCCGTTGAGCACGGCCACGCCGGACAGCGCGATGAAGCCGACCGCCGCGGTGATCGACAGCGGAATCCCGCGCAGCCACAGCGACGCCACGCCGCCGCTCAGCGCGAACGGAATGCCGGTGAAGACCAGCAGCCCGTCCTTCACATTGTTGAACATCACGAACAGCAGCACGAACACCATGAACAGCGCGAGCGGCACGACGAGCTTCAGCCGCTCGCTCGCGCTTTGCAACTGCTCGAACTGGCCGCCCCACGACACCCAGTAGCCGGCGGGCACGCGCACGTCCTGCTGCAGCTGCTCGCGTGCGGCGGCGACGAACGAGCCGACGTCGCGGCCGCGCACGTTCGCGCTGACGACGACGCGTCGCTTGCCGTCCTCGCGGCTGATCTGGTTCGGGCCCGGCGCGACCTCGATCGTCGCGAGCTCGGCGAGCGGCACGTACGGTGCCTGCGCGAGCGGCGCGCTGGCGCCGGCAGCCGGCGCGGGCAGCGCAATCGGCAGCCGCTTGATGGCCTCGATGTCGGAGCGCAGTTCGTCCGGCAGCCGCACGACGATGTCGAAGCGGCGATCGCCCTGGAACAGCGTGCCGGCCTTCTGACCGCCGACGGCCGCGGCCACCGTGTCCTGCAGGTCGGCAACCGTCACGCCGTAGCGCGCGAGCTTGTCGCGGTCGAGGTTGACGGTCAGCACCGGCAGGCCGGTGGTCTGCTCGACCTTCACCTCGGACGCGCCCGGCACCTTCTGCAGCGCGGCCGCGATCTGTTCGCCGGTCTGGTTCAGCACGGCCATGTCGTCGCCGAAGATCTTCACGGCGACGTCGCTGCGCACGCCCGAGATCAGCTCGTTGAAGCGCAGCTGGATCGGCTGCGAGAACTCGTACGCGTTGCCCGGCAGTTCCTCGAGCGCCTCCTCGATCTCGCGCACGAGCTGGTCGCGCGGCTTGTCCGGGTTCGGCCACTTGTCGGTCGGCTTCAGCATGATGTAGCCGTCCGACAGGTTCGGCGGCATCGGGTCGGCCGCGATCTCGGCCGTGCCGGTGCGCGCGAATACGCGTTCGATTTCCGGGAAGCGCGTCTTCAGCGTCTTCTCGATCGCCTTCTGCATCTCGACCGACTGCGACAGGCTCGTGCCGGGAATCCGCAGCGCGGCGACCGCGAGATCGCCCTCGTTCAGGTTCGGGATGAACTCACTGCCGAGCCGCGTCGCGAGCCCGAGCGTGACCAGCACGATCGCGCCGGCGCCGAGCATCACGCGCGCGGGGCGCGTCATGAACGCCGCGAGCACCGGCTCGTACGCGCGCCGCGCCCACCCCATCAGCCGGTTCTCCTTTTCCTCGACACGCTCGCCGATGAACAGCGCGACCGCGGCCGGAATGAACGTGACGGTCAGCACCATCGCCGCCGCGAGCGCCATCACGACGGTCACGGCCATCGGATGGAACATCTTCCCTTCGACGCCGGAGAGCGCGAAGATCGGCAAGTACACGACCATGATGATCAGTTGCCCGAAGATCAACGCGCGGCGCGCCTCCTGCGACGCGCCGAACACTTCCGCGAAGCGCTCGTCGCGCGTGAGCGGCCGGCCGGCGACGGCCTGCGCGTGCGCGAGCCGCCGCACGCAGTTCTCGACGATCACGACCGCGCCGTCGACGATGATCCCGAAGTCGAGTGCGCCGAGGCTCATCAGGTTCGCGCTGACCTTCGCGTTGACCATGCCGGTGAAGGTCATCAGCATCGACAGCGGGATCACGAGCGCGGTGATCAGCGCCGCGCGGATGTTGCCGAGGAACACGAACAGCACGGCGATCACGAGGATCGCGCCTTCGAGCAGGTTCTTCTTGACCGTCGCGACGGCCTTCTCGACGAGCACGGTGCGGTCGTAGACGGGAATCGCCTTCACGCCGGCCGGCAGCGTGCGGTTCACGTCGTCCATCTTCGCGGCGACGGCCTTCGCGACCGAGCGGCTGTTCTCGCCCATCAGCATGAACACCGTGCCGAGCACGACCTCTTCGCCGTTCGACGTGGCGGCGCCGGTCCGCAGCTCTCGGCCGATGTCGACCACGCCGACGTCCTTCATCCGCACCGGCACGCCGCCGACGTTGGTCAGCACGATGTTCGCGATGTCGTCGACGGTGCGCGCCTGGCCCGGCACGCGCACCAGGTATTGCTCGCCGCGCTTCTCGATGTAGCCCGCGCCAACGTTGTCGTTGTTGCGTTCGAGCGCACGCACGACGTCGGCGAGCGTCAGCCCGTACGACATCAGCTTCGCCGGGTTCGGCGCGACGCGGTATTCCTTCACGTAGCCGCCGATCGAATTCACCTCGGTCACGCCGCGCACGTTTCTCAGTTGCGGGCGCACGACCCAGTCCTGCAGTTCGCGCAGGTCGGCCGCCGTGTAGCGCGTGCCGTCGGGCTTGCGCGCGGCCGCATCGGCCTCGACGGTCCACAGGTAGATCTCGCCGAGGCCGGTCGACGTCGGGCCCATCGCGGGTGCGATGCCGGCCGGCAGCTTGTCCTTCGCTTCCTGGATGCGCTCGTTGACGAGCTGCCGCGCGAAGTAGATATCGGTGCCGTCCTTGAAGATCACCGTGACCTGCGACAGCCCGTAGCGTGAAATCGAGCGCGTCTGCTCGAGGCCAGGCAGCCCGGCCATCACGGTCTCGACCGGATAGGTGATGCGCTGCTCGGCTTCCAGCGGCGAATAGCCGGGTGCGGCCGTGTTGATCTGGACCTGCACGTTCGTGATGTCGGGCACCGCGTCGATCGGCAGCTGCTGGTAGCTGAACACGCCCAGCGCGGCCACGGCCGCGATCGCCAGCATCACGAGCCAGCGGTGCGCAATCGCAAAGCGGATCAGGCGCTCAAACATGGCGGGATTCCTTGAAGCGGGGAACGGTCGCCCGCACCGGACGGGCAGCCCGGCCGATGATGCGGCGGGCCGGGAATCGAGCCGTCCGTCGTGCCACGAATCGGGCCGGGGATCGGGCTGTGAATCGGGCGGCAAATCGCGCAACGGCGCGCACGTCATGCTCATTCATGTTCCGCACTCCCCTTGCCGAGCTCTGCCTTCAGCACGAAGCTGTTCGATGCCGCGTATTCCTGGCCCGGCGTGAGCCCCTTCAGCACTTCGGTTGCGCGTTCGTCGCGCCGTCCCGTCGCGACGGCCTGCGCGACGAAGCCCTTCGGCGAGCGCACGAACACCGACGGCGTGCCGTCGACGTCCTGCAGCGCATCGCTCGCGACCGCGAGCGGCACGGCCTGCTTGCCCGCGTCGACCGACACGTTCACGAACATCCCGGGGCGCCACACGCCGTCGGGGTTCGGCAGCACGACGCGGGCGGGCGCGGTGCGCGTCTGTTCGCCGAGCAGCGCGCCGACATACGCGATCGGCCCGCTCGAGCGCGACTCGAACGCGGTCGCGCTGACGGTCGCATCGCGGCCCACGCGCACGTCGTTCAGCCGCTGCGCGGGCACGGCCATCTCGGCCCACACCGTCGACAGGTCGGAGATCACGAACATGCTCGCGTCGGCGGCGATCGCTTCGCCGGGCGTCGTATGCTTCTCGACGATCGTTCCGGCGAACGGTGCACGCAGCGCGTAGCGGTTCAGCGCGCCCGCGCCGGCCGGCGCGTTCAGCGCGGCCAGCTTCTGCCGCGCGTTCTGCACGGCGATCTCGGCCTCGCGCAACTGCACCTGCGCCTGCTGGTAGTCCTGTTCCGCCGAGATGCGCTCCTGCCACAGCGTGCGTTCGCGTTCGTAGGTTGCGCGCGCGCCCGACAACCGGCGTTCGGCCGTCAGCAGCTCGCTGCGCCGGTCCGCGAGATCGGTGCTCGCGATCACGGCCAGCACCTGCCCCTTCACGACGTTCTGCCCGAGCGACACCGGCACCTGCTCGACGATGCCGGCCACGCGCGGCACGACGTGCGCGGTGCGATCCTCGTTGAACCGGATCTCGCCCGGCAGCTGGAACGGCGTCGCGATCTGCGCGGGGCCGGCCTTCGCGAGCGCGATCTTCGACGTCTGCAACTGCGTGTCGGTCAGCGCGATCGCGCCGTCCGCGCGGGTGAACGGGAACGACACGGCCTCGTCGCCGGCCTTGACGTCGATCGTCGCGTCGAACACGTGCGGCTTCGCGATCGGCTGCGCCGAGACGAACTTCCGGCCCGCCGCGTCGAACCGCATCGGTTCGTGCGAGCGGTCGTATCGCACGAGCGTGCCGGACACCGTGATGCCCTTGTCGACCGGCTTGCCGTCGATGAACGGATAGACGACGAGCCGCGCGTCGCCGGGCTTTTCCGTCATCACGATCTCGACGGACAGTTTGCCGCGCGTGAGCACGACGCCGCCGTGCGAGCCGGTGCCGGCGCCGTCGGCCGCTTGGGCGGCTTCGGTGCCCGCGGGCGCGGACACGCCGCCTCGCGTGACGGCGAGCGCGCCGAGCACGATCCCGGCGCCGCCGAGCACGGCCGCCGCAATGATGAAGATTCTGCTGCGTGACATGATGATCCTTCAGGTGAGAAGCGCGGCTATTGCGCGACGGCCGCGAGCGGCGTGCCGACGAGCCGGCCGATGTCGGCGCGTGCCGCATGTGCGTCGGCGAGCGCACGCACGTATTGCGATTGCCCCTGGAACAGCGTGCGCTGCGCATCGAGCACATCGAGGAAGCTGAACTTGCCGAGCTCGTAGCCGCGCGACATCGCGTCGAGCGCGAGCCGTGCGCCGGGCAGGATGTCGGTCTTCAGCCGCCGCGCTTCCTGCGCGGCCGCGTCGAAGTTCGCATACGCCTGCGTGAGCGCGAGCCGCAGCCGCGCGCGCTCGCGGTCGAGATCGGCGTTCGCGCGCCCGGCCTTGTGCGTCGCTTCGAGCAGCGCGCCGCGGTTCGTGTCGAACAGCGGAATCGGGATCGATACGCCGACCACCGCCTGGTTGTCCGGCACGCCGCCGGTCGTCACCCGCTTCACGCCCGCGCTGACCGTCACGTCCGGAACGCGCCGCGCGCGTTCGAGCGACACGGCCGCGTTCGAGCGCAGCAGCTCCGCACGCGCGACGCGGGCGAGCGGTGCGTCGTCGAGCCGCGCGGCCAGTGCGGACAGCGGCTCGACCGCGGGCACCGTTTCCAGATCGCCGAGCGCGACGCGCTGGTCGCTGCGCGCTTCGCCCATCACCGCGTTGAGCTTCTCGCGTGCGACGTCGACGCGCCCACGCGCGGTTACCACCTCGATCTGCACGCCGGCCGCAGCGACTTGCGCCTTGGTCGCCTCGACCGGCGACACCTTGCCGGCCTGCGCGCGGCGGCCCGCGAGATCCGCGGAGCGTGCGGCGATCGCGGCCGATTCCTCGGTGACCTGGAACTGGCGCTGTGCGGCGAGCAGCCCGTAGAACGCGGCGATCACGTCCGCGCGCACGGCGGCGCCCTGCTCGTCGAGCGACGCGTTCGCGGCCTCGCGGCCGTACGACGCGACGTCGAGCCGCGCGCGGCGCTTGCCGCCGAGTTCGATGGTCTGGTTGATCAGCGCGGTCGACGTGCGCTCCGCGCGGCTGAAGCCTTCCTGCAGGAACGACACTTCCGGATTGGGACGCGCGCCGGCCTGCATCAGCGTGCCGGCCGACGCATCGACGTCGGCGCGCGCACCGCGCAGCGCCGGGTTGTTGCGGGCCGCGGTCGCGAGCGCATCGGACAGCGTCAGCGATGGGGAAGACCGTGCGTCGGACGGCGGTGCGGTGCCTGAAGCCGCCGGGGCCGGGACCGGCGTCGGCACCGCGACCTGCGGCGACTGCGCATGGGCCGTCGCGGCCATCGCGAAGACGACGGCCACGGCGAAGGTGAGCTTGAGCATGTTCGGTTCTGCGATAACGGTTCGCAACCGATGCTACGGATCGGGTGCAGTGCGAACATGAGCCGAAGATGATATTTCCGTCATGTCGGGCGCGTTGTACTCGCCGAATCAGCCTGCCTATCTGCCCAGATAGCCACCTGTACGTAACGTCTAAACGCTCGCGTGCAATCCGATGATGCCGTCACATTTCATCGAACTCGTCGCATCGTTTTCGATGATTCAATTCGGTCACGTCAGAATCATAAAAAATTATTTCACTCCGAAATTTCGAACGAGTTCTATAGACATCTTCGATCAAAAATATGACTGTCCAAGGTTCCAGTAACACGAACGAAGCCATGCTGCTTTACGACCTCAAGATCGTGCGGCATCCTTGAAAGTCTACACAGCGAGACTTTGAAGCAATGAACAATTTCTCCGATCATGACGAGTACAAATTTGATGCCGGCGAAGACAAAGAATGGTTTCTCGTTCACTCTGGGGCCGTCACCAACACGAATCCGGGATCGATGGTTCATATTTACATCAATACGACACCCATTTGCCCTGACATGACCAACAGAGAATTTAGAATTATGGCAAAGCGACTACTCAAATGGTCCATAATTCTAGTTGAGCGCAGGATCGCCGATCTGAAGCGACATGACGAAAGAACCAAAGAGAGAATGATCTATTGGTTCAATCGATGCGACGAAAATACACGACAATATCTTATCAGTGGCTTCTCACGACACCTTTCCGTTCTTAAAACGCTAACGCCACACCACTTCGTTCGAAGCGATCCGAATCTCGATAAAATGCTAGGTTGCGTCCCGAATATGAGCGACATTGATAACGAAGCCGCTCACGTTTGCGGGCCCAACACGGAGCGCAGACTGATAAGTATCGCCATGAAATTTTGTACCGGCTTGCGCGACCAGAATATGTACGGAGATTCCCGCCTATCCACGCTCATTCATGAAGTAACACATTTCGTTGACACCTTCGGTAGCAGCGACCATCGTTACGGGCTCGACCCCACAGCGGCCGCATGGGCAAGGGCCAATCCTGACCTGGCACTGAGAAATGCGGATACACTCACCGGATTCGTGATCTACGGCGAAGATTTATTTGCAGATTAAGGGAGTCGATTCAGCATGAGAATCTTGATTACAACATTACTCGCGACTGCTACAGTTTTATTATTTTTTCCCACGAACGCTACAGCAGAATGCCTAGGATCACAAAACCTCCCATCACAACAATTTTTCGTTTCATTTTCACCCAACAGTCACGAAATCGCCGCATCCGAGAAAATACGAATCGGACAATGGGTTTCGAAAATCAACTCCAAGCACCCGATTCAAAACTGGATCGATATTATTGGAAGTGCGTCAAAAAATGAAACCACCCCCGATCAACTTGCAACGAAACGCGCTTCCGCGGTAGCGAAAGTCATCATAGACGATGGCCTGATAAACGCACCATTTCAGATAAAAACGCAAATTTATCCAACCAATAGCGCAACCGAATCAACGTCGGAAACCCGTGAAGTCACCGTTCAAGTGAGCCCCGGCTGCCTCAACAACTGCTGTACGGGCCATTGACATGAAAGTTGCTCATTTATCGCCGCCGCGCTTGCGTTGAACTGCGCACCGCCAACGCTCGCGTGAGACGGTCCATCGAATCTATCCGGACGAGATTTCGATGTTCGATTCGAGCGACATATCAATCGCCTAACTGGTGAAGCTATCAGGGTGCTCTCAAGAATCAGGCGATGCCCTGCTTCGCGCGCCGGCGTTGCACCAGCCAGTCGAGCAGTTGCCGCCCGTCGCGCTCGCCGAACCAGCGCGCGTGCCCGATCAGGTAGCCGTCGTACGCGATATCGACGATCGCCGGTGCGTCGATGATGCACCCGAAGTACGCGACCTCCGACAGCCCGAACTCCGTATGCACGATCGGCAACATCGCCACCAGTGCCGCATATGCGTCGTCGCTCAGCGGTTCGAGCGATTCATAGCCGTCGAGCAGCGCATCGATCTGTTCGTACTCGACGCGACGCGCATCGGGCGGCGCCATCCAGTCGACCGTATTGCGCTCGATCGCAAGCGCGACGTCCATCACCGCGCAGGTGCGATCGGACAGGCCGAAGTCGAGCACGGTGCGCACCTGCGCGCCGGGGCCTGCACCGTTCCACAGCAGGTTCGACGCATGCCAGTCGCCATGCGTCCACAGCGGCGGCAGCGCGGGCAACAGCGGCACGAGGCGCGCGTGATACGGGCCGATCGCCTCCGCGACATCGCCGCGCCAGTCGCGCGTGCCGAGCGCGCGCACCAGCAGCGGCTGCGCGTCGACCCAGCGTTCGAGCGCGCCCGCCAGATCGGCGGACGACAATACGCGAAAACTCGACAGCAGCGTGCGCACGGGCCGTGGCGGCGCATCGTAACCGGCCGACGCGCGATGCAGCCCGGCCAGCGCGCGCCCGGCCGCGTATGCATGCGAAGGATGCGTGAAGGGCTGCCACGACATCACGCCGCGATACGAGTCGACACCGGGCGCGACGACATGCACCTCGTACGTCCAGTCGCCGGACGCAAAGGCCGTCGCACCGTTGCGATCGGCCAGCACGTCCACCACCGGCATCCCGCGCTCGCGCAGGTGGGCGATGAAACGATGCTCTTCCTCCAGCCCCGCGACGTCGCGCAGGCTCACGTGATGACGCTTGACGAACAGCGCGCGCCCGTCCGTCATCCGCACCAGCGTGGCCGCCGCGAACTGCCGCGGACTGTGCCACGTCAGTCGCGCCGGTTCGCCGGCGCCGTCGATGCGCGCGAGTAGCGCCGCGACCTCGTCGTGCGTCATCAGCGGCCAGTCGCGTTCGGCCTGCTCGCCGTCGACGCCGAACTGCGGCGGTGCAACGTCCCGCGATACCGGCCCGTCCGGCTCGAGTGGAAATGACATGAACGAGGTCGCTCCGTAGTTGAATCGGCCGTGAATCAGCCCGCCGGGCGCGCCGTCGCGCGCAGCGCATCGGCGGTCCGGCTCCAGTCGCGCCAGCCGATGACGGCGAGCGCGATGAACAGCGCATAGAGTCCGGCCGTCAGATACAGTTCCTTGAACACGAACATCCCGACGTAGACGACGTTCACGACGATCCACAGCCCCCACGACGCGATGTAGCGCCGCGCGGTCCAGTATTGCGCGACGAGGCTGAACGCGGTCAGCGACGCATCGACGAACGGCAACGCCGCATCGGTCCAGCGCGCCATCATCCCGCCGAGCAGCGCGCTGCCGACGACCGCCGCGAGCAGGTCGGGCAGCATCTGGCTCGGCCGCACGCCGGTGACGGGCGCGACGTCGCCTTCCGGCGCCGCGCCGCCGCTCGCCTCGAGCGTACGCTGCCCGATCCAGCGGCGCCAGCCGTACACCTGCAGCACCGCGAACGCACCCTGCAGCAGCATGTCGGAATACAGCTTCGCGTCGAAGAAGATCCAGCCGTACAGCGCGACCGACGCGAGCCCGACCGGCCAGCACAGCATGCGCCGCTTCGCGGTCAGCCAGATCGCGAGCGCACTGACGATCACGCCGGCGATTTCGAGGGGGGACATCGTTCGTGCTCTCCTGTGGTGCCGCCGGCGCCGCCGTTCAGGCGGCCCGTGCCGGCCGGTCAGAAATCATAGGTCAACGACACGCGCGCGGTGCGCGGCGCGCCCGGGAACAGGTACGCGTCGCCCTGCTGCTCGCCCGCGTCGCGCCAGTAGAACTTGTTGAACAGGTTGTCCACCGACACGCGCAGCACCGTGCGATGGCCGCCGATCTTCATCGTATAGCGTGCGCCGAAATTGAACACGAACCACGACGGCACGCGCGCGGTGCCCTCTTCGTTCGCGTTGCGGGCGCCGCTGTATTCGACGCCGCCGAGCAGATTCAGGCCCGCGACGTGCGGCACCGCATAGTCCGCGTACAGCGACGCACGCAGCGCGGGCACGTTGATGATCTGGTGCCCTTCGTAGGCCGGCGAACCGGAATCGTACGCGCGGGCACGGATCGCCGCGACGCTGGCCGTCAGCGACAGCCGCTCGGTGAGCCGCCCGGCCGCGCCGAGCTCGATCCCCTGGTGGCGCTGCGTACCGCGCTGCACGAACGTGTAGCTCGCGCCCGACGCGTCGGGGTCGGCGAACTGGAACGGCTTGCTGATCGAGAACACGGCGGCCGTGAGGCTCAGCCGGTCAAGCCAGTCGTATTTTGCGCCGAGCTCGAACTGGTGCGATTCGACCGGCGGCATGAACGCATACGCGTTGGTCGCGCGCACCGGCGCCTGGTCGCCGAGCGACAGCGCCTTGCTGTACGACGCGTACAGCGACAGCACGTTCACCGGCTTGTAGACGAGCGCGACCTGCGGCAGGAACACGGAACGGTCGGTGTGCGTCGCGTCGCCATCGACGCTGTCCCAGCTGCGCTGGCGCAGCAGCACTTCCTTGCCGCCCGCGAGCACCTGCCAGTGCTCGCCGATGCTGATGCGGTCGAGCCCGAACACGCCGTACTGCCACGCGTCGAGCCGCGGATACGACGGCCCCGGCGTATTCGGTGACGGTGAAAACGCGACGTCGGGCCCGTCGATATTCTCGCTGCCCACGTAGTCGTATACGGCATCGGCCATGTGCACGACGCGGCGCTGCACGCTCACGCCGAGCGTCAGCTCGTGGCGCAGCGGGCCCGTCGCAAACTTGCCGGTGGTGACCGCGCGCAGGTCGTCGTTGCGGCGGTATTCGCCGGGGCTGCGGAAGTCGTACACGTCGTAGTCGCCGTTCGCACCGAAGAAGAACGGCGACGTCGTGCCGGCCGCGCAGCTCGCCGCGTAATAGCAGCCGTACGCGAACGCGCTGTTGTCGTCGATCATCGTGCGGCTGCGGCCCGCGGCGATATACGCCTTCCAGTCGTCGTTGAACTGGTAGTCGAAGCGCGCGTTCAGGTTCAGCGCGTCGGTCGTCACCGGCTTCGCCCACGGCTGCGTGCCGAGCGCCTTCGACGTCGTCTTGACCGACGGCACGACGGTACCGCCGAGCAACTGGTAGCCGGGGGCGGAACGCTGGATCCACTGCTGGAATTCGGCATTGAGTTGCAGGCTCGCACGCGGGCTGATGTCCCAGTCGGCGGCGATCGAGCCGAACGTGCGCCGTCCGTTCGTGCCGTCGATGTACGAGTGCATGTTCTCCTTCGCGGCATTGATCCGGAAGCCGAACTGATTGCCGGGGCCGAAGCGGCGGCCGAGATCGACGGCCGCCGACGTCGAGCCGCGGCTGTCGACGCCACCCGTCACACTCGCGACGTTCGCCGAACGCTTCGTCACGAAGTTGATCACGCCGCCCGGCGCGACCACGCCGCTGTCGATGCCGGCCAGACCCTTCAGGAGCTCGACACGCGCCTTGTTCTCGAGCGGCACGTTCTGCTCGCCGGACACCGTCAGCCCGTCGATCCGGATCGCGCTCGCAAGATCCACCGGGAAGCCACGGATCGCGAAGCCTTCGAAGTAGCCGACCGGCGCGTAGTCGTTGACGACCGACGCGTCGTTGCGCAGCACGTCGCTCAGGCGCTTCGCCTGCTGGTCGTCGATCTGCGCGCGCGTGACGACGCTGACGGAGGCCGGCGTGTCGCGCAGCGGCGCGTCGTCGAGCCCCGCGACCGATGCTTCGCGTGCGCGAAACGCGCCGCCGCGCTCGCCGCTGACCGCGATCGCCGGCAGCGTCGCGCTGCCGGCCGCATCGACCTCCGAAGCAGCCGGCGCGTCGTTCTGTGCCGCGGCGGCCTGCGCCGCGAAAAGCGTGATGCCGAGACCGACGCCAAGCCCGACCTTCGCGCGCCGCCGCCGTGCGGGCGCCCCTGTTGTTCTATTCACCGTCATTGTTCTGGATGGAAAACTCGCCACTCGACCCTGTCGAAACACTCGAAACACGTTACGCCGCTGCGAAGCGCGCCCTCGCGCATGAACCCGCGACGGTCCTGGCGGATCGCCGGGCACGGACGTCGGCACGACAGTCATCAGACAAACCGGACGTTCCGGCCGCATGCGGGCCGATCGATCGGGAATGCGCGGGATGGGACGTCTGATTCAGGTGACGCGACGGGCGCCGACGCGGCCGCCGATCCGTGGATCGGGTGCGGGTCGGGCGGCCGGCTGCATCGCGCGGTCTTGTCGTGCGGGGGACGCTTCGAACGCCCCGGTGCGGGCGACCGGGCATGTGCGTGCGCCGTTCTTCTGAACGGCGGAATGCCCGTCGCGCGCGACATCGCGGCGTGGCGCGCATTTTACCCCGGGGCGGGGGTCGGGACCGTGGAATCG
Source organism: Burkholderia sp. Bp9140 (assembly GCF_003853425.1). Classification (NCBI taxonomy): domain Bacteria; kingdom Pseudomonadati; phylum Pseudomonadota; class Betaproteobacteria; order Burkholderiales; family Burkholderiaceae; genus Burkholderia; species Burkholderia sp. Bp9140. Next base: position 341,677 of record NZ_QTPQ01000002.1, read on the forward strand.
AGCGGAACGGGAGACGGGGATAGCGAAACGTGATCGGCCGGGACGACCTGCGCGGCAATGCTGCCGCCTCGCGTGTCGCGCCGGGCAATCCGGAAGACTGCCCGCGCGCGGCACCTGCGACGATCAGAACCCCTGCATCGTCACGGTCGGATCGACGACCAGATGGACGACGCCGTAGATCACCGCGCCGACCAGCACCGCGAGCACGATCGCGACGAACGGCAGCAGCGTGAAGTTGACGTTCGCGAGATCGGACGCGTGCGCCTTGCTGTTGCGTACGCCGAAGAAACTCCACAGAACCAGGCGGATCATGCTGAACAGTTTCATGGTGTTGCTCCTCTTCTCTATCGGTTGACGCTATCGTCGATCCGACAGGCCTCCGGAAAAAGAAGCAGTTGCGCGCGTTTTTTGCGCAGCAGGCGTTGTGCGACCGCGTGCCGCATGGTCGTCGCCTGCACGTCAGCGGTCGAGCACGAGCGGCGCCACGGCCCCTTCGACGGGCCGCGCGACGCACAGCAACGCGCAGCCGGGCTCGACCGCCGCATCGTGCGCCTGCACGTAATCGACCGCACCAGACAGCACGCGCGTCGCGCACGTGCCGCACGACCCGGACCGGCATTCGGACGGCACCGCCACGCCGTGGCCTTCGGCGAATTCGAGCAGCGTGCCGTCGGCGGGCGTCCATGCAACGTCGCGCCCCGTGCGGCGGAACACGACGGGCACGCTTGCAACCGACGGTGCGCCCGTCGCGCGGGTCGCACTGCGCACGACACTCGACGATCCGAACGCCTCGAAACGGATACGCTCGTCCGGCACGTTCAACGCGCGCAATCCGTCGTACAAATCGCGCATGAACACGGACGGCCCGCACAGGTAGAAATCGTAGTCGTCGAACGGCAGGACGCGCTTCAGTTGCGCGACGTCGATACGGCCCGGTCGCGCCGCGCCGTCGTGCCGCGGCCGGCTGTCGAACCAGTGCAGCGATACGCGTGCGTCGGCGTCCGCGATGCGCGTCAGTTCCGCCGCGAACGGCCGGTCGGCCGTTTCGCGCGCGCCGTGCACGAACACGACGCGGCGCGACGGTGTGCCATCGGCCAGCGCGCGGCGCAGCATCGCGAACATCGGCGTGATGCCGATGCCGGCCGACACCAGCACGGCCGGACGCGGGCTCGCGACGTCGAACGTGAAGCGGCCGCGCGGCATCTGCGCATCGAGCGTCATCCCGGCACGCGCATGGTCGTGCAGCCAGGCCGACACGCGTCCTTCGCGCTTCACGGTGATCCGGTAATGCGGCGCGCCGGGCGCATCGGACAACGTGTAGCTGCGGATCGCCGGGGCGTCGCCGCCCGGCAGCGCGACGCGCAGCGTCAGATGCTGCCCGGCTTCGTAGGCCGGCAACGCGCCGCCGTCCGCCGGTTCGAAATGAAACGAGCGGATCGCGTGCGCTTCGTCGACAACCTTCGCGATGCGCAGCGGGCGCCATCCCGACGGCGATGCGGATGCCGACGCCGATGTGGATGCAGACGCGGACGCAGACGCCGCCTGCGCACCCGCGAAAGCCGAACCCGCCGCCATCGCCGCAAACTGCGGCGCCCGCTCGACCGTCGACCACCGGAACGGCAGCACGCCCCGGGTGCGCCGCACTTCACGCACATGAAACCGCACGACCCGCTGCGCGCCGTCGAACGACGCGACGAGCGGCCCGTCCCACACGATCTCCGCCTCCGCGGCGACATACAGCAGGTCGCCGCTGTCGAAATCGACGAACAGCAGCCCCGCGCGCGGATCGTGCTGCAGGTTGCCGAGCGTGTTGAAGAAGCGGTTGCCGCTGAAATCCGGCGTCGTCAGCGTGCGCGCGTCGTCGACGCGCACGAAGCCCGGCATGCCGCCGCGATGCGACACGTCCGCACCGCGCGCGGCACCCGCGCCGGCCGACGTGTTCGCGCTCGCGACGAAGAACGTATCGGCCTGCGCCAGCAGCGCGCGATCCGCGTCGCTCAACCGGTCCGACACGTCGGCCTCGATGGACGCATCGCCTTCACGCGGCACGCACGCGGGTTTGCGGCCCTGAATGTACTTCGCGCAGTTGCCGAAGCTCTGCTCGACCGCGATCGTCAGCGCGCCGCCGTCGACCGCACGCACGACGCCGTTCACCCGATTGCGCCGGCGCGTGTCGAACTCGATCCCGAGCCCGCCGAGCGGCGCACCCGGCCGCCACGCGCCGGCCAGCGGATCGCCGGGCAGCGCATCGCCGCCGATGCGCAGCGTGCGCGCGTCCGGCGTCGTCACGAAGCCGGGCATCCCGACCCGCAGCGTCGCCCACGGCTGGCCGTGCGCATCGACACCGCCGAGCACGAAGAACGGCAGCTGCGCAAAAAACGTCCGGTGCTGGTCCGGCATGAAACGGCGGATCCCGCGCCGGCCGGCCGCGCCCGCGGCCTCCGTCACGCCCGCGCGCTGCTGCACGGCGAGCTCGCCCGCATGAAACGGCGCAACGTCGAGTTCCCAGCCCGGTACGGCGGCGGTCGGCGCGGTCATCGCGTTCTCCCGGTAAAAGCGTGGCCGCGCGTCAGGCGGCAAGCAGGCCGGCGCGGGTCGGCTGCATGCCGACGAAGCCAGGCAGCGCCTCGACGCGCGCGAGCCACGCGCGCACGTGCGGATACGGTTCGAGCGACACGCCGCCTTCCGGCGCGTGCGCGATGTACGTGTAGGCGGCGATGTCGGCGATCGTCGGCTGCGCGCCGGCGGCGAACGGCTTGCCGGCGAGCTCGCCGTCGATCACGGCGAGCACCTTCGCGGCGGTGCGCTTGGCCGTGTCGTGATCGAGCGGCGCGCTGAACACGGTGACGAGCCGCGCGGCCGCCGGCCCCGATGCGATCGGCCCGGCCGCGTACGACAGCCAGCGCTGCACGGTCGCCGCGCCGGCGGCATCGTCGGGCAGCCAGTGCGCGTCGCCGTAGCGCTTCGCGAGATAGACGAGGATCGCGTTCGAATCGGCGAGCACGGTGCCGTCGTCGTCGATCACCGGCACCTGGCCGAGCGGATTGAGTGCGAGGAACGCGGGTTTGCGCTGCGCGCCGGCCGCGAGGTCGACGTCGACGATATCGAACGGCAGCCCGAGCAGCGACAGGAACAGCCGGACGCGATGCGCGTGCCCGGACAGCGGGAACGAATAGACACGAACCGGACGGGCAGGCTTGCTGGCGGCTGGCATGGAAAGGCTCCTGGATCTCGCGCCGCCGGGAATCGGCGACGAACGGCCCCAGCGTAGCGCTCGCCGTTCACACCCAGAAGACGGATAATCGATGAAACATTCTCCTCTTCCATAGGACAATCGACGATGGCCGATCTGCGCGACGTGAACCTGAACCGGCTGGCGATCTTCGTCGCGGTGGTCGATGCCGGCTCGCTGACGGCCGCGGCCGAACGGCTCGGGCTCGCGAAGACGGTCGTCAGCACGCACATGCAGCGCCTCGAATCCGAAGTCGGCGCGAACCTGCTGGTACGCACCACGCGGCGGCTGAGCGTGACCGATGCGGGGCGCGCGTTCTACGCCGCGTGCCGCGACATCGTGCGTGCGACCGAAAGTGCGCTCGACGCGGTATCGTCCGATACGGGACCGCTGCGCGGCACGCTGCGCGTGAGCGTGCCGATCGACTACGGCGCGCTGGTCGTCGCGCCGGCCGTCGTCGCGCTGCGCGACGCGCATCCGGGGCTCGACGTCGAACTGATCGCGAACGACCGCATCGTCGATCTCGTCGCGGACAATCTCGACGTCGCGATCCGCATCGGCCGCCTCGCGGATTCGAACTATCGCGCGGTGCAGCTCGGCGAATACGAGAAATGGCTGGTCGCAAGCCCCGCATTCGTCGCGCGGCACGGCCTGCCGCGCGACCCGGACGCGCTCGCCGCGCTGCCGTTCGTGATGCTGTCGACGCTGTCGCGCCCGCATACGCTCGAACTCGACGATACGAGCGGCGGCCATGCATCGGTGCGCTGCGTCGCGCCGGTCGTGTCGAACACCGCGACGGCCTGCCGCGCGATCGCGCTCGCGGGCGGCGGCTTCGGGCTCCTGACGGATTTCTCGATCGCGGAGGACGTCGCGGCCGGCCGGCTGGTCCGGCTGCTGCCCGCCTGGCGCTCGGCGCGGGCCGGGATTCATGCGGTGTATCCGTCGACGCGGTTGCCGTCGCCGAAGGTGCGCGCGTTCATCGACGCGATGAAGGCGAGGATCGGGGATACGGGGCCAGCGGCACCGGCGCGCACGGCGCGATCGAAACGCCCGGCGGGTTGAAGCGTCCGGGGCGCTGCGCAACGCGGCCGGTTACGGGTCGCGCCAGTCGGCATGTCGCCGCCTCCTGGCTGCGGCGGCGCCACCCGCTTGCCGTGCGCTACCCCGCTTCCCGCAACGTCCCCAGCAGCACCTTCCTGCAACTCGCGACCATCTGCGCCTCCGGATCGCGATACCCGGTCAGCAGCCACGCCGCGCCGACGTTCGTCATCGCGCCGACCAGCGCGAGCCCGACGAGCCGCTGTTCGGTACGCTCGGCGGCTGTCACGGCCTCGCGCGCCGCGCCGATCGCCATGATCAGCTTGCCGAAGTCGATCAGCATCCGCTGGTACGTCATGTCGGTATCCGCGCTCACGCCCATCACCTCGAGCAGCAGCACGCGCGCCGCGCACGGGTCGCGCAGGAAGGCGAAGAACGCCGCGAGCCCCGCGTCGACGCGCTCGCGCAGGTCGCCGCCGCGCTCGGCCGCCGCGCGCGCGACCGCTTCGTGCAGTTGCTGCGCGTGATGCAGGTAGGTGCAGCGCAGCAGATCCTCGGTGCTGTCGAACGCCGCATAGAAATAGCGGTCGTTGAGCTTCGCCTCCTGGCAGATCGACCGCACGGTCGCCTTGCGGAAGCCGACCGTGCCGAACACGCGCGTCGCCGCGCGGATCAGCGCGTCGCGCCGCTCGGCGGCCCGTACCTCGGGCGCGACACCGCCGTACGCCCGCCCCCGTTTTTCCGTTTCGAGTGCTTTCTCCATTTCGCTATTTGACATCAGGACACCCGAAAACTAAAGTGGTGACGAACAACACCACAATAAGCGCGCCGCCGGCGCGGCGCAAGCGGAACGGGAGGAACGACGATGAAGGGTTTTTCCGGCAAGGTCGCCGCGATCACGGGCGCCGGTTCGGGCATGGGCCGCAGCCTCGCGGTCGAGCTCGCGCGGCGCGGCTGCGAGGTCGCGCTCGCCGACGTCAACGATGCCGGGCTCGCCGGCACGGCGGCCGCGTGCGCGAAGCACGGCGTGCGCACGAGCACGCGGCGGCTCGACGTCGCCGACCGCGACGCGGTGTTCACGTGGGCCGACTTCGTGCGCGCCGAACACGGCAAGGTCAACCTGGTCTTCAACAACGCGGGCGTGTCGCTGGCCGCGAGCGCCGAGACCGCGCGGATCGCCGATCTCGAATGGATCGTCGGCATCAACTTCTGGGGCGTCGTGCACGGCACGCAGGCGTTCCTGCCGCATCTGCGCGCGTCGGGCGACGGGCACGTGATCAACACGTCGAGCCTGTTCGGGCTCATCGCGATGCCGACGCAAAGCGCGTACAACGCGACCAAGTTCGCGGTGCGCGGCTTCACCGAGGCGCTGCGGATGGAGCTCGAACTCGACGGCGCGCCGGTCAGCGCGACCTGCGTGCATCCGGGCGGCGTCGCGACCCACATCGTCGACGCGAGCCGCGTCGACACCAGCATTCACGCGCTCACCGGCCAGGACGAAGCGACCCACCGCCGCCAGGCGAACCGCCTGATCAACGCGACGACGGCCGACGACGCCGCGCGGCAGATTCTCGCCGGTGTCGAGCGCAATGCGCGCCGCGTGCTGGTCGGCGCCGATGCGCGCCGCCTCGACAAGCTCGCGCGCCTGCTCGGCGCCGGCTACCAGCGGCTGATGCTGCGCCACGTGCGCCGCGCCCGCGCACGCAACCTGCGCCCGAAGGAAGTCCCCGCGGGAGAACGCGCGCACCCGTCGGCCGCGCTGCCGGCCACACCGACCAAGGACCCGGCATGACCTCGACAACGACCGACCGGCGCGACGCGCCGTCCGCCTGCGACGACGGCCACGACCTCGACGTGCTGATCGTCGGCGCCGGCCTGTCCGGCATCGGCGCCGCGTACCACCTGAAAAAGCGCTGCCCCTATGCGCGCGTCGCGATCGTCGAGGCGCGCGACACGATCGGCGGCACCTGGGACCTGTTCCGCTATCCCGGCATCCGTTCGGATTCCGACATGTTCACGCTCGGCTACAGCTTCCGCCCGTGGCACAGCGACAAGGCGATCTCGGACGGCCAGACGATCCTCGACTACATCCGCGACACCGCACGCGCGTACGGCATCGACAAGACGATCCGCTACGGCCGGAAGGTGGTCGCGGCCGACTGGGACTCGAACCAGGCGCGCTGGACGGTGCGCGTCGAGCGCACGCGGGACGGCGCGGTCGACACGCTTGTCTACACGTGCCGCTTCCTCTACATGTGCAGCGGCTATTACGACTACGACGGCGGCTACCTGCCCGACTGGGCCGGCATGGACGCGTTCGAAGGCCGCATCGTGCATCCGCAGCACTGGCCGAAGGACCTCGCGTACGCGAACCGGCGCGTCGTCGTGATCGGCAGCGGCGCGACGGCGGTCACGCTGGTGCCGTCGATGGCGGCCGAGGCGCAGCACGTGACGATGCTGCAGCGCTCGCCGACCTACATCGTGTCGCTGCCCGCGCGCGACAGGATCGCGAACGCGTTGCGCCGCGTGCTGCCGTCGCGGCTCGCGCACCGGCTCGTGCGCGTGAAGAACGTGCTGCTGACGATGTACCTGTACAACGTGTCGCGCCGCAAGCCCGAGCGGACGAAGCAGTTCATCATCCGCGCGGCAGGCAGGCAGCTCGGCCCCGGCTTCGACGTCGCGAAGCATCTGACGCCGCGCTACATGCCGTGGGACCAGCGCGTGTGCCTCGTGCCGAACGGCGACCTGTTCAAGTCGATCCGCGCGGGCCGCGCGTCGATCGTCACCGACGAGATCGAGCGCTTCACGCCGACCGGCCTGAAGCTGAAGAGCGGCCAGCAGCTCGACGCGGACGTGATCGTCACCGCGACCGGGCTGAAGGTGAAAATGCTCGGCGGCGCGCGCGTCACGGTGGACGGCCGCGCGGTCGACCTGCCGCAGACCGTGTCCTATAAAGGAATGATGTACAGCGACGTGCCGAACCTCGCGTCGTCGTTCGGCTACACGAACGCGTCGTGGACGCTGAAGGCCGAGCTGATCGCGCGCTACGTGTGCCGGCTGCTCAACCACATGCGCGCGAACGGCTACGACACCTGCGTGCCGCGGCTCGGCGCCGGCGATCTCGGCGACGTGCCGGCGGTGAACCTGAGCTCGGGCTACATCCAGCGCGCGGCCGGCATCCTGCCGAAGCAGGGGCACCGCAAGCCCTGGAAATTCCACCAGAACTACGTGCTCGATCTCGCGTCGCTGAAGTTCAGCGGGCTCGCCGATTCGGCGATGCGGTTCGAACGCCGCGCGCAAGCCGGCCCGACCGCCGCGCCGGTTGCCGAACCCGTACTCGAAACCCGTTGAGGCCGACATGAGCCCTACGCTTCATCTGATCCAGAACGTGCTGCTCGGCGTCGTCGCGGTGCTCGCCGCGCTCGCGCTGTTTTCCGGCTACATCGCGCGCCGCGTGACGCGCGCGTTTCCGCCCGAAGGCCGCTTCGTCGACATCGGCGGCGATCGCATCCACTACGTCGAGTACGGCAGCGGCCCGCCGCTCGTGTTCGTGCACGGGCTCGCCGGGCAGTGGCGCAACTTCGCGTACCTGCCGCTCACGCGGCTCGCGCAGCATCATCGCGTGATCCTCGTCGACCGGCCCGGCGCCGGCCGCTCGCTGCGCGGCGCCGGTTCGCAGGCGAACGTATTCGCGCAGGCCCGCACGATCGCCGCGTTCCTCGACGCGCTGAAGCTCGACCGGCCGGTGCTCGTCGGCCACTCGCTCGGCGGCGCGATCGCGCTCGCGGTCGGCCTCAACCACCCGGAGCGCGTGAGCCGGCTCGCGCTGATCGCGCCGCTGTCGCACGAGCAGACCGAGCCGCCGGCGCCGTTCAAGCCGCTGATGCTGCCGTCGCCGCTGGTGCGCCGCTTCGTGTCGTGGACCTTCGCGATCCCGCTGACGATCCTCACCGGCCGCAAGGCCGTCACCCAGGTGTTCGCGCCGGAAGCCGTGCCGCGCGACTTCCCGGTCAAGGGCGGCGGATTGCTCGGGCTGCGCCCGCATGTGTTCTATGCGACCGCGACGGACCTGCTGTCGGCGCCCGTCGACCTGCCCGCGATGGAGCGCCGCTACGCGGACCTCTCGCTGCCGGTCGACGTGCTGTACGGCCGCGCCGATCCGATCCTGAACTGGCGCACGCACGGCGAGGCGCTGGCGAAGAAGTCGGCGCGCGTGCGGCTGACGGTCGTCGAAGGCGGACACATGCTGCCGGTCACGATTCCGGACGCAACGGCGGACTGGCTGCTCGACGTCGCCGCCGCGCCGGTCGATGTGCCGGCGCAGGGCGCGCACGTCGAGCATGGATCGTGATCGGGTGGACGGGGCAGTCGCGCGGATGATGGCGGCGCCCCGGGGCCGCGGCGCGGCCACCGGTCACGGCGCGCCGGTCAGGCTTCGTCGTCGGGCAGCGTCAGCCCGAGTTCCGTGATCACCTCGCGCGCGCTGCGGAACGCTTCCACCGCGGCTGGCGCGCCCGCGTACAGCGCGCTGTGCAGCAGCACCTCGCGGATCTCGACGAGACTCGCGCCGTTGTTGAGCGCGCCCCGCACGTGGCCCTTCAGCTCCGTGCCGCGGCCGAGCGCCGCCAGCATCGCGCAGGTGCAGAGGCTGCGCGTCTTCAGGTCGATTCCGCCACGCTGCCAGGTGCTGCCCCACGCGTGTTCGTTCAGCCAGTTCTGCAGCGGACGCGAAAAACCGTCGAGGTCGCGCATCGCGCGCTCGACGAACGCCTCGCCCATCACGTCGGTGCGTCGCGCCTTGCCCTGTTCCCTGTCGTGTTCGCTCATGTCGGTGTCCTGTCTGAAGTCGTGGCCGCTTCGGCGTCGCCCGCGGCCGGGTGGGTTTGCGTCATGTTCACGGTGCGCGGGCGTTTCGTCAAAGACGCAGCCCTCGGGTCGCGGCCGGTTGCGTCACCCGCCGAACGCCGGGTCGAACGCTACGTAACATCGGACGCGGCGTTACGGCGCCTTGCGGGAACATCGCCACGAGCACGCCGGCCCGCCCGGCGCGCCCGCCTCGCGAAACCGCCATTCGTCCGTTTAATTCGCGCCGATATTCCTGATTTCCGCAACAAAACGCGGAGGCGTTGCGCGGAACATTTCATGGCGCGGAATTTGCAGTTGTGACCTGGACACACTTTCAATGTCGAGGCCACCCATGCACCATTACTTCAAGAAAACGACGGTATCGCTGGCCGTCTTGTCGCTCGTCACACTCTATGGCTGCGGCTCGGTCGACGGGCCGGTCACGCCGTCGGTCAAGCCGAGCACGTCGGGAACGTCCGGCACTTCGGGCACTTCGGGCGGCGGCTCGTCGGGCGCGTCCCCCAACGGTGGTTCGGGGACTTCGGGGACTTCCGGGACTTCGGGTACTTCCGGCACTTCGGGTACTTCCGGCACCTCGGGCACTTCCGGTACCTCGGGAACCACCGGCCACGCGGGCCCAGACGGCACCTAGGGCCCCAACGGCCGGACGGTCGCGACCGGCCGCGAGCACCCGG